>CAYMFW010000162.1:0-11023 GCA_964389785.1 uncultured Planctomycetota bacterium
GGAGAAGGACCACAGCGGCGGCTGAGCAAGCCGTTCGCCTGGCCGTGGCAATCCTCTTCTTCAACCGATCCTCCCTGCGATCCCATCGGTTCCTCGGCTCATTATACACCCGTACCGTGCAAGAGTTGTGCCAACGGTTGAGGGGAAACAGGCATTGACCTTAAGTATCTCACTGTCAATAGGTTCAGAAGGGCGGAGAGAAACGAAACCGCGCAGGGATATGGCTGCATTTTGCACAGCCCCAGTTCTCTAGTACTGCAAGATGCAGCCCGAACCCTGGAATGATATTTCTTCGAATCGGCCAGTTCGCACTTGTGATGGACTATGTAGCGAATACGCTCGCGGGTTAGTCCCTACTGCTTAGCGATTGATGCGTAGGTTTCACCGAGCAACGCTGCGATCGCTATCTTCTTGTTACGCTTCCTCGTCATGAAAACTCTACCCAAACCCTATTTTCGACTTCGATTCCCCCTTCCAGGGTGGTTTCTCGAAGGCCACTCTCTCAGTACAGAGCCATCGACAAGCGAGAGCGGTAATCGTCAGCAAGCTCGCTTCGTTCTCCAACAATCGAGAAAATCTTCAACATCGTATCCTTCGCCATTCCCTCCTGATACTGCTTGTCAATCTCGACGATCCGCAATAGCTGTTCCAAGGCTTCTTTGTACTCTCCCTCTGCGGCCAGACAACATGCGAGCTCAAACAGAGCGTCCGGGCTCTCAGGACTGTTTGCAGCGCGTTCCTCACACGCCTCCTTGTTTCCTCTTCCCTCGCAGATCTCGGCAAATTCTATCCGGGCAAGTATGGATTGCGCCTCCGTGTAATCCTCGCTACCCGAATCCACACCTTTGGCCAGGAGCTTGGCCTCATTTCGGTTTCCTTTTTCGAGGAGCAGCCCGGCCAAGCCCATCGAAGCACGAGGATGGGTAGATTCCAGCTCGAGCACCCTTCTATACGAAGATTCTGCTTCCCCAAATTTGCCTTCTCCAGCCAGTTTATCAGCTTCCAGGACCAGTTCGTCGGTTTCTGTCGGCACAACGGATGAGATTATCCTTCGTACCTCGGCTTCTGGTTGAGCGCCGACAAAGCTACGGACGACTTTGCCCGCTTTGAAGATTACCACGGCAGGTATGCTTCGTATGTTCCATCTGGAGGCCAAGGCGCGATTCTCATCAAGGTTCAGCTTTGCCAGATGCACCTTGCCCTCATACGAAAGGACAACGTTTTCCAGAACAGGCCCCAACATCCGGCACGGCGCACACCAGGGCGCCCAGAAGTCAACTGCTACAGGAATGTGATGCGACGCTCTCAGAACGCGTTCGTCAAAATCTGTGCTGCCGACATCGAAAATTAGATCGTCCTTCACCACGGGTGATTCCTCGTCAAATGAGCGTGTCCAGCAACCCACCAATCGCACTGCATGGAACTCCCACCGCCAGACGGTCCCGCCCTATGCCGCCTGATTTGCGGGAGAACTCGCAGCCGAACGATGAGCATATCTCACCCGTCAGGAAGCTTTTTACCGCAACGTTGGCACAGACCGTCAGAATACTGGACAAGCTCTGTTCCAAAGGCTTCTTATGCGCAGCTTCGCCACGTTAATCTCTTTTCCTGCTATCGAGTATCCTGCCTCGAACGTACTTGCTGTAGACCGCGCCCATCGGATTGTGCGCAAGGACCCGGTCTTTGGCTACCAGAGTTACTACCGGGGCCTTGGATGCCATGCTGAATATGGCATCGTGTCCGACGCACAGGCCGCAGACGACATTGAGCTCACTTCCCCCCTCGTCCAACAATTGGGCCTGGCCTGTCGGATTGCACATCACCTCGATGTCCTTTTCAGATGATAGCTGCTCAAGCTCGAAGGTCTTCTTGTCGATCCCACACGCCTTGCAGCACGCGGAAACCACCTTGAAGTGGTGCGACAGAATCTCTTCAACGACTTTCGCCTCGCTTTCGAGGCCGATGCAGAAAGCCAATCCGACCGTGTCACAACCGCACTCCCCGGCGAATAGGATTACCTCTCCCAAACGAGTTTCCTTGCAGTAATGGCGGGCTTCAATCGCCGAAGCCGCTTTGTGGAGTCTCGCAATGCGTTCGTCCTCGTAGAGCTTCTTGTGTTCAGCGGCCGTGCCAAAGCAGTCTTTGCCGCTCCGGCAATCCTTGGCCTCGCATGAGGCGCAATCCGGCACGGGCACCCCTTGCATTTTCTTCATTCCGTATTCGCCCCCCGGCTCAGCATGTTCTGATACTCCTCGACAATATCGGCGACAACACGTCCACACAGACCGTTGCCCTTGCACGGCATCTCTCGAATCTCCTTTGCATCAATATCGTCGAGGGGTTTGCCCAGCAAACGTTTTCTCAGGTTTTCTGCGAACTCCCGACACTCCGGGGCATCTGTGATGTTGAAGTGCTTGATCCTCATTACGCCGGTCTCGTCGCTTACTGAAAGGCGGACCTTATCTTTGCAGTCCATCGGACGCATGCTGCCTCCCGTACGATTCGGCAAGAAGCTCTCTATCCCAAGGCGTAGACGATATGTCTCCACGCCTTTTCTATCTCCTGTGATACGGGACCACTCGTGTACTCCGTAACCGTCGCCCTGGCCGTCTGTGCCTTCGTCACCGCCTTGTCGTAGCGGACGTCCCCTACGCAATC
The DNA here is from genome assembly GCA_964389785.1 of uncultured Planctomycetota bacterium. Classification (GTDB taxonomy): domain Bacteria; phylum Planctomycetota; class CAYMFW01; order CAYMFW01; family CAYMFW01; genus CAYMFW01. The sequence goes on from CAYMFW010000162.1 coordinate 2,659, forward strand.
GATGTTCCTTTCGCCGGCCTCTCTGCGGATCTTGTCTGCGACCTCCCTGTTCAGATCGCACTTGTTTATGCAGACCACGGTCGGGATGTCGAAATGTCCCGTCAGCTGCGCAACTCGGCCGAGATCGTGGCGTCCCGCCACGGTCGGTTCCGTCACGATTACCACCAGATCCGCTCCCACTATGGAGGCAATCACCGGACACCCTATGCCGGGTGCGCCGTCTACTATCACGTAGGGGTGTTCGTTCTCTTCGGCGATTCTCTTCGCCTGGTTACGGACCAGCGTCACAAGCTTTCCGGAGTTCTCCTGGGCAACACCGAGCCTGGCATGCACCATGGGACCGTATCGCGTATTCGATATGAACCATTTTCCGTTGACGGCTTCCTTGAATTCGATAGTTTTCTCCGGACAGAACCAGGCGCACACTCCGCATCCCTCGCACGCGATCGGGTCTATGACATACTTCTTTCCTCCGTCTTCCCGGTTCCGCTCTTCGACGGCGCCGAACCGGCAGACATCGGCGCATTTGCCGCATGCAGTACATTTCTCGGGAAGTATGCGGGCAAGCTTGCCGCCGCTGAATTCTTCCTCGCTCTTGATCCTCGGGGTGAGCACAAGGTGAAGATCCGCCGCATCCACATCGCAGTCGGCAATAACGGGACGTTCCGCCAGGTTCACGAACGAGGCGGCCAGGCTGGTCTTGCCTGTGCCTCCCTTGCCGCTTATCACCACGATTTCTTTCATGTGGACTTTCCTCTCTTCGAGCTGTCTTCCGTCAGCTCCTGCACCTTCTGCCAGAGAGCGCTGAAGCGCTCCGCGTAGCCCTCCACTGCCTGTGCCGCCAGCTCGCCGCGTGAATAGGCCTCCGCCACCCGGCGGTCGTCCGGAATCTCGGCAAGTATCGGAACGTTCCTCACGGCGCAGAACTCCCGGGCGCTTCTGTTTTCGTCCTCGTGCCGGTTCACCACCACTCCGTGATGGAGGCCGATTTCCCGAACCATATCCAACGCCAGCTCCAGGTCGTTGAGGCCGAACGGGGTCGGCTCGGTGACGAGGAGGACAAGATCCGAGCCCGTTACGGCCGTGATGACCGGACACGACGTGCCCGGCGGCACGTCGAGGACGGTGACCAGTGAATCCCCCATCTCGTTCTTGACCGCCCTGATGAGCGGCGGACTCATCGCTTCCCCTACGCGAAGCTTTCCGTGAACGAACCGTACCCCGCCCGACTGTCCCTTCTCGACAACGCCGATTTCCCTCTCCTTGTTAACGATTGCCCCCTCGGGGCACACCAGGAAGCAGCCGTCACAGGCGTGGCACAGCTCGGGGAACGTGAGCACTTTCTCTTTGACGCACACAATGGCACTGAACTGGCATATCTTCCCGCACAGCCCGCAGCCCGAGCATTTCTCCGCGTCTACTTCGGGAACGGGAATCCCCACCGTTCGGGTGTCCTCTATGACGGGATTGAGAAACAGATGTCCATTGGGTTCCTCGACGTCGCAATCCAGATATTCCACTCCTTTTCCCGCTTTCGCGAGAACGTGAGCAAGGTTGCATGCAACGGTCGTCTTTCCCGTTCCGCCTTTCCCGCTGGCAATCGCAAGTTTCATTTTCTGTCAGCCCTTCTTCTTCGCGGACGCTTCATCACGTTTCTTCACATAGTAGACCCTGCTTTCTCTCGACTCCGTGGTGACCAGGCCGCTTTTCATAAGCGCCCCGATATGTTTGAGTGCCTCATTCCGGTGAATCCCGAGACCTCCGGCGATGTCTTCGAGGGCGCAAGGACGCCGTTCGAGGAGACTCAGCACTTCCTGCTGGTCAAGCCCCGCCGACTCGAGGTTCCATTCGCCCGGGTAATCCGCTATCACCTCCGCCCCGACACCGAACAGCTCGACAAGTTCTTCCATTCTCTCCCGTGACACCGCATAGGCGAACTCTTCTGCCGGCGGCCGTGTAACCGTATTCAGTTGAATCCGGTCCGCTTTGACTCGTGAGGCAAGTGTGGCCATCTTCTCGACCTCCGGAGGGATGGCCGTCACACCCGCGATCAGCAACACCTCGAGCCGGATTTCTTTCTTGAAATCCTCACGGAGACCGGCGAGACCAGCCATCAACCGCTCGAATGTAACCTCGGGATGAGGCCGATTCACATACTGGAACATCGCCGCATCGGCCGCGTCCAGGGACGGCAGGATCAGATCCGCCTCCAGAATGGATTCCCTCACCTCGCGGTTCCACAGCAGAGACCCGTTGGTGATAAGCGCAATCGGAATGTCCGTTCTCGATTTCAGTGCCGAGATCACCGACCCGATCTTCGAATAGAGCGTCGGTTCTCCCGAGCCCGACAGCGTGATGTAGTCGGCCGTTACACCCGCTGCCGTCACCTGCCCGATATCTTCGAGGAGCTCTTCGAGGGGAATGTACTCCTTCCTTTCGACGGTCTTCTGCGTCGTACGCCCGAGCTGACAGTACACGCAGTCGTAGCTGCAGATCTTGTGGGGAACGAGATCTATCCCGAGCGATCGTCCAAGGCGCCGCGAGGGTACCGGACCGTAAATGTGTTTTGTCGGTCGCCTGCTCATTTACGTTCTTACCGTGCAAGAGTTGTGCCAGCAGGTGAGGAATAAAAGGCATTCATCCCAAGTATATCATTGTCAATAACTTCAGAAAGACGGAGGCAATCGAGACTATGCAGGAATATGAAAAGCTGGCCGCGCCTTTCCCCGAAACGTTGCATTCTGCAATTGGCTCAGATCACGTTTCCCGTCGGCGGAGGTACAATTCGCGTTACGGCGGCATCCCAAACCCGACCTGACGTTCCCCGACGGAATCGGTGATGCCCTGTCGGTTCCTCAGATCGAAAACAATCACAGTTGCACTCTGCACAGGTCATTCCAGCGATATTGCAATATGCAGTGTCGGCGCTTGCCGGGGCTGAGTCGCTGCAGACTCGGCAAGTCCTTTTTCCGGATGAGAATACAACCATTTTTCACACACGGTCAACGCTTGGCACGTTCTGTGCATTCAATCCACCTGGGGAGTCGGAAGAGGTCAAGAACAGGGTGAGGAGGAACGAACATGAAGGTGGCTGTTACTTCAACCGGTGCCGACCTGAATTCGCAGATAGACGCGAGATTCGGGCGGTGCCAACGTTTTCTGATCGTCGAGCTCGATGACATGAGTTTTGAGGCCCTCGAGAATCCTAACATGGCCCTCGGTGGCGGAGCGGGCATTCAATCCGCACAGCTCATGGCAGAGATGGGAGTCAAAGCGGTCCTTACCGGCAACTGCGGTCCGAACGCATATGCGACGCTTTCTGCGGCGGGCGTAGAGGTGGTTGTCGGCGCGAGCGGAACCGTGCGGGAGGCAATAGAGCTGTACAAGACGGGCGGCCTTTCGGCGGCTCAAGACGCCAACGTGCAGTCCAAGTTCGGAATGGGTACGGCCGCTCCAACGGGTCAGACGCCTATGGCCGGTGCGGGAATGGGAGGCGGAATGGGAATGGGCCGGGGCATGGGAAGGGGCGGTGGTATGGGCAGGGGAAGAGGTATGGGTATGGGGGGAGGAATGGGTGGCGGCGTTGTGGCAGGTCCTTCACCGGAGATGACGAAGGAACAGGAAATCGAAATGATGAAGGGTCAGGCTCGGACGCTGAAGCAGCAGATGGAGCAAATGCTCGCCCGTATAGAGGAACTGGAGAAATCAGAGGATGGGTGACCAGGCGGGACGTTGAGACACGCTGAGTAGGTAGGTGGATTGGTGGAAGGTCGCGGAAACGGAAGGAGGAATCGAAGATGCCGAGAGGAGATGGAACAGGGCCGCCGGGAGGCGGCGGAGCGGGAACAGGTAGAGGAAGGGGAAGAGGAGGAGGAGGCGGCGGCGGCAGAGGTCGTATGGGCGGTACTGCGCAGGGGCCGGGTGGAAGCTGCGTGTGTCCGAGCTGCGGACAGAAGATTGCGCATACTGTCGGACAGCCCTGTAATCAGAAGCAATGTCCAAAGTGCGGTGCCGTTATGACCCGGGGGTAATCATCTGAGTGGAGGGTTTTGAGGGTGGCGAAATGCAGGGTTGACGAGAACAAATCCAGGTGTAACTGTACCTACGAGCCGTGCAGTAAGAAGGGTGTATGCTGTGACTGCATACGGTATCACTGGGGTATGGGCGAACTGCCGGCTTGTTTCTTCCCGAATGATGTGGAACAAACCTTCGATCGAAGCATAGAGAAATTTATAGCAACGTACCAGGAGAGAGGCCGGTGGTGGTAGCTCGGACAATTCCTGTGACGGGCTGACCTGCTTTGGCTTTGCTGCCCGGTTTCACCAGGAGCTCGAAGTAGGTGAGTGGAAGCACAAGATCTGGAACGATGGAATGTGCAGAGTGATAATCCCGTGACCGGAGAAGATCTGTCCATCCTGAAAAGGAAATTCGATGGCTATCTCGCGGCATGTGCAAGTGCCGACGGCGGGCATCATCCCTTGCTGGAGCTCAAGGTCGGACACTCGACGCGAGTTGCCGAAGAAGCGCGGACGCTCAGTTGCGACTTGGGCTGGCCGGTTTCCGAACAGAACATTGCCGAGGCTCTTGGGTTGGTGCACGACATCGGCAGGTTTTCGCAGTTTCTGGAGTACGGCACATTTTCGGACGAAGCTTCCGTGGACCACGGTGAACGTGGCTGGGCGGTAGCTACGCGCACCAGGCTTCTCTTGAATATACCTGCCGTGGAAGGCGAGTGGATTCTGGACGGCATTCGCTACCACAATCGTCGTGCGATTCCCGAAGGAATCTCTTGCGGGAGCCTTCCCTTCCTGCGTCTGGTTCGGGACGCCGACAAGCTGGATATCTTTCGTGTTGTTCTCGATGCCGTTGGGCGCGACGGCTTTCGCGACCTTCCCCGGATGCTTCCGGGCGTTGTGCTTGGCCGCTCTGTATCTTCGGGAATCATCGATGAAGTCGAGAGCTGCGGGAATTGCTCGCTTGGCAGCGTCCGATCCGTTGGGGATTTCCTGCTGATGCAGCTGTCCTGGATCTCCAATCTGCACTACGCTGCCACCGTCCAGCGTATTTTCGATCGCGAGATCATCTCGCGGATCATGCGCCACGTGGACGACACTCCCCGGATTCGCAGTCTCCGCGAAACGATATGTCGCGATGCAGCCGAACGTCTCAACGGCACCCGGCAGTCTTAGGAAAAGGGAAACGGCTGTCTACCTGATGACGGTTTCCGCTCTGATCCGATTTTCCGTTTCATTCCGCGTATCAGACAAATACCTATTCTTCAGGACGTCGGCAATATCTTTGTCCGTCAGCGCAAGTCGTTTGAGGAGATACCAGCCATCTCTGGTTTCCAGGGGTCGTGAAACGTGCCCTGCGGCGAGTTTCTCTATGTCGGGGGTGTTATCTTCTCCGAAACACGAGAACGGGAGTATTTCCGGTTTCGGTTCTTTCGCTGTGAAATCAGTTGCTTCCCCCTGCATCAGCCGAGTTCTCGCTGTCTCGGCCTGCTTCTTGAGCATGGCTTTGGCCTCATCCTCGTCTTTGGCGCCTTTGGGCCAACGGCCGATAGTAAAAGGAATAATCGCGAATTTTCCGAATTGATCCCTGAATTCCGCGGACTTCCCGGAACAGTATGCATTCCAGGATTGAGGCGTGGGGAATTGCTGTCGCCACTGTCGTTGTACCCACATGCTCATCCCGATGTCAGTTATGATCATCAGCCGGAGATCTTTCCATGTGATGCATTCCCGGACCATCACGTGGGTGAGGGGCTTCGGGGGATAATGTCCAAAGGGGTTGGGATCCTCTTTCAGGGCTTCTATCCGGGCAGATATCTCCTTTTCGGCTATCTCAATCCCTTCTTTTTTCAGAAACTGGCGGATCGGCACCAGCATCTTCAGGCGCTCTATTCGTTTTTCCAGACCGGAAAAGGTTTCCGTGGGTCAGACACCAGAGTCGTACGTACCGCAATCCGAGACGCCCTTCAGAATATCCGCTTTGTTGAACGCCTCATCGTTGATGATAATGACATTCTTTTCTTCCAGGGGCTCGTTCGCATGAAGCCTCAACCCATACTGGCAGAGTGTAAGCATAATGATGAGAAGGCCGCATCTTCCGATAGTCATCGCTCTCCTCCCTTTTTTTGTTCCCCCATCATTCGCCAGTACATGATGCGGGGAATTTCACCGGGATAGTATCATGTCCACCTCTTCGGCGGCCAGTGCCAGGGGTTCCTTGCCGGGGTCCGGGGACAGCTCCGGCTGTCCGGCACACCGCAGCGTGGCAAGCTGCAGCGCCGTCCAGCCCGACCGTATGGCGACAGTTATCGTGTCAATATTCTTGACCGGACATTCACTGTCGCTCACGATCTGTCCACCGACTATTTTCCTGTCTTGTGTGTTGAATATCAACTTGACGGTATAGGGTTTTTTTTCTCTCATCATGGAATGCTTGCTCGCGGAGGTCTGGACCGAACTCAGCACGTTCATGCCTTCTCTGGTCGCGTCTTGTTCCGTAATGCCTGTTCCGGCAATGGACTTGTCGAAAAACTTCGTGGCGAAACCGTTAACGAGAGGGGGGTATTCTATTTCCCGCCCCAGGATATTCTTGGCGATCACCCGCCCGCCGATTACCGCATTTGGCCTCAACTGGCCCAATATGGGCTTTCCTGTTATGAAGCTCGGATACTCAATGAGGTCACCGGCGGCATAGATGTCAGGGTCGGAGGTCTGGAGATATCCGTTGACTTTCAGCCCCAGTGAACCCATTTCAAGGCCGGCACGTTCGGCGAGCTCGCTGCGGGGGCGAACACCTGCCGACATGACAATCATTTCGGCACCGACTTCGTCGTCCGGGTCCAATACCACGCTTCTGACGCAATCCTCTCCACGTATCGCCGTTACCTTGCTTTTCAACCGAAGATCCACCCCTTGTTTTTCTACATAGTCCTGCACCGCCGCACTCATATCGGGATCCAGGACCTTTGGCAGTACATGTCCCAGCATTTCCACGAGTGTAATCTTGACGCCTTTTTGGGCAAGGAGATAGGCAATTTCCATTCCCACGGCTCCGGCTCCTACCAGGACGGCGCTTGTGACTCTCTTGTCGTTCATCCAGTTAAGGATATTGAACGCATCTTTGCTTGTGCGGAGAGTGAACACGCCCGGCAGATCAACTCCAGGAACGGTAGGGACGACAGACCGCGCGCCCGTTGCCAGTACCAGTTTATCATACTCGTAGGATTCACCATCCGAGGTGGTTACCGTCTTCCTGTTCCTGTCGATTCTTTCCGCCCTCACGTTTACCAGCGCTATTCCCTGGCTGGTGAAGATCTCATCATCTTTGTAGGAAGGGTTCACCAGGACATTGCCGCAGCATATGTAGGGTGTGGCACATCTTGTCAGAAGCCCCCTTTCTTCTTCCTCTCTGATGAGGACCACGTCAACGGAAGGGTCCAGTTTCTTCGTCATGCGGGCTGCCAATGCACCCGCACCCGAGCATCCTATTACGACCACCTTGCGTATTTCACCCATTGTGCACCTCGATGTTACGGTTCGATATCGGTTGTCCAGTCGAAGCCAACGGCTCGAGTCCATCCGCTTTCCGGCAAGGAATGAAAACACACCGGTTTCGGGTTCCGCCACTCACCGTTTCGAGAGATATCCCATTGCGTGTACCGGTTGATTGCCGACGCGGTCTTGTCGATCCTGTAACCGTCAGGATGATATCCTATGTCAATGTCTGCAACCGTGAGAGTCTTCATGCTCTATACACCCGTCACTACCAGCTCTTGTCCCCGACCGGGACAACTAAGACAACGATCAGGTGCCCGTCGAACGTGTTCCGGTAGTACACGAGCTGCCGGACGAACCGGCACTCTTGCCGGTCGCAAAGGCCGAAAAAAGCTTCTCCATCTGCGTGCTTTTGCACTTCGGACAGACATGTGTTTCCTTGGCGTTTGCGTCTTCGAGAAATTCCGCTGCGTGTCCGCACTTGCTGCACTGATACTCGAATATAGGCATGGTTTCTGCTCCTCGGTTATGGCCTCCATGAATTTCGAGTCTTGAAACATTATACTAGAAATAGAACTGTCCGCAAGTCTTTTCGCTTGCGCGGCAGGTATTGCGGGAATGAAATGGGAGCGGAGTCCCACGCTGGAGGATTGCCTGCTGAGGATCTATCCGTCTCCGGCTCTTGTTCCGTTCCCCTCCGTGTCGGCTGCGGGAGGCGCGAGTATCACGTATGCCGGCAGTCCGACCGCGTCGAAATAGTCCAGGACCTGCTTGACCGCCGGATCCTTGAGATTCTCGGCTCTGTATTTCACCGTCACGTATCCTTGCAGACGGCTCATGACGTCCGGGCTTTTGAA
>CAYMFW010000163.1:0-11010 GCA_964389785.1 uncultured Planctomycetota bacterium
AAGTGCCGACTTTCGGAAGCGGAGGGCCGGATCAGCGGCCGGAGGCTGGTTCACATTGCCCTTGGCCGCTACAGCCCTCTTAGGAATGCCATTCTTCCTCTTCTTCAGGTATCCAGAGGTCCCCGGTCTTGCGGACAAGCCATGTCCTGTAGCGGCCCTGGAAAGCTCCAAAAGTCATTCCCGTTGTTACCCTAACGACTCCCGGGGCGATAAGCTGAATATGAATCAGGGGCTCTTCCGTGGCCTCGGAAATCACCTTTGAGATGTGCTCGATATCATCCGTAGAGAGCATCCCCTCAATTTCGGGAGTGCGTTCGAGATTGAGATACACGGAACGGGTTGGTTCCCGTTAGAGTAACGCCGAGGGGTCCTGTTGTCACGCGTCCTTCTGTGACGGGTTTTGGCCATTTCAGGGGGCACTGAGATCTTCCCTTGTATATCTTGAGAGTTCTCTTAAGCAGGCCAAATGGATCTCCGTAGTTAGGGGGATTGCCATCGCAATAATGATAGCCGCTTATTCCCTCAGGATCTCGAGCAGGGTCCCGCGTCACGAACCGCGCCCCTACCTCTCCGACCAGCTCGATTTCTTCGTGTCGAAAACGTACGTCTTGTCTTCCCCGTCCACCTTCATCTTCAGGATGACGCTGTCGTCCTCGACCGCGACGGAGTCGACGGCGAACCCTATGTGGGTGCGGTTCACGGCGTACTCGGTCCACCCGCCGGCCTTCCTGTCGTAGCAGAACGCTCCCCTGTCGGTGGCGGCCCAGACGTGGTCCTTGTCGAACGCCAGGCCGTTCACCGTTATGAATTCGAAGTTCCGCACCTCCATGAATTCCCGGAACGTCTTCAGCTTGCCCTTCTCCTTGCGCGCGACGAAACGGTCCTTGAAAATGATCCACTCCACGCCGTCCCGGGCGGTGTCCTTCACTCCGGTGATGGAGAGAGCCGTGCTGACCGACCGGGCGGTGTGCCGCGGGTCGTGAGCGTACATCGGCCACGGGCTCTTCGCGAGCGTCTCTCCGTCGTAGAACGCGTAGAGCTTGCCGTCCCCCGAGGAAGCGTACACGGTGCCGTCCGGACCGATGGAGGGGGCATCCACGTCGCCTTTAGTGCGGTAGCTCCACTTGAGCGTGCCGTCCGGGTTCACGGCGTAGAGCCGGCCGTCCTTCCCCCCGACGTAGATGGTTCCCTTGGAGCCGATCGCGGGCGCGTAACAGAGCGGCGCCTTGAAACGCCATTTCAGCGACCCGTCGGGATACAGCGCGTAGAGACACTCCTCGGTCGGCTGGTACACGGTCCCGTCTTCGCCGATCGCCGGCGTACAATACTGGTGATCCTCCTTCAGCGGGAACGTCCACATCCGGTTGCCGTCGCCGTCTATCGCGACAAGGAACTTGTAGCACGGCACGTACACCGAATCGCCCGGTCCGACGGCAGGCATCACGTAAGCATAGGACTCCACGGGAGCGGTCCACTTCACCTTTCCGTCGGGCGTTACCGCATGGAGCTTAGACTCAGTGTGTTTCCTCCCTTCCACGCCGTAGGCGACGGCGTAGATCGTGCCCGAGGAACCTATCACCGGACCGGCGCAGACCCTGGTGTCGGCCTGATACGTCCATCGAGTCTTGCCGTCGGGGCCCACCGCGTGAATCTGTCCGTCGAGGGTGCCCGCGTATATGGCTCCGTCGGAACCGATGGCGACGCCCTTGCGCTGGAAATCCCCGTCTCCGTACCGCCACTTCACGGTACCGTCCGTTCGGCGCGCCCACACGGAGTCCTGTATGGCGAGGAACAGTGTTCCATCGGCGCCCAGTGAAAGGCCGCCGCCCATGTGGGAGGCCTCCCATTTCACGGTCCCGTCCGGAGCGCGCACCTGGAACCTCTCGCCGCGCATGTACAGGGAGCCGTCCTCACCCAGCAAGACGGAGCCGCCTTCCCAGGCCCACCGGAGGAAGGGGGTTCCCGGGGGCCTCGTGCCGCCTCCGAACGTCCACTTCGGCTTCTCGAATATGCCCTTGGCGCCGGCGGACCTGCCGTATACGCGCAGCATGCAGACCTTGTCGTCTTCCGTGGCGACGTAGATGGCGCCGTCCGGGCCCCTCACGATGCGCGAGCCGGTATCGAATTCCGTCTCGTATCCCCACTTCATTGTTCCGTCCGGATTGAGCGCGTATATCATCTCGCCCTTCGTGGAGAAATAGAGGGTCCCGTCCTCCCCGAAGGCGCCCGGCCAGAACGCCGGCGTCTCCAGGGAAAACCGCCACTTCTCCTTGCCGTCCGGTGCCACCGCGTGCACGATGTTGTCCCCGGTCGGGAAGTACAGCGTTCCGTCGGCTCCGATCATCGGCATGCTTTCCCGGCCGTTTTTCGCGGGCATCTTCCATTTCTCCTTGCCGTCCGGGCCGAGAGCGAAAAGCTCATCGCAGTCGCCGACATAGATGGCCCCGTCCTTCCCCAGCACCGGGCCCCAGAACGACCGGGAATGCTCCCACAGCTTCCTGCCCTCGCCGTCCAGCGCATACATGGTCGATCCGATCCCGAACAGCACGGTTCCGTCGGGTTTCACCACCGCACCTCGTTCCGCATAATTCTGGTAGTCGAAGCTCCACTTCTCCCTGCCGTCGGGGCCGAACGCGTGAAGCTTCGTGAGGCCCACCACGTACACGCCGCCGTCGGGACCCGCCGCGGGGCCGGCGTCCCCGTCGGGTACGAGTTCTTCCTTCTTCCATTTCAGCTTTCCGTCCGGGCTCACCGCGAAGAAGGATCCCTTTCTCCCCTGGGCGAAGAGGGTGCCGTCGGGGGCCACTGCGCCTTCGCGCAGGTATTCTCCGGTGCTGCAGCGCCACCGTATGCTGCCGTCGGGATTCACCGCGACGACCTCTTTCGATCCCTCCATATATACCGTTCCGTTCTTTCCGAAGCCGAGGAAGTCGCAGAACTTCGGTTCCTTGATGCTCCATTTCACCTTGCCCGTCGTCGAGAGCGCGGTGATGAGTCTCTTTCGGGGAAAGACGTACAGCGCTCCGTCGGGAGCTGCCGTCACCGGCCGGTACTTGTGCTGGCCGCCTTCGGCGGTCCATTGCACCGCCGCGAGCACCTCCACCCGGACGGGAGTCGCCTCGTTCCGCCCGGACACGGTGAAGACGAACGTGTCGCTGCCCTCGTATTCCCTGCGCGGGGTGTACGTCACCGTGCCCTTCTTGTCGTCGAAGTTGCTGAGCATGCCGTACTGAGGGGGCGTGGCGATGTCGAACGTGGCGCCGGGCGCGGGGACCGTGTCCGGCCTGAGCGTGATGTCCACGGCGCCGTTCTTTGTCACCCGGACCGGTCCCGACGCGGCGGGGCGCGCGGCGTCCTCGAGCGACGCGGGCAGTTTCTTCTCGTCGATCGCGCCCCCGGCCGTGGCCGCGCGGCCGCACGCGATCATCGCGGCCGCCACGATCACCGAAGTCGCGAAACGCCTACAGCGCAGGTACTCCATGGTCGATTACCATACACGATTTGCCCGCGCGTGTCACCCGCCGGACCGGGTGCGCGACTACAAGCGATCCCACGGTTCTGTTATACTCACCCCGTCGCCACGGGAAGCCGGGAAGGTGAAACGTCCTTCAATGTGAGAGGATGAGGCTGTGAAGAAGCAGCTTGTGTTCGGGATGCGGTACGCTCTTGTCCTGCTCTGCGCTGCCGCCGTCACGTACGGGCCCGCAGCATCCGCCGGCTTCGGCGGTGATACCGACCCCCCCGTCAACGTTCCCGCCGATACCCCCGCCGATACCCCCGCCGATGCCCCCGCGACTGCCGCCGACGCGGGACCGGAGAAACCGGTGGACCCGGTCGTGCGGGCGAAGGAGATAGCCGAGAAGGAAGGAGAAGACGCGGTCGCGGCGTACCTCGGAGAGCTGGCGAAGAAACGGCTGGAGAAGGCCCTTGCGAGGAAGGAGCCCGGACCGCCGCCCCGGGATTCCGAAGAGTACCGGGAGATGATCGATTACGGAAACCTGCTGGAGAGGATGGCCGCCCGCGAGATCCTCCTGGTGCCGGTGCTGAAGCACATCGACGCGACGCCGGTCCTCACGACGAGGGATGCCGATATCTTCTCCTCCCTCGAATACCGGGTCCGGCAAAGCGTCGGCAAGTGGGAGATCCTCGAGAGACTGCCCGTGGTGCAGGATTGGCCCTCCTTCCGGGCCCGGTCTTTCGGCGATGACGGAGGAAGCGTCCTCTGGGAAGCCGTGGAAGCGGTCCGGCGCGACCGATACCGCAAGAAAGCGCTGATAGGCAAGCTCGAAGCGATAAAGCCCCGCACCTTCGGGGTCGGCCTGATACTGCTGATGTCGGACGTGGAACCCGCTTCCGCGGCGCTCGCCTATCTCGGCGGTTATCTCGACCAGATAAAAGCGTCTTCCGACGGGCGCAAGCGGGACCTGTTCCTCGCCGTCGAGAAGTTCGTGCGTCACAGGGACTACTTCCCGAACCGCTACCTGGACGGCAAGGCAAGGGAATTCTGTGACCTGTACCGAACGTTCCTTACGGACGAGACCCTCGAAGAGCTGGATGGCTTCCCGGCCCGGAAGGTCGAATACAGCGACCCGCGCCGCTACGCGCGTGATGCCGGGCGCATCGTGGCCGCGCTTCTCGAGAGGAATGACGAAAGGGCCGAGAAGATATTCGCGCACGCCGTGAAAACGATCGACGACTACCACCTGCAGAACGCACGGGAGGGCTACGTTCCCCAGCCCGGCATCGAGTACGTGCTGGCCGGGCTCGGCAATGAGGCGAACAGTCTTCGCTCGGTAGAGTTTCTGTGCCGCGCCGCGCAGGGAAAGGACGTGAAGGCGGCGAACGTCTACCGGATGGCCGAAACCAGGTTCGAGAGAGCGTTCCGGGGGATCTTCAACTGCTGCAGAAGCCGGTTCGAGCCGAAGGGCAAGGGCCCCCCCGGCCGGATACGGTTCCCCGCGAAGCCGGACGTCATCGTGAAGTCGTTCAAGGCCACCGTGGAAGACATACAGGAAGCGCTCGGAAAGACGCATCCTCCCTGTCTCAGGGGCCCGCTGCGGTCCGCGCTCCACTATCCGTCGGTCGATACCCTCCTGGAGCTTCACGGCTGGGCGGCCGCCCGCAACAAGGACGCGAGCCCGTTCCTGGATGAGCTGTCAGCTCTCCTGCGGATGATGATCGCGGACCAGAAGGGCGCCCGAGACCCCAAGGCGCCCCGCGGATCGGTGACGGACTACTACGCCGGCGTGGTCTCCGATCGTTCTCTGTCGCCCGCCTGGCGGTTCGGTGTGTTCCTCGCATGGACGATGGACCACGAGCATCCGGAGACGGCGCAGGCGATGGCCGTCCCCGCCGCCGAGGCCTGCCTGGAGATGGATGCGCCGGCCGGTCCGAATGCCGGCGACCTGCACGAGCTGCTCCTGGCCCTCAACGAATCCGAGCCCGACGAACGGTGGGAGAAGTCTGCCGGGCCGGTGTGTACCCGGTGGCGCACCCTCGCGCTGGCCGGAAAGGACAGGGATGACGAGCGCTACCGAAGCTCGCACGACCGCGACGTTGGGCTGGCCGCGCTCGAGACGCACGTGAAGCTCGGCCGCGCCGACGGCACCGCGGCCATACTCGCCCGCAAGTCCCTCTGGCTCTCGGGATACGTGCCGACGTACGCGGTGCTTGCGGCGTACGGCTCCGGCGACCTGGCGCTGGAGCGCCTGCAGTCTGACTGGAAGCACGTCGAGATAGAATCCTCCTACCCGTACGCGCTGCCCGAAAAGGCGCGTGGCGCGCTGGCCGGATTCGTCGAGAAAGTCACTCCGGAGGACCTCCGATTTTTTGCCCGGGTAATGTTCGCATCCCTTCCCTCGAGAAACCGGGACCCGTTTCGGCGCGGCACGTATCGGCCCGACATGAAGCTGCTCGAGCCCCTCGCCGAGGAATTTCGGGACCGCAAGTTCGACGACCCGGCGATTCGAAAGAAGTGCCTGGAAGCGCTTCTCCGTGAAGGACTCTACGACATCCTCAAGAAGGACCTGTACGCCGTCTGCTCCGGTGAAGACCTGCACAGCCTGCTCTCGGCATCGGACACCGCGGCATCCGGGCGAAGGGAACGATTCAAGGTGTACCTGGAGTGCCTGCTCGAAGACGGGGACCTCGAGACCTACCGTGCGCACTGCAGGACCGTCGCCGGCATACCCTCCACGCCCACGGCGTTCCAGATTGCCGACGCGAAGAGACGATTCTTCGATGTCTTTCCTTCCTATCTGACCGGAAGGGAACGGAAAGAACTCTGGAAGAACACCGCCGAGGAATACCTGGAGACGGGAAAGGACCTCGTGACACTGGCGGATGAGATCACGAGCAGCCGTCACAAGACCCTTTTCGAGATCACGCTCGCACTGCATTTCATCTGCGGTAAGGCCGGCGAGGTCGGCCCCTGGCTTCAGGAGTGCCGGAAGAAGAACGACCTCACCTCGATACTCAAGCAGCTCTTCTACGACAGAGACCTTCAGAGCCTCTTCGGCGCCGCGGCGATGGCGGCCCCTCCCGAGAAGCGCGCCGCTCTCGGAGAGAGTCTCCGCGCCCTGCTGAATTCGGAGGCGGTGAGGCCGTTCCTGCGGGAACGCACGGCGAAGGATGCCGAGAAGATCGTCGGAACGTTCACGTACCGGTACCGCCCGCTCGTCGACCCCCCGCCCCTCGATCCTTTCGCTCAGAAGGATCGTGACCGGGAAAGATTCGACGCGCGCCGCGGATACAGGGACGAACGGATCGTCGAGCTGCTCGCCTCCTCCCTGGAAGATGAGGACGCGAAGATGAGAATATCGGCGCTGCGCGGACTGGGCATGCTGGCGAAGCAGTCTCTTGAGATCAGGGCGTCCAAGCCCGCCGCGGAGATTCCGCAGGACCCCCACGCAAAAGCGGTGCTGAACCTGCTGAACGATGCCGGCCCCGACGTGCGGAGGAACGCCGGATACGCGCTCGTCTACATGCATCTTCCGAACCTGACGAAGGTTCTGGTCGCGCACCTCATGAAGGAATCCGACCCCGCCGTGTTCCGCGACCTGGCCCGGGTCCTGGTCGAAAGGGGAAACAACAGCGAGACGCCGGCTCTCATCGCGTCGCTGACCCATAAGGACGCCGCCGTGCGCCTGCGGGCGACGGAGATACTCGGATGCGTCAAGGACTCCCGCGCGATGGAGCCCCTGTTGACTTCGCTGGGAGATACCGACCCCCGCGTGCGGGCGGCGGCCGCCGAAGCCCTCGGCCGGATGAGGGACCTGCGGGTGGTGGAGCCGCTGATGAAGCTGCTCGGGGACGAATCCGCTCCCGTCAGGAAGCAGGCGATCACATCGCTCGGTTCGATCGGAGACGCGCGAGCCCGGAAGGCGGTGGAAAAAGCCGCTCGGGACAAGGACGAGGCCGTTCGCGCCGCCGCCGTGGGAGAAAGGCCGGGCGCGTCGGAGATCGACACGGTGGTGTTCACCCTGGCGGACACCGTCAGGGAAGGCGTCGAATGGATCGTGTACGAGAAGAAGTTCGTCGGCCGGAGGGAGGGCGGAGACCTCCGCAACTTCGAAGGGATCCTGGCGGCGCATACGCTCGATGCGATGAAAGTGAACGGGCTTTCGTTCGCGGAAGATTCGGTATGGGCCGCCACCGACAAAGGGGCCTTCCGGTACGACCGGTCCGCCGGCACGTGGAAGGAACATCCCATCGATGGAAAACATTCCGGGGTCCCGGTCACCTGGCTCAGCATCGACGCCCGGGGGAAGATCACCTTCAAGGTAACGATCGAAGGGACCCGCAAGACCTGCGTCTTCGATACCGCGACGGGGAACTGGGAAGAAAAGAAATAGGCCCCTACACCAGCGGCCACTGCAGCCAGAGCACGCCGCCCAGGAGCAACACAAGCAGGATGAGAAGCAGGACCTGGCTGGCCGTGTTGTCGCGCCCGGTCGAGCGCTCGTCCGAGGGCTCGTCTGCGGACCCGTCGACGATCTGATTGTCCGTCGGCACCGAGACGAACACGGACGGGGTGCGGACGGTCGTCGGGGTCGGATCCACGGGCGTCAGGGTCGTCGGAGTTGCGTCGGTCGGCGTCTCCGCGGCCGTCCTCCTGGCGCGGGGCCTTCTCACCGCAGCCGTCTTCACCGCAGGCATCTTCTCAGTGGCCGGCCTGGCCGTCACGGGCGTGGGCCATATCGCCTTCATTGCCTCGGTCTTGGGCGTCGGCGTGTGCCCCTTCCTCCGAAGCGAAGCCGCTTTCCGCTGCGACTTGCTTCCTCCCCTTCCCGACACCGGGGGAGGCGGCATGACGATATCCAGGCTGATCTGAGTCGTATCGGAGCGTGATGCCGGCTTCCGGTGAAGGGTGCGCAGGCGCTCTTTCCGCCGGTGGGGTACCGCTACGGAGGAGGCGAGGACAATGATGGCGCCGCAGGGGCATTTGCCCTTTCTGGAAGGGGAGTCCTTCCTCACTCTCAGGCGCCGGTCACACACGGGGCACTGGACGGTCATGACGCTCCCTCCTGTGCTACTCCTACGTCACAAGTTGCCCTCTGTACAAAAGATACCTCGCCGCCGCCGCCCTGTCAAGCAAAATGTGACACACTCATACTAAACGCAATGCTTACATAATAGTTCGTCAATAGTCCGCCAACGTGACTCACTTTTTTTGCTCCGTTGCCCCCCCCTTCCCCTTGCCGGAGCGGGGCCCGCCGGATATCCTCGGTCTGTAAACCTCAGGGACGGAGTTAAGCACTCAAGTTAAGGAGATGAGAAAGGGAGGAACAATGCGCCAAGGCGTGAAGAAGCTGGTCTCGAGGTCCGCGGTGAGGTCCATCATGCCCGCGGCGGCCGGCGTGTGCCTGGTCGCGGCGGTATGCGCGTGCGCGGCGGTGACGCGCGGGGCGGACGCCGCGGAGAAGAAAACCGAGGTCCCCGCCGGCATGGAGGAGCTCAAGTTCGGCAAGATCAACATGATCGTGCCCAAGGGGATGAAGACGAAGAAGCACGGCAATGTCATCACGCTGGAGGACGTCAACGAGTACCTCGCCCGCCGTCTCGAAGAAATGGACAAGGTGATTCAGAAGATCGACGCGCGGCTGAAGGCGCTGGAGAAGACGACCAGGGAACAGGACGCCATCTTCAAGCACAACCTGGAGGAACTGAGAGCGTCCCTCGACAAGGTCAAGGAGGCCTTGCCGAAAGAGGAAGAAGAGAAGGACTAGAAGAGCGTGTAGACGAACGGGGGCGCCGACTGGCCCACGAACACCAGCAGCGCCATCGCAAGCAGGACGATCACCATCGGCAGGATCCACCAGATCTTGTTTTCCCAGGCGAATTCGCCCACTTCCTGGAGCAGCCGGAAAAGATGTCGTATGAATCGCATAATCAACGAAGATCCTACCTCACCGGTCCACCCCGAGTAAAGCGCGTGATTCCTGAACATCGCGGGGTGCGGAGTGGCTCTGAGCGGGTTCGTGGTTCGACGGACAGGCCGAAGGCCCTTCCCTGGTCCGTCGGACCGCGCCCTCGGAGGCGCCCCATTCGATTGATGGGCGCCGAGAATGAGTGAAGAGACACTCCGCACCCCGCAGGGAGATGTTCAGGAATCACGCACATCCATTCAGTCCAGCACGTGGTCTCTGCGCCAGTCCCGCGTCTCGTGCCACTCCGGCTGGTCCTCCTTGCGCAGCAGGTGGCTCCCGAGCACCAGCGCGTCCATGTCGGTGCGCATGAAGCAGGTGTACGCGTCCTCCGGCGTGCAGACGATGGGCTCGCCCCGCACGTTGAACGACGTGTTGATCACCACGCCGTACCCGGTGATGTCCTCGAACGCTTTGATGATGTCGTAGTACTCCCGGTTGGTGTCGCGGCTGACGGTCTGGACCCGCGCGGAGCAGTCTATGTGGGTGATGGCCGGCACGTCCGACCGCACCGCGTTGACGCGCTCCCGGATGTCACGGTCCGGCTCGTCGGCGCCGCCCCTGCAGCGCTCCTCCCTCACGGGCGCGACCAGCAGCATGTAGGGCGAGGGCCGGTCCAGGTCGAAGAACTCGCCCGCCCGCTCCTCCAGGCACGTCGGGGCGAACGGACGGAACGACTCCCGGAACTTGATCTTGAGATTCATAATGCTCTGCATCTCGGGCGACCGTGCGTCCCCGATGATGGAGCGGTTCCCCAGCGCGCGAGGCCCGAATTCCATACGCCCCTGGAAAAGGCCGACCACCTTCCGGTCGTCGATCAGCTTCGCGATTGTCCCGGCCCGCTCCGATTCCGCGAGCTTCGTCGCCGGGTACCCCCGCGCCTCCAGGAACGACCGGATCTCGTCGTCGTCGAACGCGGGCCCGAGATACGCCCCCTTCATCCGGTCGTGCACGCCGTCCGCCCGCCGCTCCCCGCCCTTTATCATGTGCCAGGTCAGCAGGGCCGCCCCCACCGCGCCGCCCGCGTCGCCCGCCGCCGGCTGTATCCATATGTTGTCGAACGGACCTTCCCGGAGGATCCGTCCGTTGGCCACGCAATTCAGTGCCACCCCGCCCGCCAGGCACAGGTTCTTCGAGCCCGTCAGCTCCTTCACGTGGCTCGCCATCTTCATCACGATCTCCTCGGTCACCTCCTGGATCGACCGCGCCAGGTCCATCTCCCGGCGGGTCAGCTCGCTCTCCGCCCTCCGCGGCGGGCCGCCGAACAGCTCGGCGAACTTCTCGTTCGTCATGGTCAGCCCGTCCAGGTACCCGAAGTAGTCCATGTTCAGCCGGAACGAGCCGTCCTCCCGTATGTCCAGCAGGTGGTCGCGTATCGCGTCCGCGTACACCGGCTCCCCGTACGGCGCCAGCCCCATCAGCTTGTACTCGCCGGAGTTCACCCGGAATCCGGTGAAGTAGGTGAAGGCGGAATACAGCAAACCGAGGGAGTGAGGGAAGCGGAGCTCCTTCAGCATCTCGATTCCGTTGCCCGCCCCCCGCGCCATCGAGCTGGTGGCCCACTCGCCGACGCCGTCCATCGTCA
>CAYMFW010000164.1:0-11005 GCA_964389785.1 uncultured Planctomycetota bacterium
TTATGTATGCTAGATAAAGGGGCAAGAATCCCTGAGGCGTTGGAGGACGGCGGCTTCACCGTGGAGAGCGGAGACATCAGCTGGATACCGACCAGTTCCGTCAATGTCGCGGAGGACAACGCGAAGAAGGTCATTTCTCTGATGAATCAGCTCGAGGAACACGACGACGTGCAGAACGTCTACGCCAACTTCGAGATATCCGAGGAACTCATCGAGCAATACGCCTGACCCATGAAGGACGTGACCGAACTCACTGTGATCGAAGCCGCTTCCTCCATCCGGAATCGGGAGCTTACGTCAGTCGAGCTGGTGCAGGCGGTCGCCGATGCGGCGTCCCGCGCCGACGGGGCGATCAACGCATACCTCAGCATCGACGTCCAGAAAGCTCTCGAGGACGCCGACGCCGTTGACACGGAACTCGCCGCCGGCGGAAGCCCCGGTCCCCTCGCGGGTGTTCCGATAGGCATCAAGGACAACATGTGCGTTCAGGGGATCCCGACGACCTGCGCGTCCCGCATGCTCGAGCCATTCGTTCCCCCCTACTCCGCCACCGTCGTGCAACGGCTGACGGGGGCCGGCGCCGTAGTGCTGGGAAAGATGAACATGGACGAGTTCGCCATGGGCTCCTCGTGCGAGAATTCCGCCTTCGGACTGGTGCGCAACCCGCGCGATACCGACAGGGTGCCGGGCGGCTCGAGCGGGGGTTCCGCCGCCGCCGTCGCCGCAGGGGAGGCTCTCGCGACGCTCGGTAGCGACACCGGCGGCTCCATCCGACAGCCGGCCGGGTTCTGCGGGGTCGTCGGGCTGAAGCCGACATACGGACGGGTATCCCGGTACGGCCTCGTCGCGTTCGCGTCGTCCCTCGACCAGATAGGCCCGCTCACGAAGACCGTCGCGGACAGCGCACTGCTCCTCGGCGTCATGGCCGGGAAAGATCCGATGGATTCCACGTGCCTGGCGGAGCCGGTGCCGGACTATCTCGCCGGGATCGGCGCCGGCGTCGAAGGTATGACGCTGGGAATCCCGAAGGAGTATTTCGCGGAGGGTCTGGAGCCGCAGGTGGAGAAACGGGTGCGGGACGCTCTGGCCTTTCTGGAAAAGTCGGGCGCGAAGGTCGTCGAGATGTCCCTCCCCCACACCGCATATGCGGTGGCCACCTACTACGTCATCGCTACGGCGGAGGCGAGTTCCAATCTGGCCCGGTACGACGGCGTCCACTACGGGTACCGGGCCCCCGACTACGACGACATGATAGACATGTACTCGCGGACCAGAAACCAGGGCTTCGGTGACGAGGTGAAGCGCCGGATAGTGATGGGCACGTTCGTCCTCAGCTCCGGCTACTACGACGCATACTTCCTGAGGGCACAGCGTGTCCGACGGCTCATAAAGAATGATTTCGACCGCGCGTTCGCCGACGGGGTGGATTGCATCGTGTGCCCGACCTCACCCACGCCGGCCTTCCGGATCGGCGAGAAGACGGATGATCCGCTCACGATGTACCTCAGTGACGTGTACACGATTTCCGCCAACCTGGCCGGCATCCCGGCGGTCTCCGTTCCCTGCGGATCGTCCTCCGAAGGGCTTCCGATAGGCGTGCAGTTGATGGGAAAGCCGTTCGCCGAGCCGGATATCTTCCGGGTCGCGACGGTGATAGAAGACTCCGCGAGCCCGGCGGCGGCGACATGAGCGATCTCGAAGTCACGATAGGACTGGAGGTGCACGCCGAGCTGAGCACGAACACGAAGCTCTTTTGCGGCTGTTCCACACGCTTCGGCGCGCCCCCGAACAGCCAGGTCTGTCCGGTCTGCGTCGGAATGCCGGGCGTCCTTCCGGTGATGAACAGGGACGCGTTCGTCATGGCCCTCAAGGCCGCCCTCGCGATGAACTGCACCGTCGAGGGCGTCACCCGCTTCGACCGGAAGAACTACTACTACCCGGACCTGCCCAAGAACTACCAGATTTCGCAGAGTTATCAGAACCTGGGTGTCGACGGCCGGCTCGAGATCGAGGTCGACGGCGTTTCGAAAACGGTGGGGATACACAACGTCCACCTGGAGGAGGACGCGGGGAAGTCACTGCATCCGGAGGGGTCCTCCGAGAACAGGACGATGATCGACCTCAATCGGGCAGGCATGCCGTTGCTGGAGATCGTCAGCGCACCGGACATGCACTCGGTCGAGGAAGCGAACGCGTACATGCACGCCATGCGCAACACCCTCCTGTATCTCGGAATCTCCACCTGCCGCATGGAGCAGGGGATACTCCGGTTCGAGGCCAGTATCTCCCTCGCCCCGCCAGCCAGCGACAAGCTCGGTAACCGGGTGGAGATAAAGAACCTGAATTCGATGAAGGCGGTTCAGAAGGCGCTCGAATACGAGATCGAGCGGCAGACCGGGCTCCTGGAGAACGATGAGGAGGTCGCCAGCGAGACACTGCTCTGGAACGAAGCCATGGAGAGAAGCGAGCCCATGCGACGCAAGGAGGTCGCGCAGGACTACCGGTATTTCCCGGAACCCGACCTGGTTCCCGCCACGCTGAGCCCGGAGCTGATAGAGAAGACCCGAAGCGAGCTGCCCGAGCTGCCGCTCGTCCGGCGAAGGAGATTCGTCTCCGAGTACGGACTGCCGGAATACGACGCGGACGTCCTAACGCAGGACAAGGCGGTCGCGGACTACTTCGAGGAAACGACCGGCCTGTGCGGCGACGCGAAGGCTGCGAGTAACAAGATCATGACAAGAGTGCTGTCCCACCTGAAGGAAGAGCGCGTTACGATTGAGGAATATCGAAAGAAGGTGCCACCCCGTGCGCTGGCCGACATACTGCTCATGGAAGAGAGAGGTGAAATCACGGGTTCGACCGGCAATCAAATAGTCGCGGAGGTTGCCTCTACCGGACGCACTCCTGAGGATATTGTCGTGAAGGAAGGCCTCGGGCAGATAAGCAACGACAGCGAGTTGGAGGCCGTCGTGGCGCAGATACTCGACGAGAACCCGCAGGCCGTCGCCGACTTCAAGGCCGGAAAGAAGCAGGCGACCGGTTTCCTGACCGGTCAGGTGATGCGGAAGACCCGGGACAAGGCGAACCCGAAGCTGGTGAACGAGCTCCTCCGGAAGAAGCTGGGAGGCTGAGATGGACGGCCTGAGCTGTGACATGTGCGGAAACGAGCTTCTGCTGGACGACGACGTCCGCTACGTGGCGGAGATACAGATCTACGCCGCCTACGACCCGCTGGAGATAACCGCCACCGACCTTCGTCAGGATCTCACCAGGAAGATCAGGGAGCTTATCGAAAAGCTCAAATCCGTCAGCAGGGAGGAGGCGGAGAGCAGCGTCTACCAGGCCTTCACATTCGATCTCTGCGCCCGCTGCAAGCGGGAATACGCCGCCAATCCACTCCCGGGCACGAGACTCCTCCCCCGAAAGTAGGCGCTGTCCGCTTTCCGGATGTTACGATCTTGACACATCCTCGCGGATGCTGTATCCTGTGGCACAATAAGGAGGTATGAAATGGGAAAGATGCGGAAGGTCGATAGGTTTGCGGTCGTCCTGCCGGACGGCACCAAGAGTGACGTTGACAACGGCATCGTGAAGAAGTACGGCCTCAAACCCGGCAGGGCCACCCCCTACTCCCGGGCCGCCACCACCATGGTATCGAAAACGGTGGAGCAGAAGTCTGGCTCCACGGACTGGACGGATGAGGACGACAAGTACCTGATGGACCACTGGAATACCGTCGCCAAGGCGGAGCTCGCGAGACGTCTCGAAGTATCCCAGGCCGCTCTCACCAAGCGTTACAGGACCCTCGAGGCCGAAC
The DNA here is from genome assembly GCA_964389785.1 of uncultured Planctomycetota bacterium. GTDB lineage: Bacteria > Planctomycetota > CAYMFW01 > CAYMFW01 > CAYMFW01 > CAYMFW01. Next base: position 3,818 of record CAYMFW010000164.1, read on the forward strand.
TGCCGAATCAGAAGGGATCCTCACGAGCCGGCGGCAGGACCCGGTCGAAGAAGTCATAGAGTCACTGAGGTAATGGGGCTCTGCGATGACGCTCGGCCAGCTGTTACTCACGTCGGCGGACCGTTTCGCCGACTCGAAGGCGGTCACCTTCCCGAAATGCACCCTCACCTACCTCCGGCTCCGGGCCTGGGTGGAGTCGCTGTCGAAGGCCTTTTCGTCCGCCGGCGTCGCAAAGGGCGACACCGTCTGCATTCTCCTTCGTAACTCCCCGGACTTCATCGCCTCCTATTTCGCGGCGGTGCTGCTCGGCGCCGCGGCGGCGCCGCTGAACACCTTCCTGAAACCGCGGGAGCTGAAGGTGCTGATAGAAGACAGCCGATGTGCTCTCCTCATCACCTCCTCCGCGTTCCGGGAGGTCGCCGATATCGTGCGGGATGTCGTGAAGAACGTGATCGTGACGGATGCCGACGACGAGAGGTACGTCCCCCACTCCGCCGCGCCCGAAATGCCTTCGATAGAAGCCCCCGCAGCCGACATCGCGGAAGACGATCCCGCAACGCTTATCTACACCTCGGGGACCACCGGAAGGCCGAAGGGAGTGGTGCTCACCCATCGCAATCTCACCGCGAACGTCCAGTCGTGCAGGGAAGTATTTCCCGTCTCCTCCGAGGACCGGTTCCTGGTGTTTCTCCCCATGTTTCATTCCTTTACGCTGACGGTGAGCACGCTCCTGCCCCTCTCCCTCGGCGCCCGGATCGTGCTCTGCGAGTCCGCGCGCCCGTTCGGCAGGCTGCTCAAGAGAATCGCCACGGAACGGGTGACCATCATGGCGGCGGTCCCCGCGTTCTACCGGGCACTTACCAAAGCACGCTTCCCCGCACTCTCCCTCCTCATGAAATCGGTCCGTTTCTGCATCTCCGGCTCTGCACCGCTCCCCGAAAAGATCCTGGAAGCGTTCGCGCGGCGGTTCTCCGCCCCCCTCGTTGAGGGCTACGGTCTGTCCGAGGCGTCCCCTGTCGTCTCGGTCAATCCGGTGCAGGGCGAGAGAAGGGTGGGCTCCGTCGGACTCCCCCTCCCTCGCGTGCAGGTGAAGATCGTCGATGAGCAGGGAGCGGAGGCCCCGACGTGGGACGTCGGGGAGATCGCAATCTGCGGTCCGAACGTGATGCGTGGCTACCTGCGCACCCCGGACGCGACCGAGAAGGTGCTGAGGGACACCTGGCTCTTTACCGGAGACATGGGCTATCTGGACGACGACGGGTATCTCTTTATCGCCGACCGCAAGAAGGACCTGATACTCCACCGCGGCATGAACGTGTATCCGCGGGAGATCGAATTCGTGCTGGAGAAGCATCCCGCCATCGCAGAGGCCGCGGTGATCGGCAGGCCGCACCCGTCTCACGGAGAGGTACCCGAGGCGTACGTCATTCTGGAGGGCAGCGCATCCCTCTCCCCTCAGGAAGTGAAGGACCACTGCTCCCGCTCGCTCGCCGATTTCAAGGTGCCGAGGGCGGTACATTTCGTCGAGGAGGTACCCCGCACGGCAGCCGGAAAGATAGCCAAGAGAAAGCTGGTGGAAGAATGCGAGTCCTGATAGCCGAAGACGACCGGGCGATTCGGGTGACCCTCGCCGACGAGCTTCGCGCGGCGGGACACGATGTTTCCGTCGCCTGCGACGGCGACGAGGCGCGGTCCGTCATGGAGGGACAGAGCTTCGACTGCGTCATTTTCGACATACGGATGCCCGGGACCGACGGCGTGACGCTGATGAAGGAGGTGAAGGAACGCACGCCGGAAACCGAGGTGCTGCTCGCCACCGGTTACGGGACGATGGATTCCGTCCTCGACGCGCTGCGCGCCGGAGCGTACGACTATCTGATAAAGCCGTTCGATAACGAACAGGTGGTGCTGTCGCTCGCCCGGCTGGACGCCATCCGGGCGCTCAGGCGGGAAAACATCGCGTTGCGCCGCAAGCTCGGCCACGTGCTCTCACACCCGGCCAAGCTGATCGGAAAGAGCCCGGCCATGCTGGCCGTCTACGACAAGATTCGCACCGTCGCCCCTTCGGAGGCCAACGTGCTGATTACAGGCGAGAGCGGTACCGGCAAGGAGATCGTCGCCGACGAGCTCCACGCGCAGAGCGGCAGGAAGAACGGGCCTCTTATAAAGTGCTCCTGCGCCGCCCTCCCCGAGAGCCTGATAGAGGCGGAGCTCTTCGGTCACGAGAAGGGCGCCTTCACCAGCGCGCATCGCAGTAAGCCGGGACGCTTCACGATGGCGGACGCCGGCAGCATCTTCCTCGATGACATCGACGACGTCCCGCTCGGCATACAGGCCAAGCTGCTTCGCTGCATAGAGGAAAAGGAGGTCTGGCCGGTCGGCGGACAGCCCCGCAAGGTGGACATCAGGGTGATCGCCGCCACCAAGGTCGATCTGGCGCTCGCCGCGGAGGGGGGACGCTTCCGCAACGACCTGTATTTCCGGCTGAACGTGGTGCGGGTGGACCTCCCGCCGCTGCGGGAACGCACGGAGGATATCCCACTGATCGTCGACCACTTCCTGCGGCTCTACGGCATCGGAAAAGAGTACGAGGTGGACCGTGAGACGATGGATGAAATGATCACACACCCCTGGCCCGGAAACGTCAGGGAGCTGGAGAACGCCGTTGAGCGCGCGATCGCGCTCGCCGGAGACGCGACTGTTCTCGAGCGTGACAATCTTATCCTCTCACCTGCCGGCACGCCGAACGTTCCCGCGGCGAAGGGCACGCTCGCCGACGCCGTGCAGGAGGCGGAGCGACGGCACATACAGGCGGCGCTCGACGCGGCCGGCGGACGCCGTAAGGACGCCGCGGAGATGCTCGGCATCTCGAGAAAGACCCTCTGGGAGAAAGCGAAGAAGCTCGGCATCGTCCCCCCGGAGCACGCCTAGGGCGGCGGCGGGGCATCCCTTCGCTCATTCTCGGCGCTCACAGGAAAATGAGCGCCTCCGAGGCAGGGTTCGCGGGTTGACGGACAGGCCGAAGGCCCTTCCATGGTCCGTCAAGCCGCGTCCTCGGAGGCGCCCCACTCGATTGATGGGCGCCGAGAATGAGCGAGCCGGACTCTCGCTCCCGCCTATGGCGGCTCAGCTTATACCCAGCTTCTGTATGCGGTAGCGCAGGGTCGAGTACGGCATCCCGAGCGCTTCGGCAGCCGCGCGACGGTTCCAGTGCGCCTCCTGAAGCGCGCGAAGAATCCGCTCCCGTTCGCCGTCTCGGCCGCCTTCATCCCCCTGTTTCGTGGAGTCACAGATCTCGGGAAGGAACAGGTACTCGGCCGTGACGGTCTCCCCGCGGCACACGGCCGCCGCCCGCTCCACGACGTTTCGGAGCTCCCGCACGTTGCCGGGGTAGTCGTATGCCCGCAGCGCCTCCGCGGCGTCTCCAGACAACCCCCGCGGGATCACGTCCCCTGCCTCTTCTCGTGCGGACAGGAAATACTCCGCGAGTGGAATGATGTCGTCCCGCCGTTCCCGAAGCGGAGGGATATGAATGGCGAATGCGTTCAGCCGGTAGTACAGGTCGCTCCGGAACCCGCCGCTCTCCACCAGCCGGTCCAGCGCCGCGTTCGTCGCGGCCGTCACCCGGATATTCACCGCGACCTCCCGGGAGCTTCCGACCCTGCGAAAGCTTCTGGTCTCGACCGCTCTCAGCAACTTGGCCTGCACGGACGGCGAAAGGTCCCCCACCTCATCCAGGAACAGCGTCCCGCCGTCGGCCAGCGAGAAACATCCCTCACGGTCCGTGTCGGCCCCGGTAAAGGCCCCTTTCGCGTGACCGAACAGCTCGCTCTCCACGAGCGGCTCCGGAAGCGTCGGACAGCTGACAGGAATGAACGGGCTTCCCTCTCCCAGCGCGGAGAAGTGAAGCGCCCGAGCGACTACCTCCTTTCCGGTACCGGTTTCGCCGGTCACCAACACCGTGTCGAACGCCGCCTCTGCGGCCTGCGCGATGAGCGTGCGTATCTTCTCCGACACCGCGCTCACCCCGACGAACTCGTTCAGTCCCGCGCGGCAGCTCTCGTACGACTGAATCCTTCCTATCGTCTGACGCAGCCGCCCCGCGTCCCGCCGCAACCGGTTCAGCCGGCTGGTGCGCTCGAGCACTGCCTCCATCTCCTTCAGTCGCACCGGCTTGTTGACGAAATCGGCCGCTCCCGCGCGGAGCGCCTCCACCACACCCTCCATGTCCGCGTGCGCCGTCACCACCACGAAGGCGGTGTCACGGCACACCTCCCCCGCTTCCCGGATCATCCTCAGGCCGTCCATCACCGGCATTCTGATATCCGCAAAGACGACGTCGTACTCCGCGCTCTCTATCATTTCGAGGCCCTCGGCCCCGTCGTACGCGTGGTCCACCTGGTGCCCCAGGTCGGTCAGATAGCCGCCTATCGTCTGGTGTACGATCTTCTCGTCGTCCACGATAAGCAGGCGCAGACTCTCAGACATCACCGTCCTCCTCCCCGGCCTCCCCTATCGCCGGAAGCCGCATGGTCGCGACCGCCCCTCCCTCGTCGCGGCATTCGAGATCGATCGTGCCGCCGGCGCCCTCCATAATAGTCCTCGATATCGCCAGTCCGAGCCCGGTCCCCTTCCCGGCCTCCTTCGTCGTGAAGAACGGGAGAAACAGCTTTTCCCGCGTTTCCTCGGAGATGCCGCTGCCGGTATCGGTGACCTCGATGGCCACCGTCGGAGACCCGTTCCGCCGATCGAGCAGGGTGCGCACCGCTACGCTGCAGTCGCCCCCCACAGCGGCGTCTTCCACCGCGTCCCGCGCGTTCAGCAGCAGGTTGACCAGCACCTCCTCGAGCGAGAACGCGTTCGCGACAACGCAGGGGAGAACATCGGCGAGATCGCACGTGAGAGAAATGCCCCTCGACTTGAACTGCTCCCCCACCATACCGACACCCGCGTTGACGACGTCGTTCACGTTCACGGCGGACATCTCGTTCCTGTCCGCCTCGCCGGCGAACAGACGGACGTGCCGGATGATGTGATCCATACGGTCGCCCTGTTCCACGATCAGCTGCACCTTCTCGCGGATCTTCTCCTTCGAGATATCCCAGTCTCTCTCCAGCGCCACGTCCACGTGTTCCGCCAGGCCGCGCACGCCGACAAGGGGCTGGCTCAGTTCGTGGGAGATCGCTGCGGCCATCTCACCGAGCGAGCGAAGCCGGTCGGATCGGATGGAGAGCATCCTCTGTTTTTCCATTTCCTCTCTAAGACCATCCTCTTCCTTTCGAGTCTTCCGCCACATCCAATACACCATCAGCACCAGCCCGTCCAGGAACAGAAGGCAGAGACTCACCAGCATTCGCGTCTCGGGGCGACTCGACAGGCCTTCGAGAAACACGTGCGGATAGGGCCGCATGGCGAGGACGGCCCAGAACCCGGAGAACACGAGGGTGAGCAGAACCATGACGGCCACGAGCACCTCGACCATGATGAATCGGGAGCGGCGCCGCATTTCCGAGCGTTGTCCGTCCGCCCGTTCTCCTTCATCGGACCTTTCCGCAACCCCCTCGTAGTCTTCCCTGTTCATGTGGGCTAATGCTAACGCAAGCGTCGCGGGTTTTCAACCGTGCGGCTTACTCACCTGCCGACTTCGGAGGTCTCTGGGATTTCAGACTGTGTGCGAGCGCAAAACCGGTGACGCCGGCTGTCATCTTCGCCTTCTCCCCTTGAACGCCCTTCAGACAGAGAACACCTTTCGCAACCGTCACCTCGGTACAGTGTTCACCGAAAAGCGGATCCGTGAGCTCCATCCTCTCGAACGTCTGACCACCGGCCGCGGTGCGGCTGAAACCGTCCCAGCTCAACGCATCGTCTCCACGCCACGCGAAGTACTCGAGCACGTCACCAACTCCCACATCATTCGGTTTCGTCACGCACGCGGGAAGAATCGTCGACATGATCCCGGCGGCCTGGCCATACGTGCCGGCCGACTCGAGCGCATCCAGCAGCGGATCGATCACCGACGTCGGGGCTTTCCCGAAGCGCAGGACGAGCAGGTGTTTCTTCGCCGAGTCGAAAGAGGCGGTCACCACCGCTTCCGTTTCCGTCCGATTTACAGCGACGATCCCGGCGGGAGTGACCAGGTCAAAAACCGAATCAGCCGGGGCCACACAGTCCACCGCTGTCTTGTTCTTGCCTTCGAGCACGCGCAGAATACTGCGGCAGCCTCCCCCCTTCAGCCTCAGAGAGGCCACCACGACGCCCACCGTGTCCTTGTCCACGGACGCCGCCGCACCGCCCTCAAACACGTAATCACCTTTCGCTCCGGTGACCGTCTCTCCCTCCTCAACCGCGTCACCGTCGAAGGACACCGCCGCCCTGTTCACCAGGCGTCCGGCGCCTCGTAGCGTATGAACCACCGCCTGCCTTCCATGTCGTGGACAGCTGACTACGTAACCTTCCGGTTCGGTACCCTTCACCGGCATCACGTAGAACGGCTCGTACGACAGCCCGGCGGATGGGCACAGAAAGACCTTCTCGTTCTTGAGGTAGCTTCCCAGCGACGAGGCCAGTATTCCACCGGGATAGCGGTCGTGTTCCTGAAAGAACATCTCGAGCCCCAAAGTGACGTTGCGAAGGTTGCTCATGCACTGCGCGCCCCGCGCGGCCTGTTTCACGGCGCGCATCCCTACGATGAGCATGCTGGAAATGATGAGGATCAGGGAAATGACGACGAGCAACTCCAGAAGCGTGAACCCGCCTCTCCACGCAGCCGTCCTTACGTCATATTTCATGGCCGAGCCTGCCCGTGTGTTCCGGCCTGCCCTGCCGTCATCGCATCGACCCGCGGCAGCAAGGCGACCATAGCCATTCGGTCTTAGGCCCTTATACTTTGCGCCCTCCGGTTTCCCGAAGTTTGCCCTTATCGGCGTCTTTCAATCTAGTATACGGCCTGAAATCGGACAGTCAACCCCTCAACACGAACAAAGACTGACAATACCTGACGTCAAATGTCGCCAAGAATGCCTACGCGATGCATGTGACACACAGTCGGCCCCATTCGATAACCGCTTCTCACGGCATCAGTTACACGGATGCTCCTTCTCTGGCCTGCCTTTTGCTGGGAGACAGGCGGAATAACAACGGGAGGATGAAAATGGAACGCAAGCCGCTCTCACTGGATGGATTCTATAT
>CAYMFW010000165.1:0-10976 GCA_964389785.1 uncultured Planctomycetota bacterium
TGGACCGCCACCAGGCGCGGGCCCTCGACCTTGAGGGACTTCACCGCCTTTCCCTCCGGGGAGAACACCTGAATGCGGTTATTCATGTGATCGCAGACGTAGACCCTGCCGGCGCCGTCGCACGCGATGCCTATCGCGCCGTTGAGCTGCCCGTCGCCGGAGCCGGGCTTGCCGCGCCGGCCGGCGAATATCTCCGCCGGCCCCGCTCCCTCGAGCTTCCGGCGCCACACCTCGGTGGCATTCATCGCTCCCCCGTTGTGGGGGACCAGGTAGACGTACCGTCCGTCGGGAGACGCGGCGAGAAAGCCGTACTGATGAAGGGGATGCTTGTAGTCCATGTTGAGCATGGGCCGTCCCTGGGAGCCGGGGAGGTCCGTCGAGCCGTCCGTGTAGACGTAGAAGAGGAGGGACGGGGCGCTGTAGTAGCCGCTGTTGACGTAGTAGAACCGGTCGTCCACCACCACGGGCTGGACGCCCGAATGACCGACCCCCGGGTCGGAGAGGTAGTTGCCGCCGACGGCCACCGTGTGGTTCAGCGCCGTGGCGTGCAGCGTCTTCCTGCCCGGCTCGTATTCCACGAAGCCGGTGCCGGCGATCTTCTCCTCCGGCAGGTTCGCCGGCGGAGGGACGAGTGAGGCCAGGTAGTTGCCGTCGCGGTCGAACTTGCGCAGGTAGAAGCAGGGGCCCTTGCTCGCGGACAGCACGTACACCGCGTCCGGGCCGGCGGCGACGCCGAAGACCCGTTTCATGGGGATGCGGTAGGGGCTGGTGCCGCCGAGGGCGCGGTCGAATTCCGGTTTCAGCCCGAGGCGCACCCGCACGCGAAGCTTCTCCGGCTCCCGGGCGTACTCCTCCAGGTCGTCCTTGCCGTTCCAGTAGATCTTCTGCTCCAGGGAGTCCTTCTGGAACGGGGACGGGGCGTTCTTGCCCAGGACCCCCGAGGCGAGGTGGCGGACCACGGTGCCCTTCTCGTCGACGATGCCGACGGTGACGTCGCAGTAGCCCTTCACGGCGAAGGTGATCTCGTACCTGTCCTTGGCGACCAGGCGCATGGAAGGCTTCTTCGTGAAGGCGAACACGTTCTCCCGCTCGGTGCAGTGGGCGTCGTAGGGCCTGGGAACGCCGGCGGCGAGGGCGGCGGAGGCGGCAATCGCGATAAGGGCAAGGCAGATAAACGTTTGGCGCATCATATTCTCTCCTGTTCTCCCGCGGGATGTTCGCACGAAATGAACCCTGTTACAAGCACTCCGCGGAACGGGGCCGGAGGTTAACACGGCGCAGGACGAAAATCCCCGGATTTTGGGTAAAATGAATCCATGGGCCTGCGCGCAGTCATATCGAGTCTCATGGTCTTATCAGCGTCTCTTCTCGTTCGGGGCGGGGAGGACGGGGCGTTCTACAACATCGCCGAGTTCGCGGCGGACGGGAAGATCAACGCGCTGATACGGGACGCGGTGGAATCCGAGGGCAGGAAGGCCTGGGAGGAAGCCAGCCACAAGTACATGTTCGTCTGCGACCGGTACGGGGACTACCTGTACCCGCTCGAGGGGGGGACGTTCATCCCGACGCGGCAGTTCTGCCAGGACCGCATCGCGGCGATGCCGCCGGAGGGCCTGGAGATATACCGCACGCTGTACGACCGCAGGGCGGAATACGAGCTGGCGAAGGTGACCGAGAGCGGCAACGCGGCCGGGCTGAAGCGGGTGGTGAACCTGTACTTCTCGACGTCGTTCGGCGACGACGCGCTGTACCGGCTGGCCAACGCGGATCTGGAGGCGGGGCGTTTCCGCGAGGCGCTGAATGCGTTCCGGAGGCTGAAGGGGCATCCGCAGGCGAGCGTGCCGGGCGCGGACGTGGACGTGCGGATCGCGCTGTGCCTGAAGAAGCTGGGGCGTGACGGGGAATTCGAGAAGGTGAGGGCGGCGATCGCGGCGGCGGGGGGGAGGGTGTCGCTCGGCGGCAGGGAGATGACCGCGGCGGAGGCGGTGACGGCGGGGCTGGCCGGCGTGGCGGCGGAGGCGGACGAGAAGAAGGACGAGCGTTCGTGGCCGATGATATTCGGCGGGACGCAGGGGCCGCGCCGTTTCGCGGACGTGTCGAAGGGAATCCGGCATATCTGGAGCTTCCGGTTCGGCGAGACGTACGAGAAGGACAAGGACCCGGACCTGCTGGGCCGGTTTCCGTGGGCGTTTCCGGTGTTCGAGGACGGCACCATATATCTAAACCGCGGCCCGGAGCTGATCGCGCTGTGGGGGCTGAGCGGGAAGGTGCTCTGGCGGCACCGGGTGCGGGGGCAGAATCACCGGAAGGGAGAGGCGGCGGCGGTGCTGGGCAAGCGGGTGTACGCCCGGTTTCCCACGTACACGATGCGGATAGACGACTGGAAGAAGCTGGGGACGATCTACTGGGACGAGTACAAGCCGCTGGGGGTGCGGCTGACCGCGCTGGACTCGGCGGACGGGTCGAGGCTGTGGCGCATCGAGGAGCCGGATGACCCGCAGTCGTTCCGCGTGGCGCCCAACTGCGCGGCCCCGCCCATAGAGTTCGGCGGCACGCTGTACGCGCTGATGCTGATGCAGGAGGTGAAGTACTGGCGGCGCTGGACCGCACACCCGACGCTGCTGGCGATAGACCCGGCGACCGGCAGGGAGCGGTGGAAGAGAACGCTGTGCTCGCTGCCGTCGCGGGACCGTATCCACGGTGTGTACGCGGACGGGAGCCAGCCGATCGAGTCGGACGGCATCATCTACTGCCAGACGAACGCCGGGGTGGTCGCCGCGGTGGACGGGCTGACCGGGGACATACGCTGGGCGCGGAAGTACGCCCAGCTTCTGAAGGCGAACGCGCGGGAGGCGGAGTACAGTCCGGAGTACCTGGGGATGGGGCTCAACATTCCTGTGCTGGACGACGGCGTTCTGTTTGTCGCGCCGACGGACGCGGATTCGCTGCAGGCGCTGCGGGCGCGCGACGGAAAGCTGGTGTGGTCGGCGTACCGGGACGACGCGAAATACCTGCTGGGCGTGGCGGGCCGGAACGTGATCGTGTGCGGCGAGAAGCGGGTGATCGCGCGGGACCGCGAGACGGGCGAGCTTCTGTGGAAGGCGCCGCTTCCGGAGCCCGCCTTCGGACGGGGAGGGATGAGCGACACCACGGCGTACGTCCCGACGGCGCACGGGCTGAGGCGGTTCTCGGTGTCTGACGGAAAGGCGGCGGGGATGGTGAAATTCTCCGGGCCTTCCGCGTCCGGGAACACGGTGATCGCCCGGTCCGGGTACGGCACGTGGCTGGTGACGTGTTCGAGCACCGCGGTGAACATGTACTACGATCCCGACGAGATCGTCTCGGCCGCGCGGGAGAGAGGGGCGGCGGAGATGTCGTTCGTGAAGGGCGAGACGGCCGCGGGGCAGGGGAGGAACCGGGAGGCGGCCGGGCATTACCGGGCCGCGGGCGGGGGGCGGCCGGCGCGGCGGCGGCTGTACGAAACATTGTATGAGATGGGCGCGTGGAAGGAGGCGTGCGAGGCGGCGGTGAGTCCCGAGGATTTCGCGCGCGCGGGGCGCAGGCAGGCCGAGGAATTCGAGAAGGCCGGGAAGCGGGCGGAGGCGGTGGAGTCGTACCAGGCCGTGCTGGAGTCGGGCGCGCGGGGCGAGTACGAGCTGGACGGGGGCGTGACCGCGGACATCCGGCGGCACTGCGCGGGGAGGATACGGGAGCTGATCGCGGCGGGCGGGAAGGAGCCGTACGCGAAGTACGAGACGGACGCGGCGGGGATCCTCGCGCGGGCCGGCGAGAAGGCGGAGGAGGAGGTCGCGGCGCGGTTTCCGAACGCGGCCGTCGCGCCGGCGGCGATGGCGAAGATCGCGCTGGCCGAGCCGCTGACGCGGGAGAGCTTCCACGCGGCGGGCGAGGTGCTGAACATGTGGCCGGATTCGGACGAGGCGGAGGACATCGCGTCGTTCTTCACGGCCGACGACGGGCTGCGGAGGCCCGCGCCGGGCGCGATACGGGCGCCGGTTTCCAGGAAGTGGGTGGAGCCCAACATGGACCCCGACCTGATCCAGTACGTGCTGACGACCGCGCGGCTGGCGCAGGGGAGCACGGCCATCGTGGTGGGGCGGTCGCGGAACGACGTGCTGAGCCTGGCGGTGCGGGCGCATCTGGTCGAGACCGGCAGGGAGATATGGAAGGTGAAGCTGCACTCGCCCGGCGCGCCCCCGGTGTATCTCCGGTACTGGACGGCCGCGGGGGGGCGGCTGATAATCGCGACGCTCACCGACATCTTCGGCGTGGATGTCGAGAAGGGCGAGATCGCGTGGCAGTACCAGACCACCGGATGGCTGCACGGGGTGCGGGCGGCGGGGCGGATTCTGGCGTACGCGTCGTCGGACGCGGTGGGGGCGCTGGACGCGGTGTGCGGCATCGTGCTGTGGACGCGAAGGACCAGTGCGTACACGTACGACGGGCCGTTTCCTCACCGCGGCACGGTCGCGTGGTTCTACCGGATGCCGGACCGGATGGTGTACGCGGACCTGATGAGCGGCGCGATACTGCGTTCGGAGCCGTTCGGCGGGTACGGCTACCGGGGCAAGCAGAACGAGGTGTACTTCGAGAGTCACGGCGACCGGCTGCTGTCCGTCACCGGCCGGACGGCGCGGATGTACGGCATCACCGGCATGAAGCAGCTGCTCGAGAAGCCGGTGCTGGACCACTCGGTGGTCGATCGCGGGACGGGGGCCGTGGGGTACGTCCATACGATATCGGGCAGTCCCACGGTGAGCGTGTTCGACATGGAGAAGGGGGCGCTGCTGTGGAGCGGCATCGCGTCGGACGACGTGGTGACGTTCCGCGACGGGCGGTCGTACCACTGCCGGAACGAGGGGAGGACGCTCGCGTGCCGTGACGTCGCGACGCGAAAAGAGCTGTGGTCGGTCGGTCTGATCGCGAGCGGGGACCTGACGAAGGCGGAGTTCGCGGGAAACGTCGGGGTGTTCGCCGGGTCCGCGACCGGCGGCGCCCAGAAGATGGTCCGGGTGGCCGTCGTGGACGTGAAGGAGGGGAAGCTGCTGCACGAGTACACGTTCCGGGCGACGACGATCCTGAGCGACCGGTTCCACGGCGGGGTGAGCCTGGCGCTGGCGGACGGGCATATCGTCACGTGCACGCAGAGCGGCCTGGCGGCGCACACGCACGTGGGGACGGGCAAACTGGCCGAGCAGATAGAAGAGGCGGTCGGCGCGGTGAAGGCGGCGCCGGGGGAGTTCGATCGGCGGCTCCGCGCGGCGGAGCTTCTGAGCGCGGCGCTGAGATACGACGAGGCGGTGGACGTCCTGGCGGGGGCGGACGCGGGGATGCCGGGCCGCGACGATCTCCAGGCCGTCGTTTCGAGGGTGCGGGAGCTGAGGAACTCGCGGGCGGCGCGGAGGCCGGCGCCGCCGGTGACGGTGCCGCGCGCGGAAGGGGCGCCGGAGCTGCACGGACTGATGAAGAACTGGCCGGAGCCGGCCTGGACGTTCGACCAGCACCGGTGGGTGAGCTATTCCGGGGACAGGAAGATCGGCCCCTGGGGCGGGGCGAAGGACCTCTCCGCGTCGGTGCGCGTGACGTGGGACGACGACGGGTTCTACCTGGCCGCGGACGTGACGGACGACGAGCAGACGGCCAGCCCCGGTCTCGACGGCAGGAAGAAGAGGTGGTGGCCGCGGCAGCTGGTGAAGGGGAGCGACTCGCTCCTGGTGTCGTTCCGGACGACGCAGGCGGACGGCAGAAAGCTGACTTCGGAATTCGCGTATCTCCTCTATGAAGGGAACGCCGAGGAGCAGCGGCTGGCGTGGCCCAGGGAGATACGTCTGCGCCGGGACACGCCCGGGCCCAAGTTCATCATAGAGCGCGACGAGGAGAAGAAGAGGACCGTGTATAGAATCGCGTTCCCCTGGAAGTTCGTGTGCGTTCCGGAGGGCAAGGCGGCGGAGGGGACGGAGTTCGAGATTGCCTTCCGGGTGTTCGATCTCGATAAGGACAACCCGGGACGGGCGGTGGGGCCGCGGCCGGCGTCGCTGGATCTGGAGCCGTTTTCGTTCGTGCCCGTCAGGCTGATGGAGTGACGGCTAATAGAGTGACAGGTTACTCTATTTGCCATACCGAATTCGATAGCGGCTGTCAGCTTTCTTCTTGCTCGAATAGGGTAACCTGTCGCTCTATCTGGTCACGCGTGAGCAATAAAGTAACCTGTCACTCTAATTACTTGAGCTGGAAGACGGGGTAGTTCTCCGTTTCCTTGGGGGAGCCGACGCAGTCGCCGGAGAAGGTGCGGGAGCCGCGCTTCGAGCCGGCGATGCGGTTGCGGCAGATGACCATCCCGAGCTTGTGGCCGGCGCCGGGGGTGGTGACGCCGAGTGACTTCCAGGGCGTCGCCAGCTCCACCGTCCATGACTTGCCTTTATCAATGCTGATCTTGGTCTCCCACTCGCCGTCCCACTTGCCGCCGTCCGCGCGGTTGCGGTCGTAGTGGGTGTTGGCCGCGTTGATGAAGAGTGCCTTGAACTCGCGGCCTTTCGCGTTGGCCGGGTCGAAGTAGATCTCGAGGCTGTCGTCGGAGTACACCTTGCCGTCCTTGTCCTTGACGTCCATCTTGATCTTGTCCGTATTCGGCTCGTCCGCCACGACGGCCAGGTAGAGCTTGTCCTTGTCGTACGTGAGGTACGCCGTCGCCGCCGGCTTCGCCGCACTGCCGCCCGCCGTGATGAACGGGCCAACCTTCAGCGCGCCCTTCCACGCGGCGTCATCGATAGAACCGTCTATCGTGGGCGCGGAAGCGGCCGCGGGCACGTCCGTGGCCTTGACGCCCGCGGGGCCGAACCCCTCGAGCGGCAGCTTCACGCCGGGAAGCGGCGACCAGTCCTTCGCCGCGTCGGAGAGCAGGAAGAGCGCGAAGTGGGTATTGCGGTATATCAGCCCGCCGTCGTGCACCCGGTGGGTGACGCCGGTCTTTTCGACCGACTGCCAGGCCATGTTGGCGAACTTCTCGTTCCCGGTCGCCCGGTAGAGCATGGCGAGGCAGAACGACATGTTGGGGCTGATCCCGCGGTCGCCGAGTGCCTTCACGTGTCTCTGGAGCGCCCGTATTGCCTCCTTGTCGCCGGAGACCCAGAAGTAGTAGCAGATGCCCTCGTTGCCGATACCCCTGAATCCCGAGCTCTTCTGGTAGTCGCCGCCGCTTATCTGCTTCATCGCGCGCTCGGCCATGCCCTTCATCCGGTCGAAGTACTTCTTGTCGCGCCACAGCTCGTACGCGTTCCACAGGCCGGCAATCTGGGCGCCGACGCCGCGGGAGGCCCATCCGCTGTCCGCCGCGTGGTTTTCGTACGCGTTGTTGGCGAGCATCTCGCAGTGCTCGTAGCTGCGGCGGTCGCCGGTGAGGTACCAGTTGGCGTAGACGGACTGGGTCTTGTAGTGGTTGTACTCGTTGCTGTAGTAGGGAGAGCCGTTGTCCTGCGCCACGTGGTTGCGCGGCGGGCAGTACCGGCACGCGCCGACGTACTGCGGCTTGTTCGGATGCCAGTTCAGCGTGTGGACGTCGCCTATCTGTATCGCGTTCTGCCAGTAGTACTTCAGGAAGAACTTGTCGCCGGTGCGCAGGAACTGCTGGAGCATGTCGTGCGGATAGTCGTAGTAGTTGCCCGCCCAGGAAATCTTCCACTCCACCCGCTGGGAGGGCGAGTTCTTCCAGCTTCCCCACGCCCAGTGGTAGCGGTCGCCGAACGCGTAGATGCCGTAGCTGTCGCGCTTGATGCCGCCGTAGGTGTTGCCCTCGATCTTCCCCAGCAGGCTCTTGAGGGATCTATGTATCTTGCCGTTGAACGCCTCGACCTTCGACCAGTTGTCCCCGAAGAGCTCGGGAGAGTTCTCCACGCCGTAGCCGAGCGCGTGGGTGTCCCGGCAGTAGTACTTCGGGGGCGCCCACGCGCGGAGCGGGTTCTGGCCGGCGGCGAACACCGCGTTGAGGTCGGCCGGCTTCGTCGTCTCGTCGTGGAAGTAGAGGGTGAGGTAGTGGGTGCGCGACTGGCCCATGTAGACCTCGAAGGGGAGCTTCTCGACGCCCTCCGGGTAGATGCCGACGCGGATGACGCCGTTCTTCTCGACGCCGATGCTCTTGGGGTTCATCTGCCAGAACCATCGGAACCCGACGGCCAGGCCGAGGCGTCCCATGGTGAGATCCACCCAGCCGGTGGTGAGCGGCTTGGTTGACTTGCCCTTGCCCGACGCCAGCTCGGTGCCGGCGGAGGTGATTGTGAAGCTGTCGCTGGTGTTCTGGACGATGGTCGCCGGGGCGGTGGCCCGGGCGGGGTCTTTTTCCGTGCCGACGAGCACGGTGCCGCCCGCCAGGCGCGTCGCGATATCGAAGTGCTGCGCCTGCATGTCTATCCGGGAGCCGGCGCCGGTGCCCTGCTTGCAGACGAACACGTGCTGCGCGCGCACGACGGGGGAGTCGGCGTACGCGTAGTAGCGGACGATATAGTCCAGCCCCTTCGCGTCGCCGTTCAGGTTGCGGCCGGTGGCCTTCACGACCAGGCGCTGCGGGCCGGCCTCCTCGACGATTACCTTTCCGTCGGCGTCCGCCGTCGACACGTACTCCTTGTCGGCGGCCTTCACCATGCAGCCGCCGCCGTCGCCGCCGATCACCCGGGCGGTGCCCTTGAAGACGTTCTTGCCGGTGGGGTCGTACCATGCCTCGTGTATGCCGTTGAAGTTCGCGCCGCGGACGACGAACTTCACGAAGCCGGTCTGCACCGTGACGGTGTTGTCCTTCTCCACGGCGGAGAGAGATGTGGCGGCGGGTTTCCTCGCCGCGTCGAGCATCACCACCTTGACCGGGACCTTCTCATTGGTCTTGATAGACTGGTTCCAGGTGAGGTGCACCCACTTGACGCTCTTTCCGTCCATCCATTTCGTCACCTCGGTGACCTCGCAGGGGATCTCCTTGCCGGAGGCGTCCTTCAGGACGAGCTTCGCGGCGTCGTCCACCTTGCCTTCGGGGAGCGGGACGCCCATCGTCATCGGGTCGTTCACCCGGTCCACGCCGCTCTCCTCCTCTATCGTGAGAGTGACGATCTCCGTCTCGGCGGCGTACGAGACGCCGGCGAGGATTGCGAACGACGCGACGACGAAGCCTATATACCAAAGCGATTTCGACATGACATCCTCCTTGTGAGAAACGGCTTCTACCGGCCTCTATCTTCCTTTCTTGGGTTCCCAGTCGTCCGTCCTGAACGGCGACGCCGGGAGCCCTTCACGATTGTAAAGATTACACCCTTCGGGGTTCATGCTGAATGCGTACCTGGCCGCGACGGGCGCGGCGACGGCAGGAGAGGAGAGGGCGACGGTATTGCCGTCGATCTTCGCGTCCGCCCAGAACCATCTCCGGTCTTCCCCCGCGACGGCGAACCTCTTCAGCGTGCCGTCGGGCACCTCGACGGCGGGGGACAGACCGTCCTTCTTCCCGACCATCAGCCCGCCGCCCGCGTGATCGAACTCGATCCGGAGCGTATTGCCCTCCGCCTTGTGCGATTTGTAGAGCGGGCCGCTGGGAACAACGTCCTTCCTTCCGTATTCGTTGGTCAGCGCCCAGAGGGCGAGCCGCAGCCCGACGTCCTGCTTGTTCTTGGGGTGGATGTCCCGGGCCTCGCCGATGTCGATGATGACCGCCATGCCGGTGTTCGTGATGGAGAGACTCTTTCTCTGCGCCTCACGGAGCATCGCCCAGCCGTCGCCGCCCCGGGGGACGTCCGTGGGTTTCTGAAAACTGGCGAGCTGGACGAAGAAGAACGGGAAATCTCCCTGCTTCCACAGCGCGCGCCAGCCGCCGATGAGGGCCTGCATCTTATGGAAGTACGATTCCCCTTCGCGGCCGTTCGATTCGCCCTGGTACCAGACGGCGCCGCGTATGGCGAACGGTATCAGCGGACGGATCATCGCGTTGTAGATGGCCGTCGGGGTCGTGTTCCTCGTTCCAACGGACGGAACGCCCGGCAGGGGCGGGAACGATCGTTTGGCTTCGAGCGCCTTCTCCGCCTCGGCGACCCATTTCTTCACGTCGTTCAGTGCCTTGCCGTGCGTGGCCCGGCCGGCCTCGGTGGTGGGGAGGACCGCGTTCAGCTTGTCCGCCAGAGCTTTCAGCTCCGGCACCATGGCGAAGCCCTCCGGCGCCGTCCAGGGCTCTATCATCGTTCCTCCCCAGCTCGAGTTGATGAGGCCGATGGGGACCTTCAGCTCCTCGTGAAGCTTCCTGGCGAAGAAGAACCCCACCGCGGTGAAGCCGCGCGCGGTGTTCGGGGAGCACACCACCCACGGGGCCCGTATGTCGTCGCGCGGGGAGCCGGCCGTGACGTTGGCGAACTTGACGTGGCGGATGAGGGGGAGCGTTGCGGAGGCGAGCTCGTCCTTCGCGTTTCGCACCCCGCCCGCGGTCATCGCCATGTTCGACTGCCCGGAGCACAGCCACACGTCGCCCACCAGCACGTTGGCGAGCTTGATGTTCTCTCCGACGGCGAGGGTCCGGCCTTCGGACGACGCTTCCATCGGATCGAGCGTGACGGTCCATCTGCCGTGTTCGTCGGCTGTCGCGGGGTGTTTCTGACCGGCGAACTCGACCGTGACGGTCTCGCCCGGGTCGGCCCACCCCCATATCGGCACCGGCTTGTCTCTTTGCAGGACCATGTTGTCGGTGAAGAACCCGGGGAGCCGGGGGGCGGCTACGGCGGCGGGTGCGGTGATGAATGTCAGGCAGAGCAGGGCGAGCGTTCTGCGGGCGAATCGGGAGCAGTCGGTACTCACGTTGATCTCCTTCCAGGGGCTTGTCCGGAAGGATGATTGTAGCGCAGGGGGAGGGAAGAAGCAACCGCCGGCGGGGGAGGTGTGTCCCCTTGCTCATTCTCGGCGCCCGTTTCGGAATTGGGCGCCTCCCCCTCGACGGGGCTCGG
>CAYMFW010000166.1:0-10768 GCA_964389785.1 uncultured Planctomycetota bacterium
GCCGAAACCGCCGAAAGTTTTTTTCAGAAGCCCCTTACTGCGGAAGTTGGGCTAACGGGTCGTCTGCATCCCTCCCGCCGCCTTCCATGCGGATTTCCGGACCACGGTGGTGCTCTCCTCCATCTCCACGAACACGCCGACAAGATGCGGATCGAACTGATTCCCGGAACACCGCCTCAGCTCCGCCAGCGCCTCCGCCTTCAGAAGCGGCTTCTGCCGGTACGGGCGGGACGTCACCATGCAGTCGAACGCGTCGGCGATATGAATGATCCTCGCCCCGATCGGTATCTGCTGCCCGGCCAGCCCCTCCGGATATCCGGACCCGTCGAACCATTCGTGATGATGCTTCACGACCTCCACCGCCTCCTTCAGTTCCTCGATCGGCTCCAGTATCGCCGCCGCGACCAGCGGATGCTTCTTGAAGATCCGGTACTCCTCCTCGGTCAGAGGTCCCGGCTTCACCAGCAGCGCCTCCGGCACGCCCACCTTTCCTATATCATGAAGCAGGGCCGCGATACCAAGCGCCCTCACCTCCGCCTTGCTCCACCCGAGCTTCCTCGCAAGCCTGCGCGCGTACCGGGCCACGTCGTCCGAGTGATGCCTGGTATACGGGTCTCTCGCCTCCAGCACCTTCGCCATCACCTGAAGAATGTTGACGAACATCTTCTGGTGCCTCTCGGCGCTCCTTCTCAGCTCCTGCTCCAGGTACTCCTCGATCAGCGCCCTCTCGCACCTGAGATACACGACCTCATCCGACGATGAACCGGCGAGATAGTCGCAGCAGCCGGCGTGGAAAGCGGACGACTCCCTGTCGTCACCGTCTCCCACCATCACGCTTGAGATCCCGTCCGCCGCCAGCTTCCGGCACAGCTCCAGGGAGTCCCCGTCGGCAAGGTCCGCCGGGACGAGAACCATCGACGGCTTGCCGTACCGCTTCCAGCGCTTCTCCATCCTTCTTTCGATGCTCGCCGCGGTCCCGGCGTAGGAGATCCTTGTGTAGCCCCTCTTCGAAAAGATCCTGCCCATCGGCCGGAGCGCGCCCAGAATCAATATCCTGGACCCCTTCAGGCTGTCGAATACCGTCTGCTCAGCCGAATCCGCCAAACCCTGATCTCTCCTTACACCGTTTTCAGCACCGATTCGAGGATATCGAGCCCTTCATCCAGCTCCTCGCGCGTCACGGTAAGCGCCGGCAGGAACCGTATCACCCTGTCGTGGGTGCAGTTGATCAGCAGGCCCTTCTCCATGCAGGCCGACACCACGTCGGCCCCCGGGAAGTTCAGCTCCGCGCCCACCATCATGCCCTTCCCGCGCACCTCCTTCATCCAACCTCCGCTCTCGCCGATCCGCACCAGCCCATCGCGCAGATACTCGCCGTCAGCCGCTGCCTTCGCCAGAAGCCCTTCCTTCTCGATCGTTTCGAACACCGCGATCCCGGCCGCGCACGCGATAGGGTTGCCCCCGAACGTCGACGCGTGGGTCCCCGGCTTCAGGCTCTCCGACACCTTCGCGGACGCCACGCACGCGCCGATCGCGGTACCCCCTCCGAGTGCCTTCGCCAGCGTCATAATGTCCGGCTCCACGCCGTAGTGCATGTACCCGAAGTACTCCCCGGTGCGGCCGACGCCGGTCTGCACCTCGTCCACGATCAGAAGCATCCCCTTCTCGTCGCACAGGCGCCGAAGCCCCTGAACGAACTCCACGGACGCCACGTTCACCCCGCCCTCGCCCTGGATCACCTCCGTCATGATCGCGCACGTCGTGTCGTCCACAGCCTCCTCGACGGCGGCCAGATCGTTGAACGGCGCGTAGGCGAACCCGGACACGAGAGGAGCGAACCCTTGCTGGTACTTCTCCTGCCCGGTCGCGGTTATCGCGGCGAACGTCCTGCCGTGAAAAGAATCCCTCATCGTCACGAAGCCGAACCTGCCGTCTCCGGCGTGCAGACGCGCCAGCTTTATCGCCGCCTCGTTCGCCTCCGCCCCGCTGTTGCAGAAGAAGCTCTTGCCCCCGAACGATGCCTCGGAAATCAGACGGGCCAGCTCTCCCTGCCACGGATGGTAGTAGTTGTTCGGCATGTGCTGCAGAACCGACACCTGTTCCGCAACCGCCTTCGCCACGGCCGGATGACAGTGTCCCAGGCCGCACACGCCCCAGCCGGGGAACAGGTCCAGGTAGCGCTTCCCGTCCGCGTCCCACACCCGGCTCCCCTCACCCTTCACCACCACTACCGGAAGCCTCCCGTAGTTCGCGATGACATACTTCCCGAATTCTTCGATACTTTCCTTCGTTCCCTTCATTGTACTATCTCCGTTCCAATTCCCTTGTCGGTGAATATCTCGAGCAGAAGCGAATGCGGCGTTCTGCCGTCCACAATGTGGGCCTTTCTCACACCCGCGTCGAGCGCGCGCAGACAGGATTCCACCTTCGGCCGCATCCCGGCCGTTATCGTGCCGTCCTTCACGAGAGCGTCAACCTCACCCCTGCCCAGGTGAGAGATGAGCGAATCGTTGTCATCCCCGTCCCTCAGCACGCCGCTGACGCCAGAAAGGAACACTATCTTGGCGGCGTTCAGCGCCCCGGCGACCGCCGAGGCGATGTGGTCCGCGTTCACGTTCAGCAGGCAGCCCTCACCATCCCGGCACAGCGGCCCGACCACCCCTATCGAACAGTCGGCGCAGGCCTTCTCGATCGCCTCCGCGTTCACCTCCGCCGGCTCTCCGACCAGCCCGAGCGCCTCATCGGCTGACCTCTCCGCGCGCACCACGCTCACGGACCGGTGGGTGAACACCTCGGAACGTCCGCCGAAGCCGGCAATCCTCTCGGCGACCCACGGCAGCAACTGTTCGACGAACACCGCCTCCATGATCTCCAGCGTCTCCTCGTCCGTCATCCTCCGGCCCTCGACGAACACCGCCTCCTTGCCGCGGCTTTTCATCTCCGCGCTCACGAGCGGGCCGCCGCCCAGCACCAGCACCGGCCGCATGCCCACCTGCTCCATGAACACCACGTCCTGGATGATTCCCGCCACGCAATCCCGGTCGTTTATCATGCTGCCGCCCAGCTTCACCACCACGTACTTGTCACGAAAACGCTGGATATAAGGCAGCGCCTCTATCAGAACCCGTGCCTTTCCTATAATTTCATCCATTGCTCGACTCCGCTCCGCGGTAAGTGTTAGTATACAAAGGGCTACGCAGACTGTCTAGGCCCGTCTCTCACATGTGCCGTAATCGGGGACACGATGGACGAACCCGCCGGAACTGAGGAAGCTGCGCCGCATCCCGTCACCTGGCAGAAGGCCGACCTAGCCTGGGCCGGACCTGTTGTTCTCATCGCCCTCGCGCTCCGCACCGCCTTCGTCCTCGAGATGTGTGACACGTTCTTCTTCGATCTCAACCTGCTCGAGGGAATGGACATGTCCGCGTACCTGGCGTGGGCCCGCGACATCGCCTCCGGCGGCTGGCTGGGAGAGCACGCCTTCTACCGGGCCCCGCTCTACCCGTATTTCCTCGCGGTGCTCCTGCGCGTCTCCGGGGGCAGCCTCTTCTTCGTCTGCGTCGTCCAGGCCGCGCTCGGAGCCCTCAGCGCCGCGGCCATGTACGCCGCCGCGCGGCACGTCCTGTCCCCCGCATGGTCAGCGCTGTCCTCCGCCCTGCTCGCGCTGTACGAGGCATCCGTGTTCTTCACCATCATTCTGCACAGCACCACGCTCGAGGTATTCCTCGCGTCGGTCACGCTGCTGGTCATGATGCGCGCCGCTCGACGGGTAACCCCCGGCCGATGGGCCGTTCTCGGAATCTGCGTCGGCATCACCTCCCTCGCGCGGCCCAACTTCCTGCTCTTCGCACCGGTCATCGTCTTCGCCCCGCTGGTCGTCTCCCGATGGCCGGTCGCGTCCCTCTCCCACTGGCCGCGCGGACGAGCGGCCGTCGCCCCCGCCGCCGCGTTCGTGCTCTGTTTCCTCCTCATAGTCCTCCCGGTCGCCCTCCGCAACACGATCCTCTCCGGCCGGGTCTCCGCGGTATCCACCAGCGGCGCGGAGACCTTCCGGCTCGCGAACAGCTACGACTCCGCCGTTTTCAACTTCAACTATCCGGAGAGAGGGCCGATGCCGGTTCTCTCCGCCGCGTTCTGGACGCACCAGGCCCGGAAGGCGCTCGGATTCTGGACTGCCTGGGAGGTCCCCCAGAACGTCAACATGTACCTGTGCCGCAGGTACTCGAGGACGCTTCGTTTCTCGCTCGTGCCGTTTCTCCTCATCGGCCCGCTCGCGCTGGCCGGCGCCTTCCTGGGACGCGACCGGTTCCGGCACCTCGCCGCGGCCTACGTATTCGCCGCGACGTACTACGCCTCCATCGTCCCGTTCTTCGTCATCTCCCGGTTCCGTCTCCCCGTCGTACCGGCGCTCGCTGTATTCGCGTCGGTCGCCGCCGAAAGGATCATCGGGTTCTGGAGAAGCGGCGATCGGGCCAGGGCGCTCCTGTACCCCGCGGTCGTCCTCCTGCTCGCGCTCTGCGCCACCTTTCCGTGGAACATATGCAGGATACCGGCCAACAGCCTCGACTCCCTCGCCCGCGCCGCCGTCATGCGGGGCGACCACGCACACGCCGCGGACCTGCTCAGCCAGTCACTCGCGCTCCGCCCGGACAGCCCCTCCAACCGCTACACGCTCGGCGCCTTCCTCGCCGAGCAGAACCGCACCGAGGAAGCGATCCGCCACCTCGAGCGGGCAGTCGCGCTCAGGCCGGAGGATCCGCGCCCGTACCGGACGCTCGCGCTCGTCTGGGCGCGTCAGAAGAACGACCCGGCGCAGGCACTGCGATGGCTCGACATGTATTTCGAGCGAGCGACCGACCCGAAGGAACGTACTCACATGGCGGAGTTCGCCCGGTCCCTCGAGGACACCCTGAAGGGCCGCCCCGACTCGTAGAGCCTCACGCGCGCCTCGATCTCGCGCGCCAGCCCCTCCCGTCCGGCCCGCCGCGCCAGCTCCAGCGCCTTGCGCGCGCTCGTCACCGCCTCGTCGAACCTTCCCGCTTCCGCGTACGCCGCGGCCAGTATGTCGCGCAGCCCGGCATCGCCCCCGTCCGTCAGCTCGCAGGCCCTCTCCGCACGGCGCACCGCCTCCTCCCCGCCGCGGACCCGGTCCTCGCCGCACGTCGCGAGCATCCACGCCAGTCTCCCGAGCGCGTGGGGCCAATCCGGCTTCAGCCGCAGCGCCGCCCGGTACTGATCCGCCGCCTCCCCGATCCGTCCGGTGCGGGAACACACGTTCGCCAGATCGTAATGCGCTTCCGGGAAATCCGGCGCCAGCCGGACCGCCTCCGCCAGACACTCCCGCGCCTCGTCCCACCTGCCGCGATGCCCGTGCGCCAGGCCGAGATTGTAGTGCGCCCGGCCGAAATCGGGACGCTCCTCGACGGCCCTCGCGTAACAGCCGATCGCCTCGTCTATCCGTCCGAGACCGCACAGCGCCACCCCGAGGTTATTGTATCCCTCGGCAAAACCCGGCTTCAGGCGAATCGCCTCCCGATAGTGACCCAGCGCCTCCTCCGCGCGCCCCTTGCGCACGAGCGCAAGACCCAGACAGTTGTGCGCCACGACCGTCCGCCGGTCCATCTCCAGCGCCCGCCGGAAGCACGCGATCGCGCCGTCAGTATCCCCCCCCCTGTACATCACGTGTCCGACACCGGCCATCGCGTCCGCCAGATCCGGCTTCAGCTCCAGCGCCCTCGCGTACTCCGCCTGGGCCTCCGCGTCCCGCCCCTGCTCGTCCAGCGCCAGCCCCAGATTGTACCGGGACATCCAGCAATCCGGACACCTCTCCAGATTCGCGCGCCACAGCGTCTCCCGGTCCCTGTACGCCCCCGTCTGGTTCCAGGCGAGCGCGCCCAGCAGGCACACCGCCGCACCCGCCGCCGCCCGCCGCCACGCCGCGCCCGCATCCCGCAGGAGAACGGTGCCGGCCCCGGTCGCCAGCGCCACCGGCCCTATCACCGCCAGGTACTGCCACCGGTCGGCCACCAGGGTGAATTTCAGAGGATACATATCGAAGAACCCCAGCACGGGAAACAGCGACACCACGAAGTAGCCGAGAGCAAACAGCACCGGCCTTCCCCACCCGCGCCGATGCGCGGCGGCCAGAACGAACGCCCCGGCCAGCAGCATCGCCGGCACGAAGGAGACCGGCGAAGACCCGTCCACGCTCCATCTCGGATATATCGTGCACAGCCCCAGTGGAAGAAGCGCCTTGTACGCGTAGAACCACACCGCCCACCCTGCCGTGGCAAGCTGAGTCAGAAAGCCTTCCGTCCTGGACGGCTCCCCCGCCATCGCCCTGGCGTACTGAAACCATACCGTCACCGCCCCCATCACCGCCGCGAGCGAGAAGAACGGAACGGCCCTCGCCAGGTCCCCCCGATCAAGCTCCCCCCTCCTCCACCACACACACCCGAGAAGCACCGCGGGCAGCATCACCACGGATGCCTTGCTCAGAAGGGCGCACGCGAACATCCCCAGGGACAGCCCGTACAGACGCGGCCGCTGCTCCTCGTCGTACCGAAGGTAGAACAGAACGGTGAGCATGTAGAAGACGAGGGACAGCGTATTCTTCCGCTCGCTCACCCACGCCACGGACTCGACGTTCACCGGGTGGACCGCGAAGATCATCGCGGCAAGCCACGCCCCCGGAATCCTCAGCCTCCCCAGCACCATCCACAGCAGCACCGCTCCGGCCGCGTGCATCAGCACGTTCGTCACATGGTACCCGGCCGCGTTCATCCCCCACAGCCGCCACTCGACCCACAGCGTCGTCCAGGTAATCGGGTAGTAGTCCGTCGGCTCCGTGGAGAACCACAGCTTCCCCAGCCCCCCCGGGCGTGTGATATTGCGATTATCGGTCAGCAGCAGGTCATCGTCCCAGATGAACCCCGCACGCATCGCGGGCGCGTACACCGCGGCCGTCACCACGAAAATCGCCGCGGCGCCCTTCCAGAACTTCCTTCTCCCGCCCTCGATCATCATCCCGCATTATATCCCGACAGCGGCGCCTTTCCACGGTAGTCTCTGCCCGCGATGTGCGGTATACTCCCGGAATGGACACGGAAGCGTACGTACGAGAGCTGCTCGCCCCCACCGCGGAAGCGGCCAGGGCCCTTCGCCTCGCACCCACGACCCGGAAGAACGCCGTCCTGGAAACGTTCGCGTCCGGGCTGGAAACGGACGGCACCGCGCTCCTGGCGGCCAACGCGCTCGACGTCGCCGACGCCGCCGCGGCGGGTCTCTCCGACGCGCTCGTCGACCGACTGACGCTCGACGAGGAGAGACTCGCCTCCATGGCCGCGGCACTTCGCCGAGTGGCCGCGCTCGACGATCCCGTCAGCGCCGTCATACAGGAAACCGTCAGGCCGAACGGGCTGAAGATATCGAAGGTCCGCGTGCCGATCGGCGTGATACTCATGATCTACGAGTCGCGACCCAACGTCACCGCTGACGCCGCCGGGCTGTGTCTCAAGGCCGGCAACGCGGTAATCCTCCGCGGCGGCACCGAGTCGCTCCGCTCCAACCTGGCCATCCACGCCCTCCTGGCCGCCGCGCTGCGGGAATCCGGCCTGCCGGAATCCTGCGCCCAGGTGGTCGCGCATCCGGACCGGGAGATCGTCGACGGGCTGCTCGGGTCGCACGAACACATCCAGCTCGTCATCCCCCGCGGGGGCGAGTCCCTCATACAAACGGTCGCCGAGACATCGCGCATACCGGTGATAAAACACTACAAGGGGGTCTGCCACGTCTACGTGGACGGCACCTCCGACCTGAACATGGCCGGCGACATCGTGGTGAACGCGAAGGTTCAGAGACCGGGCGTGTGCAACGCCGCGGAGACCCTTCTCATCCACGAGAAGGTGGCCGAGCGCTTCCTGGGACTCGTCGCCGGCTTCCTGCAGCGCGCCGGCGTGGAGCTCCGCGGCTGCGAGAGGACCCGACAGATCGTTCCCGGCGCCGCGGAAGCCACGGAAGACGACTGGGGAAGGGAATACCTGGACCTCATCCTTGCGGTGCGCGTCGTCCCCGACCTCGACGCGGCGATAGCGCACATCGCGAGGTACGGATCATCCCATTCCGATGCGATCGTCACCGACGACGAGGCCGCCGCCGAGAGATTCCTTTCCGAGGTCGACTCCGCCGCGGTCTACGTGAACGCATCCACCAGGTTCACCGACGGCGGCGAGTTCGGGATGGGAGCGGAGATAGGCATCAGCACGGACCGGCTCCACGCGCGCGGCCCGATGGGCCTCGAGGAGCTCACCACCTACAAGTACGTCGTGCGCGGCTGCGGACAGATACGACAGTGACGGAGATCGTCCACATAGCCCTCGGGGCGAACCTCGGCGACAGGGAGGCGAACATCGCCCGGGCGCTCCGCGAGCTGGACGCGGCGGAAGGGCTCCACGTCACCAGGAAGGCTCCGGTCGTCGAGACCGAGCCGGTCGGCCCTCCCCAGCCCCGGTACCTCAACTCGGCCGTCGAGGCGGAATGCAGCCTCTCGCCGGCAGAGCTTCTCACGGCGCTCAAGCGCATCGAGAAGGACATGGGACGAAGCGAAGGCGAAAGATGGGGGCCGCGGGTGATTGATCTTGATATACTGTTCTTCGGAGACCGCGTGATAGAAACGGACGAGCTGGTCGTCCCCCACGCGGAAATGCCGAA
The DNA here is from genome assembly GCA_964389785.1 of uncultured Planctomycetota bacterium. Classification (GTDB taxonomy): domain Bacteria; phylum Planctomycetota; class CAYMFW01; order CAYMFW01; family CAYMFW01; genus CAYMFW01. Next base: position 8,710 of record CAYMFW010000166.1, read on the forward strand.
CCGGAGCTTCGTGCTCGAGCCGCTCGCCGACATCGCGCCGGACAAGATTCACCCGGTGCTCGGGAAGACGGTCGCGGAGCTCAGGAACCACGCGAGAAAAGCGCAATGAAGATATGCCGGACCATCGACGAGATGACCTCCTTTTCCCGCGGGGAGAGGGACGCCGGGCGGACGCTCGGCCTCGTCCCCACCATGGGCGCGCTCCACGCCGGCCACCTCAGCCTCGTCGAGAAGAGCGTCGAGGAAACGCACGTCACCGCCGTCAGCATATTCGTCAACCCGGCACAGTTCGCTCCCGGCGAGGACCTCGACGCGTACCCTCGCGACCTCGAAGCAGATTCCCGCAAGCTCCGGGAGCTCGGCGCGGACTGTCTCTTTCTCCCGACGCCGGAGGTGATGTACCCGCCGCCCTACGCCACGTACGTCGTCCAGGAGGGCCTCACCGCCGTGCTCTGCGGCGCGTCCCGTCCCACCCACTTCCGGGGCGTCCTCACCGTCGTGCTCAAGCTCTTCAACGTCGTCCGGCCGCACCGCGCGTACTTCGGGCGGAAGGATTACCAGCAGTCCGTCGTCATACGGAAGATGGTCCGGGACCTCAACGTGCCCGTCGAGATCGCCGTCCTCCCCATCGTCAGGGAGGAAGACGGTCTGGCGATGAGCTCCCGAAACCGGTATCTCTCGGCGGAAGAGAGAAAGGACGCCCTCTGCCTGAACGCCGCGCTGCGGAAGGGCAGGGAGCTCGTCGACGGCGGCGCGCGATCCCCCGCGGCGGTCATCCAGGCCATGACCCGGACGATCGAATCGGTTCCCTCGGCGAGAATCGACTACCTCTCCGTGGTCCACCCCGACACGCTGCGGGACATGGAGGAGATCGACGGCCCGGCGGTGCTCGCGGGCGCCGTCTTCATCGGCGCCACCCGGCTCATCGACAACGTCATCCTACAGGGAGACCGAGAATGCACCCGAGACTGCTGAACATACCCGTCCCGTTCACCGAAATGCATATCCCGATACACGCCTACGGCTTCATGATGATGCTCGGCTTTCTCGCCGGCATATACCTGGCCAGGGCGCGCGCCAGGGACGAGGGCATCGAGCCGGCGTATATGATGGACCTCGCGACGATACTCCTCCTCACCGGCATCGTCGGATCACGGGTTTCCTATATCATCGAGGACCCGGAGGGGTTCTCGCTGAAGCTCTTCAATATCTTCGATGGCGGGCTCTCGATACTCGGGGGCCTGCTCGGCGCCGCCGTCTCGGCCGCCCTCGCCTACCACATCCCGATAGCCAAGGGCAGGAAGTGCAACCCCGCCGTCGTCGCGGTCAGCGCGGTCGTCGGCGCGCTGATCGGCGCCAGGATATTCTACGTCGGGTGGCATGGGGAGGACTACAAGGACGCGTTCGAGATATTCAAGGTCTACCGCGGCGGGCTGTCGTTCTACGGCGGCCTGATACTCGCCACCGTCACCGGCATCATCTACATAAAGAGGACCGGCAAGGAGGTCCCCCCGATCGCGGACATCTCCGCCCCCTCCATCGCGATAGGCCTCGGCTTCGGAAGGGTGGGCTGCTTCCTCAACGGATGCTGCTACGGCAAGATCACGCAGGCCCGCATCGGAGTCAGGTTCCCGGGCAACGGCACCGGCGTCACCAGCCCGGCGTGGATGGACCACTACCGGAGGGGTCTCATCAACTTCGCGGACCGTCAGTCGCTCCCGGTCCATCCCACCCAGCTGTATCACGCGGCCGCCGCGCTCCTCATCTTCTGCGTGTTGGTCGTCTACTACCGCAGGCGCCGCGTCCCCGGGCAGGTCTTCATCCTGTTCTGGGCGCTGTACTCGTCGATCAGGTTTCTGCTGGAGTTCTATCGCGCGGACATGGAATACGTCTGGGCGGGGCTCACCCTGTATCAGGTGCTCGCGATCCCGGTGTTTCTGCTCTGCGCGACGTGGTGGAGCGTGCTCCAGTTCAGGGCTTCTTCGGAGCCTTTGACCTGAGGGACGGCGCGCCCGCCTTCCACTTCTCGCCCGTCGCGGTCATGAACCGGCCCGCGTAC
>CAYMFW010000167.1:0-10738 GCA_964389785.1 uncultured Planctomycetota bacterium
TCGGACAAGGAGGATTGTCGTACAGTTTATTATGACCACCAAATTATGGATATAAGTAAATTAGGTTTAGGATGTGAACATATTTCACAAAAAACAGAAGAACAAGGGGAACTATTTAAATGAAGGAATCAAATATTTCTCCTCATGAAAAGTATGGCTTTTTTATTGGAAAGGAAAGATTATGGAAGAAAAATTATATAAAATAGAATTGAATTATAAAGAATTATGTCTACTCGACAATCTGGAAATAAGAATCGATACACAACAAATTATGAATATTGGAATTAAGAAAGGTTAAGATGAAGTGGTTTAAACATTTTTCAAATGCAAAATTCGACGCTAAAATAAGAAGACTTATAAAAAAATATGGTCTTCGTGGCTATGGTCTTTATTTTGCAATGATAGAATATGCTGCACACCAATTAACAACTGAAAAACCTGTCCCTGATATAGAAGAAAACAGTCAGGATATTGCCGACACATTCAATGAAGATACCTTACTTGTAGAAGAAATAATATTATTTTGTATCAATGAACATTTATTCGATCAGGATGAAAACACAGGAAGAATAATGTGTTTGAAACTTTTATGTCACCTTGATAATACCATGAGTACTAATCCTGAAATTAGAAAAATACTAAATAACTTTAATAAACTTAAAGAAACTTCAAGTAGCTTGAAGAAACTTTCAGAAACTTCAAATCACTTAAAGCAGACTAGACTAGATAAGACTAGATTAGATAAGATTAAAGAAGAGAAGAGTAGTAAAATTGAATACTCCCCTTTTGTTTTTATGACAGAGGATGAATATAATAAACTTATCACTAAATACGGAGAGTCGCAAGTTAAGTTACTCATAGAAGAACTTAATAATTATAAGGGCGAAAAAGGAAAAAAATACAAATCAGATTATCACGCAATATTAAAATGGGTTGTAAAAGCGTGTGGAGTTATTGAAATTGAAAATAGTAATCAAATTTGTAATGTATGTAATAAAAAATATAGTTATTCACCAGAAAAAAATATTTGCTGTGATTGTTTGAAAGATCAATCAGATAAAGAAAAAAGAGAAGAGGAAAAAAAAGATGAGTGTCCATTTTAAGGAGGTATTGAGTTATGAAACCTAAATACAATTATAATAAAAAATGTTATTCCTGCGGGTCTGATAAATGGGAGAAATATGATGAAAATGTTGATGATAGTGGGAATAATATAATACTTTTTGAATGTAAAAACTGCGGTAGGCTCCAACATGAATATGAAGTTTTTTTAAATCTCTGCAAGGAAAAACAAGGAACGAAGGGGGGAAAGAGATGAACCAATATAAAAAACAAGTTAACAAAAATATAAAACCACAACTCATTAAGTTCGGGGTATGTATAATTATTTTATTAATTATACTGTCCTGTGGCAGGTGGCTTTTTTATCAACAAATTTCCGGTGATATGGGGGCGTTTACAATCTTTGCACTCGCAATGATGATACCGTCATTTTTCACTGGATATATTGCAGTATCATTTTTTAAATCGTGGGATTTTCAGTCGTTTGTTGAGAGAATAGAAAATCCCTGGTTTGCTGCGAAAGCAATTTTTCTCATAAAATATAAAGCCGAGTTGATGGGATGGGGTGATATTGAGAGAGAAATGAAACCAGGGCGTGAAAGGAGGAACAATAATGTCAAATAGCCAGAAAGTTATATGGATTTTATTTGTAGTCATTATAATTGCTCTGTTTGTTTTGTATGCATTTATTACAGAGGGAATTACAATGATATGGCTGAACAATAGTATTAGATAGGAGGGTTTATTTTATGGAAATTAAAACGGTTAAATGCAGAAAAGTTTATAATCTCGGTAATTATGAAAATATACAGATAGAATTGATTGCTGAGATAAAAAAAGATGAAGATGTCCTCGAAGTTTTAGAGGCACTTAATAAAGAAATGGACATGTATGCTTTACATAAAAAGAAATTTTAAGGAGGTAATATGTTAAACGATTGCACACATGAAGTAATGCCGGACCGTAAATACATAAAATCGCTTTGTAATATCGAAAAATATATTTATTGCAAAGAGATTGCGGATGTGTTTGCACGAAATCTCATTTTTATGGGGTTTATCAATTTTCTATGGTTTGATGGGATAAGAGAAAAAAATAAAATGATTTCATCACCGGGGATGTATCTTTTTTTGGATCGAATGACAAAAGAGATAAAATACGTCGGGTGCTCAGATAATGTCAGGGAAAGGATTAAAATATCTTATAAAAATTATCAGCCACATTATGATTATATCATAGTCATTCCAACCCGGACACTTTGCCTTGCAAAAAGACTGGAAACAATATTTGTCCCGCTGTTCGATCCGGAAAGAAATAAAATTAAGGTGATTCACGGAAAAAGGCGGTAAATATGGTCAGTGACAAGATGAAAATACCCGATAATTTTAAAATCTTACCGTCAAGGATCGATTTTATTGTATGTATTGGTATCTATTATCGTTTTTTACCAAAAAGACTTAATAGCGTTCGATTTTCAGCGAAGGAGGGTTTAAAAAAATGACCAGGCTTAACGCTCAAAAACAAGTTGATGAAAATAATAAGTGGTTTTGTCTGCGTGGTTGCCCATTTTCCGGGAAAAGATGTAATGGAGAAAAAAGAAAATGTCATTCTTTTGTCCCTGCTCGTTTAATCGATTGCATAAAAGAGGATCCACTTGAATGTCGTGGTTTCACCTGGGTACCTGCAGTATGCAAGCTTTTGCTACACACTAATTTAAGGCGTCGTGCTTTTCATTATGATAAAAATAAAGTGGGTGATAAATATCGGGATAAAGTATACTTTTTCCTCAAGGATGGGGAAAGACGCAAAGGGGACCTACGTAAGTTCCTAAATATAACAGAAGGGCAATTTAAGAGCTTGCTCGACTGTATTGATTTACCACTTTACCAGTCTGAAAACGGGCGCATGGTAGGCTGGTTAAGATGAAAGGAAAGTAAAATGAAACAATGTCCAGAATGTACAAAACGAAAGAAGGCTGATAATTGTATTCAATGTTACATTGAACAAAGGCAAAAATTACAGGCTATTTCTGATATTATGAAAAAACCTATACATGATTATAAAAAAATTAATGAAATAAATAAAATATTAGGAGTATTATCATGATGATAACAAACGGAGCACATAAAGAAGAAGTTACGGTCCCAGAGTGGGTTGACCAGTTATATAATGTAGTCGAACATGATACAGAGAAGCTTGTTAAAATCATGGAAATACTCGATTGCCAGACAATGTATACAAAAAATATCCAGAAAAAAATCAGGGATGCCAATATTAGGTCGGAATGGGCTATGTATATGAGAGGTCGGCCCCGAATTAAAGTTCACATATTAAAAGACATAATGGTTAGAAAATACGCTTTGAATATTAGGCAAATTGAAAGAATTGTATTAAATATCGAAAAATAATTAAAAAAAATGTAAAAAAAATGCATTTTACGACATAAATCGTTGGACTTTGTCGTTTTTATTGTTGTAGACTACCTATATAGAGGGGAATTATATAGTGTGCTTAGTCAGAAAGAGTGTCAATACATTTCAATCTGTACGGAAAGAGTATCAAAGAAACTTACCTATAAAAAAATTGCTAAAAATCATAATTGTTCTGTGTCTACTGTTGAGGCCGGGATCAGATGGGGAAAAGCAAACGGTTTTTTCGTTGCCAATGACCAAGAATTACTCAATCGTGAAATCGCAGAATTGCAGGCAATTGTCAAAGAACTTGAGGCTGAACTTAAACGACTTATTGACAGAAGTAAAGAATTTAAAAAAGTTGAAGCTAAATTCCTGCAAGGTAAAAACGGCGGAGTGTACGTCAATGTCTCTTTTGTCTCAAATTATATTACAGGAATTACAAAACAATTGCTTGATTACCGCACCCGACTTATGGAACTCCGTGGATTGTATAAGAAAACACTTAATGTTGAATTATCCGGAGAAATTGAAATCAACAAAAAGCCGAGTCTTAAAAAATTATCAGATGAGGAACTTAATCAACTTGAAGGCATCACTTCAAAACTTTTTAGCAGAAATTAATCATATGGATGTCGTCAGGGAACAGGCTCGCAGACATCATTTACGGTTTATGCAATATTGTTGGCAAAAAATAACACCGTTTATTATTGGTATACATACAAAATTGATTTGTGAAGAAATAGACAAAGCGATTACAAAGTATAAATCTGGGGAGTCATCTTTTCTTATTCTTAAGATTCCTTTCCGGCATGGAAAATCTGATATTGCTTCCCGGTATTTGCCAGCGCATTTTCTCGGATTATTTCCGGATGAGGAAATACTACTTGCCACATATGAGGCGGATTTGTCCTATGATTTTTCCCGTGCAAGTCGTGCACTTTTCCAGAGTGATCAATTTCTTGAATTATTTTCATACCTGAAATTGAGTAAAGAAGCAACTGCGGTAAAACACTGGGAAATTGCAGAACATACAGGCGGAATGAATGCCGTGGGTCTCGGAGGCCCGATGACAGGGCGCGGGTATAGTCTCGGGATTCTCGATGATTATCATAAGAACAGACGGGAAGCGGAATCACCAACAATCAGGCACGTTAATTGGGAATCCTTTACAAACGATTTTCTTACTCGCCGGGCCCCTGTGTCAATTACAATTATTGTTGCTACTCCATGGCATATTGATGATATAATTGGGCGATCTGAAAAGGCTATGAAAGAGGATCCCGATTTCCCGAAGTTCAAGATTATCGATTTTCCAGCTATGAGCAAGGATTATAGATCCGGATATCTTTTCCCTGAACGCTTCCCGGAAATCTGGTATAAAAGTCAGTCTGCAGCGTTAGGGTCTTACGGTACCGCAAGCCTATTGCAGTGTAATCCGGTCCCGCGGGGTGGAAACATTTTGAAAACAGATCGTATCCAGATAATCGATTCATTCCCGGAAAGTCTGAAATATGTCAGGGCTTGGGACCTTGCGAGTACAAAAAAGGAACTCGTGAAACAGGATCCCGATTATACCGCAGGAATCAAGATGTCCGTTACCTGGAAGTCTGTTGAGGGCATAGATGAAAAAATTCCAGTTTTGTGGATTGCTGATATGGTTCGTGGTCAGTGGGAAGCACCTGCCCGTGATAGAACAATTAGACAGACGGCGAAGATTGACGGCCCAGGAATAAGAATCGGGACTGAAAGTGTGGCAGGATACAAGGATACATATACTAACCTAAAGGAAGTTTTGAAAGGATTAAGAATCGTTGAGAAGGTTACCCCTCCTGCTGATTTAATGGTTAGGACTGCACCGATAGAACCTGTATTTGAAGCCGGGAACGTTTTTTTACTTCGTGGCGGTTGGAATCAAGCTTTTCTACAGGAAGCCGGGGAATATCCGTCTGGCGCTCACGACGACCAGATAGCAGCGCTTGTCACGGGATGGGAAATGATTTGCCGGCAAATAGTCTGGAGGCCTGTATGAAAAAATCGGGCTTTTTTACCAGAATAGTTCAGAAGGCTTTGTCTGCTATGGTTTTCCCAAAAGGGCAGTTGTGGACATGGTTACTCCCCAGAACAAAATATGATTATGAGAAAGAAGTCGGCGGAGGTACCGGGTCCAGTGTTGTCATGGCCCCAATATTTTGGATTTGCCGGCGCTTGGCTGAGGCGAAAATAATAATCAAAAAAAATGACCAGGTTGAGGATTCACACGATATTCTTTCTTTACTGAAAAAACCGAATCCTTTCTATTCAGGTCGATTACTTAGAATGGCAATTGCGCTGTCATATAACCTTGACGGTAATGTTTATATTCTTAAAGTTCGTAATAATCAATTAAAACCTATTGAGTTGTGGTATGTTCCCCATTGGGTAATAGAACCGCATTTCCCTAAGGGTGGAGAAGTATTTATTGATTATTACAAATACCGGCCACAAAACGAAACAATCAAAATAGATCCTTCAGAAGTAATTCACTTAAGATTTGGAATAGATCCTTATAATACCAGGAAGGGAATGGCTCCCCTTAAAAGTCTTTTCCGGGAAATATTTACAGATGATGAAGCAGCTAATTTCTCGTCAAGTCTGCTTAGAAATATGGGAATTCCCGGGATAGTGATGAGTCCCGGGGCAGAGGTGGGAACGGTAAGCGAAGCAGACAAACAAGCCGTCAAGGATGCATTTAAGGAAAAATTCGGAAAGGACAGGAGAGGTGAACCTCTCGTAATGTCGTCAAAAACAGATATCAAGGAATTTGGATTTACGCCGTCTCAAATGGACCTTTCAAAACTCAGAGAAATCCCGGAGGAACGTGTCACCGCTATACTGGGCGTTCCGGCTGCGGTTGTCGGGTTTGGTACTGGATTACAGCAGACAAAAGTAGGCGCAACCATGAAAGAACTCCGTGAGTCAGCCTATGAGGATTGTATTATACCGATGCAGAATCTGATTGCGGACGAACTTAACACTCAGTTACTTCCTGATTTTGTATCGGATCCAGAGAACTGGACGATTGATTTTGATCTGTCTGAAATACGAGTCCTGCAGGAAGATGAAAACGAAAAATCAAAGAGGACTACCGAAGAAATGAAAAACGGATTGATCACACAAGCGGAAGCTCGTGAAAAACTTGGATATGAGGTGAAACCAGAACATAATGTATATTTCCTGCCATTCAGTACTGTTGTTTTCCCTGCAGGTAATTTGTCGAATCAATCCTCTTCTGCGCAGGATGACGGAAATAATAATGGGGATGGAAATAAGTCTAAATATATTCTGCCTTATATCTTCAATACAAAGGATTTAAATCAGAATTGGAGACAGAAGCTTGCCCAGGCTTTCATGTCGTCTGAAATACGATTAAGAGATATACAGGCACGTGAACTGAGAAAAACACTTGATGCCCTGGGCGATTCTGCAGCAGAGATATGGAAACGGATAATTCAGGAGCAGGGGATTGAAAGACTGGCCTATAACAATGTCGAGAAAAAAGATGATCAACTCGACAGATATTATGCTGATCTAATTGCGGATGAAATTGACACTGATATCATAGATTACGGTCCACATTATTTACGGGTTGGAAAAGAGACTTTCAATACAATAAAATCGATAACCGGCCTTGCAGTCAATCTAACGGATCCTGTTGAAACCAGGCTTGTTCAGGAAGGTGGAACCCGCAAGGGATTACTTGATTTGAAGAAAAATACAAAGGATGCGGTATTCAAAGCCCTGGCGGAATCCAGGGAAGCCGGCGCGGGACCATATGAGGCAGCACAGAAAATCAAGGATTGTGTGTCAGCCGGACCATGGTCCTCATCAAAAATAAGGGCGAAAATGATTGCCAGGACCGAAACCAAATATTGTCAAAACATATCCAGCCTTGAGGCATACAAACAGGCCGGCGTTTCCAGGGTTGAGATAGTTGACGGACAATTATCAACATCGTGTGAAATGTGCATCGAGCGTAATGGTCAGATAATTACAATAGCGGAGGCTTATGCATTGGATGAACATCCGAATGGGACACTTTCGTATACTCCAGTAATAGAGAGTTTATCATGAAAAAAAAATTAAAACCTGGGAAAAGACGGGGAATATAGGAGGAAGAGCAATGTCAGAAAGTAAGATTTTTTCAATAGATAAATTAAAGTTTGACGATACCGATGAGGGGAAATTCTCTGCGATATTTTCAACCCTTAATGTTATCGATAAAGATGAAGATATAACGCTTCCCGGAGCATTCGGTAATCAGAATGTAATTATCAGTCAGTATAATCATGGATCCTGGGGGCCGGGTGTCAGTGCGCTCCCCATTGGTGTTGGAAAAATATATGAACAGGGAAACGAAGCTATCATCGAGGGTGAAATCGACATGGAAGATCCTGCGTCGGTTGCGGTATTCAAAAAAATGAAATATCTCAAATCAAAAGGCCGGGTTCAGGAGTTCAGTTATTCCCTTCCTGAGATAGACTATGAATACCAGGAAAAAGACGGGCGGAGAGTCCGGATACTGAAAAAAATCAAAGTCAACGAGGTTTCCCCGGTCCTTATGGGCGCCGGTGTTAATACTCGGTTACTCGATATCAAAAATGATAAAGGTAATAATGCAGAGGGGCAAGCTACCGATGCAAAACATACAAAGTCAATACCGCTTATTAAGCATATAGAGACAGTGCAAGCAGCTGTTGAACGGATTATTGAGCGTATTGAAAAACTCGGAGAATTGAGGGAAATAGAAAACCGTCATCCTTCCGAGGAAACTATGAAACGGGCAGCTCTCATGAAATCTAAATTGTCCGAACTAATCCGCAGGCTGGAAGATGTTCAGACGAAACATGATGAAATGTTCAGAGAGTTTTTACGGTTTCAAAAAACAATTTCAGAAAGGAGGCAGACAGATGCCATCTACAAAGTTAATTGAAAAACGGGAAGAGTTTGAGACTAAGCAAAAAAATCTCCATAATATCATGGAGCAGGCAGGGTCCGAACTCGATATGAATAAGATCACCTTAATCGAAGGTGATAGTAAGGCAAAAGCTGAGCATATTAAGAAAAGCAACAAAGAGCTTGAAGATCTGGGGAAAGAGATTGACGAGCTTGTGGCGCTGGAAAAAACCGCTCAACTTGACAAGGAACGCCAGGATGCGATTGGAAAAGCCGGCGGGACCCACCTCCCTCAGCCTGGTAATCAAATGGAAGTTAAAGATATCGGGAAATTATTCATTGAATCCAATGCTTTCAAAGCTTACCAGGATTCAAAACAAAAAAACGTACCTGCAAAACTTGATATCCAGTTAAAGACGTTATTTCAAACTTCCGCAGGATGGGCGCCGGAAACAATCAGGACCGGGCTTGTGGTACCATTCGCAACCAGACCGATTAAAGTGGTTGACATAATCCCCATGGGGCGGACCAGTCAGACAGCTATTGTATATATGGAGGAAACGACATTCACAAACGCTGCTGCGGAAGTCGATGAGGGAGTAGCAAAGCCTGAGGCTACACTGGCCCTCACGGAAAGAAGCTCAACGGTCCGCAAGGTTGCAGTGTGGATTCCCGTAACATCAGAACAGCTTGAGGATGTTGATGGAATTGAGAGTTATCTTACAGGCCGTCTTACCTTCATGTTGAGACAGCGTCTTGATCTTCAATTACTTGTTGGGAACGGCGTTGCTCCGAATCTTGCAGGAATCCTTAATACAACTGGGATACAGACGTTTGTGCTTGCCGGTGACAGATTTGATGCAATTTATACTGCAATCAAAAATGTAAGGGTAACCGGTCAGGCTGAACCCAATAACATCATAATGCATCCAAATGATTGGCAGGTTATCAGGTTGATGAGGACTGACGACGGATTGTATATCCTGGGGAATCCTTCTGAGCCTGGACCGGTGAGAATTTGGGGTCTCCCTGTTGTTGAATCAACAGCGGAAACGGAAAATAGTGTATGTGTTGGCGATTTTGCTAATTTCTGTCAGCTTTTTGAGAAAAAGGGAATAGAAATTGCGATAAGTGACAGCCATGATACGTATTTCGTATATAACAAGCTGGCTATCCGGGCAGAAATCCGGGTTGCATTCCCGGTTTATAGACCGGCAGCTTTCTGTGTAATCACAAGTTTCTAATTGTGTGATCACAAGCTTCTGAGAAGGAGGAAGAAGAAATGAATGGAGCATATGTTTATGATTTTCTGACACATGATTATCATACAGAGGCAGCCAATACGGCTATTGATGAAGAAATCCCCGCACAGGACGGACAGAGATTAGCTCTGCTTGAATTATTATATCTTGCAGCTGCGACCGCTCACACTGCATCATTTATGTTTGCAGAGGGAGCGGGATCAAGAAATACAGCAGCAGCAGCAGCAGCAGCAGCACAGAAAGATATTACCTGTACAGATGCGCCTAAAGATCCTGCAGGTAACGCAGCAGCAGCGAGCGATATCATAGCTTATCAATGTACAGATGGCACCTGGGAGTTCAACACGGTTGCGTCACTGGCGGGTAGTGTCATTACCTGCACAAATAATCTTGTCAAGGCTGTGGCAGCAGGGGCAAAGGTAAATGTGTTTGGTGTAGTTGGTGATAATAAGAGTCTCAAAGTTCACCTCACGGCAAGTGTTCAGACCGAAATAGGAAAAGGATTAATCACTCTTGTACATCCCTATATCGGGGAGCCGTTTTATCTTTCGATTAACAACGCTACAAATGCAGGATTTCTCTATAATCTTGTTATGGGATATATCAACAAATAATTAAGGGGGCCTTTGCCCCCTTTTGAAGGGAGAATGTTTTGAGATCAAAAGAAAGATATTATGAGACAGATACCGGCGAGATAGTCAACGAAAACGACAGACGTGGACGGCGACTTGTCTATAAGCCGGGTGATGAGATTCCGGATAAAATAGCCATTAAGTTTGGATTGATGGTTTCCGCTCCTGATACAAAAAAGGTAGAAGAACCTGAACCCGAAAAACTAAAGGTGAAAACAAAGAGGAAACCAAAGGGGAAATCAAAGGGGAAATCAAAGGGGAAAGGATTGACTATAAATAAACTTGATGGGGATATCAAATCCACGGAATCCAAGGAGGACAAAGAAAATGATAGCATCTGAAAGACTATTCCTTACAGAAGACAGAAAAACTGTTGTTTTAGCAGGCGAGAAATGAGCGCGTTTTCTGTTGTGTATTTATGTAGATGTGTTTGCAG
>CAYMFW010000168.1:0-10683 GCA_964389785.1 uncultured Planctomycetota bacterium
GCGGGATGGCCATAAAGTAGATTCAGAATATCTCGCCCTGATGGAGCCTGCTGAGAAAGTCGGTCACCGGAAAAACCTGGTTCACCGCCGCGCCGACACAGTCCTCGACGAGATTATCCACGATCATGGCCGGCGCCTGCGGGACCGGCTGACCCCCGAGCGCCCGACAAGAACAGCGGCCACGTGACCGTGAACGACACCATAGAGATAGCCGGCGACGTCTCCGTTGACATGAACAGCATCTACAGCATTACGGTTGCGAATACGCTGAACATCGCCGACGACCTGACCATCACGCAGATAGGTATCCTCGAACCCCCTGCTCCAGACACCTCGATTAGCCCCCACATCGAAAGGACATTCGCCCCCCCCTTTTTCACTCCGAAGCACGCGCTTCGAACCGCACGTCGCGCACATGATCGCCTATCGCGACGTTGCCCGATTGCGGGTCACCGATCGGGCGCCCGTCAATCGTGATATTCCTGAACGTAACGCCTTCCACGGTGTGGCCGGCATCGTACCCGGCCAGGCGGGATGCCGGATTCCCGTCTCCCGTGACCGCGATGTTCTCGAACACAACGTCTCTCACCTGCCCGGGATCCTTGTCCCTCGTCCACATGCTCCGCCTGATTTCCGCCACGCAGAGGTCCGGGCAATGCCCCCCGTTCGCCCCGGGATCGTATCGGTCCGCTTTGTCCGCCTGTATCCTCGGGACGGGCAGACCGTCGTCCAGCTCCACGCGGATATCCTGGAAACGGATATTCCCGACGAGAGCGTGGCCGCAATTCTGGACGTCCAGGGCGATATGCGCGACGCGGATGATGTCGCAGTCGCGAAAGACCACGTCGCGGATCTCCGGAGCGGAACAAGACGCGCCGATCTCCAGCGCCCGGCCCCAGTCGTTCCATATGACGCAGTCGCTGACAACCACGTCCTCGCAGGGAAGGTGGCCGCAGGGCAGCCCGTAGAACTGCGGCCACCCCGTCAGGACGATGCTGTCGTCGAACGACCGGACAAAGCATCGCTCGATAGTCACTTCCTGGCTGTTGAGAAGGTCGATACCGTCGGAGTTGTAGCGCCACGAGCCGACGACCTTGACGTTGGATATACGCACGTCCCGGCAGGCGACGAGGGTGACGTTGTACACGTTGGGATCGCGGGTGATGATGCCGTCGATCTCCACGTCATTGCACGCGTACAGCGAGAGCGTTCCGAAGGGCTCCGGAGCGCTCTCGTAGTCATACATCCTGGTGATGCGCTCGAACCGGCTTCCGTCCAGGATGCCTCTGCCGAGAATCCTCAGATTATCGGCGCTTCGCGCTTCGATCACGCCGTACACGACCGCGTTCTCGGCGATGTAGACGGTCTGACCGGATTGGAGTCCGATCCTGCCCGCGTCGTGCTCGCCCGGCCCGAAGAAGATGACGTTCGGATCGTCCGGGTCCGGAACCCCTTCTTCCGGCGGATTGGCGAACAGGTGAAGCGCCCCGTGATACCCGTTGATCTCCACCGCAATCTGAGCCGGCCGATCGAGCGTGAAGACGATACGGTTGCCGTCGACCGAAGGCACGATTCCCCGCGACACCGGGCGCATCACGACGCGCTCCACCGGCCGTCGAGAGACTATCTCCACCTCCACCGGGCCGTCCATGTCCCAGGACGCGAACGCCGCCAGCTCCGTCTGGTCCAACGGCCGCTGGTATCCCGGCCACAACTGGTTGAACGGAACGACGGATACCCGGGCCGCATGAACGCGAACCGCCCGCCCGTTTATCGAAACCGTGTAGTCATCCGTCTGCATGTCTTCTCCCATTATGTCCTCATGGCTGCCGCCATCTGCCTCTAATCGCTGAGCGATTCCAGATCCAGACTAAGATGTTCCACAAGCCATCTCATCTCGTTCTTCCCCTGAAGCTTCCGGACCGCAGACAGGACCATCGTCTTGTCAAGAGTACGGATTACTTCCAACGCGGCAATGCGGCCCCGTTTCGTCCCGCCCTTCCCCGCACCGTTCCCTGCCACCGCCGTGGAGTATACCAGAACCGCCTCATGATCCGGAGAAGAGACGAGATTCCTTTTCGCTGAGACGACTTCCCCATCTGTGACTTCCGATTTCCAGAATCCGGAAGTTCGCCGCCAGCGGGATGGCCATAAAGTAGATTCAGAATATCTCGCCCTGATGGAGCCTGCTGAGTAAGTCGGTCACCGTCAAAAAATCCACCCCGTCGTAGCTGTATTTCCTGTTGCCGGTGTAGACTCCGATCATCTTCTCCACGCGAATAGACTTCTGGGCCCTCAGGTTTCTCATGGGCTGTTCCCATCTGTTGTTCCACTTCGGCGCCAGCTTGACCTCGAGGCATATAATGTCAAGCCCGGGGACCATGGCATTGGCGATTGATTCGCCCTCAAATTCTTTTCATCCCGCCCCTTGACACCCCCCGGAAATGTATGTACTATGTATGTAAAGGAGGATTTATGAGCAATCTGACGCCGAATCAGATACGGGTCGCGGGATTCATCCGGGATTTCATGGAGGACCGGGAATACGCGCCGACGCTGGACGAGATCGCCGACGGGCTGGGGGTGACCAAGCCGACGGTACAGCAGTATCTCGCCGCGCTGGAGGAGAAGGGCGTGTTACGCCGGGAGCGGTACGCCCACCGCTCCATAGAGATCGTCGATCCGGAATTCATGAGGACGGCCGGCACCCCCCTGCTGGGGCGGATCGCCGCCGGCCGCCCCATCGAGGCGGTGGAGACGGAGGAGACGATCGACATAGACGACATACTCGACCTGGACAGCGGCCGGAGCCAGTTCCTGCTCCAGGTCGAGGGCAACTCCATGATCGAGGACGGCATACTCGACGGCGACTTCGTCGTGGTCGAGAAGGCGAAGAAGGCGGAGAACGGACAGACGGTGGTGGCGCTCCTGCCCGACGGCAACGCGACGCTGAAACGGTTCTACCGAGAGAAAAGACGGATACGCCTCCAGCCAGCCAACCCGGACCTGAAGCCGATGTACGTGAAAAAGGTGACGATTCAGGGGATAGTGCGGGGAGTGGTGCGGCCGCTGTAGAAACAATGATCGTCGAAACGCTGAACGAAACGATAAAAGTCCGCGCCGATTTCCAGGGAGGGGTCATCACCCCCCTCGCCTTCAAGCATAACGATCGGACGCTGCACGTCGAGAGGATACACGCGCGCTGGGAGGACAGGGAAACCCGGTTCAAGCGGTGGTTCTTCTCGGTGCGCGCGGAGGGCGCGGTGTACGAGCTGCACCTGGACGGCGGGGACATGACGTGGCACCTGGACCGGGTATGCGTCGAATGAATAGGCGGGGAGGCAGGCAACACCTTAGCTCATGATTCTGCATCTCGACATAGACGCGTTTTTCGCCTCCGTGGAGCAGCTGCGCAACCCGGCCCTGCGGGGCCTGCCGGTGATAGTGGGCAGCGGGGTGATCGCGTCGTGCTCGTACGAGGCAAGGAGATTCAGACTTCGCGCGGGCATGCCCCTCGGGAAGGCGAAGCGGCTGTGCCCCGGCGTGGTGATACTGCCCGGCGACTCTCATATATATGAAGCGTTCGCGCAGAAGGTGTGGGACGTCTGCGGCCGGTTCACCCCGGACATGGAGACGTTCCTGGACGACGCGTACCTGGAGCTGTCGGGAAGTGAGCGGCTGCGCGGCACCGCGGAACAGATCGCACGGAACATAAAGGACGCCGTCGGCGCCGGGAGCGGGCTCTCCGTCACCGTCGGCATCGCCACGAGCCGGGTGATCGCGCGCATGGCGTCCGCGAAGGGAAAGCCGGACGGACTGACGACAGTACGGGAGGGAGAGGAGCGGGACTTCGTGCGGGCGCTCCCGGTGAAGGACCTTCCGGGCGTCGGACCGGCGACGGCCGGCATGCTCCGCAAGGTGAACGTGACGACGATAGGCGAGCTGGCGGGTCTCCCCCCCCACGCGCTCCTGGATCTCCTCGGCCGGAACGGCCTCGCGCTCTACGAGAGAGCGAACGGACGCGACTCCATGGTGATCCACAGGAACGAGATACCCCGGTCCATATCGCGCGAGACCACGTTCCGGAAGGACACCATCGACCCGGCCGAGATAGAGGCGACGCTCTACTATCTGGTAGAGAGGGCGATGAAAACGGCGCGGCACCTGGGACTCGCCGCCCGTACCGTCGCGGTGAAGATCCGGTACTCCGACCACGAGGGGGACCGGGCGTCGAAGACGCTCCCCCACCACACCGACCTGGACGCGGAGATATTCGAGACGGCACGGGAGCTCCTCGGGCGATTGCACGCCCGGCGGGTGAGCCTTCACGCCGTCGGGATGGCGCTCTCCGGCCTCGCCCTGTCCCGGACGAGGGAGCGGTTCCTGTTCGACCCGCTCGAGCGAACGAAGCTCCGACGGCTGTACGTCGCGCTCGACGACCTGCGGGACCGGTACGGATACGCGGCCGTCATCACCGGTAAATCCATCGAGCTCCTGAGACACCTTCCCAGAAACAGCCATGACTTCGTCCTACGCACCCCTTCACTTACGAAGTAACTACTCGCTTCTTTCGGGAACGGCGCGCCTGGAGGAAATTTTGAGGAGGGCGGCGGATTTCGGCGTGGAAGCGGTCGCGCTGACGGACACGAATAATCTGTACGGGGCCGTCCCGTTCTACAAGCTGTCGCGGCAGGCGGGCATCCGGCCGGTAACGGGATCCTCCCTGGAGCACCACACCGGAAACGCGGTGGTGCTGGCGCGGAATATCACCGGCTACTCGAACCTGTGCCGGATCATCACCGAGTTGAACCTCAACGAGCGGTTCGATACGAGAAGGGCGCTTCGGAAACTGAGCGACGGCCTGGTGGTAATGACGGAGGACACCTCTCTGGTGGAAGCGCTTCTGGAGGACATCGAGCGGCGGTACCTGGTGATGGAGCTGGCGTATCCCGGGCGGACGATCACGACACTCAGGCGGATACGCGAATTCGCGGACGCGCGCGGGCTGGATACCGTGGCGACGGGCGACGTGTATTTCCTGGAGCCGGGCGACCACGCGCTTCACCGTGTAATGACGGCGATTAAGAACGGGAAGGCCGTCAGCGAGTGCGACACCTCTCCGAGCGGGTTCGTGGTGAGACCGACAGGCCGAAGGCCCTTCAGTGGTCAGTCGAACCGCGCCCTCGGAGGCGCCATCTCTGCATCCATGGCGCCGAGAATGAGCGAGGAGAGGTGCCGCACCCGTGATGCGTATTTCGCGTCGCCGCAGGAGATGGCCGAACGCTTCAAGCGATTCCCCGGCGCGCTCGAGAAGACCCTGGAGATCGCCGACATGTGCCGGCTCGATATCCCGATGGGACGGCCGATATTCCCCCGGTATCCGCTCCCGCCGGGCGAGACGCCGAACACCCTTCTCGGCACGCAGTGCGCGGAGGGACTGCGGCGGCGCTATCACGGAAGCGGCGCTTCCCTGCGGCGGAAAGCGAAGGAGAGAATCCGTCGGGAGCTGGAGCTGATACAGCGTCTCGGATTCTCCGAGTACTTCATCATCGTCGCGGATATCGTCCGGTACGCGAGGTCCAGGGGAATACCGGTCGTCGGCCGCGGCTCCGGAGCGAGCTCCATCGTGTCGTACGTGCTGGGGATCACCGACGTGGACCCGATCGCGTTCAATCTGCCGTTCGAGAGATTTCTCAATATAGGCAGGACGGACTGTCCGGACATCGACGTGGACTTCTGCTGGCGGATGCGCGACGAGGTGATCGACTACGTCTACAAGAAGTACGGCGCGGAGTACGTCGCGATGATCTGCACCCACACCATGTTCCGAAAGCGAGGCGCGTTCCGCGAGACGGCGAAGGCGCACGGCGTCTCCAACAATCTCGTCAACCGCATAAGCAAAAAGATATCCTACGAGGACGGCATTCCGCTGCGGCAGGAGATCGCCGGAAACTTCCCGGAGGTCCCGCTGGACGAGGAGCCGTTCGCCACGGTGCTCGATACGGCGGAGAGGATCATCGGCGCACCGCACAACCTCAACATCCACTGCGGGGGAGTCGTCATATCCGACCGTCCCATATACACTTATGTGCCGCTCGAGAAGGCGCCGAAGGGCATTGTCATCACCCAGTACGAGATGCGGGCGATAGAGGACATCGGCCTGGTGAAGATAGACCTGCTGGGGAACAGGGCGCTCTCCGCGGTGCGGGAATCCCTCGATATCATGAAGCGATCCGACGCATCCCCACCCCCCGACGGCGACCCGAAGACGATCCGGCTTCTGCAGAAGGGGAAGACGCTGGGATGCTGCCAGCTCGAGTCGCCCGCGATGAGGCATCTGCTCTCGATGCTCCGGCCGGAGTCGGTCCGCCGGGTGATCCAGGCGCTGGCGCTGATACGTCCCGCCCCGGCGTCCATCGGAATGAAGGAGGCGTTCGTCCGGAGGGCGCGCGGCATCGATCCCGTACATCTCCCCCACCCCTCCCTCGAGGACGTGCTCGGAGACACGTACGGCATCATGCTCTACGAGGACGACGCGATGCTGGTCGGAAGCGTCCTCGCCGGGATCTCGCTCGAGGAGGGAGACAAACTTCGAAAGGCGATAAAAAAGAGCAGGTCGCGGGAGGACCTCGCGAAGGTGTCGCGGTACTTTCTCGGGAAAGCGATCCGAAACGGCATCCCTCGCGAGACCGCCGAGGAGATGTGGGTGCAGATGGCGAAGTTCACCGAGTACTCCTTCTGCCGGAGTCACGCCGCCGGCTACGGGCTGGTCGCGTATCACGAGGCGTACCTCAAGGCGCATCACCCGGCCGCGTACATGACCGCCGCGATCAACAACGTACAGGGGATATATCCCAGGCGGGTGTACGTCTGGGAGGCGAAACGGCTGGGCGCGGACGTCCTGCCGCCGTGCGTGAACAATTCGCGCGCCGAGTTCACGGCGGAACACGGATATGGGGACAGATTTCAAATCTGTCCCCATATCCGGATGGGCCTCTCCGAAGTCCGACTGCTCCACGCGAAGACGCTCGAGGCGATACTCAGGGAGCGGGAGCGCGAGCCGTTCTTCTCCCTGCACGATTTCCTGAGCCGGGTCCCGATAAGTCTTCCGGAGCTGGAGAACCTGGCGCTGGCCGGGGCGTTCGACTTCACCGGCCTCTCCCGGCCCCGGCTCGTCTGGCAGTGCCGCTCGGCCCACGGCGGAACGAAAAGGATGCCGCCGGAACAGGGACGGCTGATGGTGGCCGAGGATCCGTGCCTTCCTCCCCTTCCCGATTACTCCACGGAGGCAAAGGTCGGCTACGAGATGGAAACCACAGGGTGCCCGCTGTCGGCGCACCCGGCGGAACTGGCGAGGGAGAAGCTGAAACGCAACGGGCTCTCACTCGCCCGCGACATACCCGACCTGACAGGCAGGAATATCCGCCTGCTCGGCATCATAGACACGGCGCGTACCACCGTGACGAGGAACGACGAGCCGATGGAGTTCGTCACGTTCGAGGACGAGACGGGCATATTCGACGTCACCCTGTTTCCCCGGACGCTCCGAAAGCTCCGGACGATACTTCGCGGCCCGGGGCCTTACGTGATAAACGGTACCGTCGACAGCCGGTACGACGCGGTCACCGTAACGGCGCGGGAGGTGAAGAGAACCACTCGCTAAGTCGCTCCCGGCACAGGTGTTGCGGACACACCCTTGTGTCGCGCGTCTCGAAGCGGTATCATACCTTCGCTGCAGTTCTGACAAATCAAGCCAGGAGGAACTGACGATGGCGGTACGAGCAAGCACGCGAATCAAGAGAGGGAGAAAGCTTTCCCTGTCGAAATCCGAGACGAAGGATCCCGCGAAAAAGGCCACCGACGTGGTCAGTGCGATCGAGGAAGCCGCGTCCCAGCTGCAGCCGGTGCCCGAGCCGGTGCCCGAGCCGGTGCCCGCCCCGGCCCCTTCCAACCGCCCGCGCGCGGTGCTCGCCACTCCTCCCAAGGTGTCCGAGCCGGAACCGCAGCCCGAGGAGGCTGTTCCCGTCGCGGAGGAAATACCGGAAGCGGTCCCCGCGGAGGCGCTCGAGGAAATCGAAGAGGATACGCCGAGCAAGCCGTACGTGTCCCGTCGGAAGACCCCGGAGCAGATGGCCGAAGAGGAAGCATCCCTCAGGAGCGAGGCGCACGCGCTCGCCTCCGCGATCGTCGCGTGCGAGTCCGAGATCCGGCTGGCGGGCGAGGACGTCACCAGGATGAAGCAGGACCTGAGATCACTGAAGGAAGAGCTGACGGGACGGGTGGAGGAGGCGACCTCCGTGGTCGTCGGCGTCCACACCAAGACCGACGTGATGAAGCTGGTGTACCGGAACAAGGACGGCGAGAACCTTCACGAAGCGGACATGCCCCCCTCCTTCAAGAGAAAGTACGCCATGCTCAAGATGGCGGAAAAGGACCTGAAGGAACAGGAGGAATCCGTCACCGTAGCCCGGGACGAACAGAAGCTGATGCTGCAGAAGGCGGAACAGCTGAAACTGAGAAGGGAGATGCTGGAGAAGGACGTCGCGCTCAGAAACAAGTCCTCCGAGCTGAAGGACCGGATCCACGAGGTCGCCGGCGACATGGACGATGCCGCGGCCGAGGCCAAGGAGGCGCTGGACGAATTCACCAGGCTCGGTATCGAGCTGGGAAAGAAGCACCCCGATGCGAAGAAGATAGACGTCGGCAGGGACCAGGAGCTTCTCCTGAAGGGAGACAACGGGAAGGTCGTCGAGTCCATCAAGATGCCGGCGAAGATGGCGCGGAGATGGGAGCAGTACCAGCGCGCCAACAAGGATTCATCCGAAGGCAAGAAGGACACGGAAGCGATCCGTCTGGAGAGAAAGAACGTCGTGGATGAGCGCCTCGCCATGCGGCGCAAGGTGAGAGCCGCCGCCCCCTCCCCGGCGAACCCCCGATCCTGATCCCCCGGGAACCCTAGAACGACGTTTCCGAGGCCTTCTCCCCCTTCTTTGCTCCCTCCGCGGCAGGGGCCTTTTTCTCACCGCCCGCCGGTGCCGGGGTGGTCGCCTGGCCGCGCCGCCTGCCGCCGCCGATCAGCCCCTTCTCACGGCCGTACTGGTTGACGGCGCGCTCGACCTCCTGGAGGGTCTCTTCGAGCTGCTTCTTGTCCTTCTCCATCGCGGCGAGCGCGATATCCTTCTCCTTCGCCGCGTCGTACTCGTCCATGAACGCCATCGCCGCCTTCATCTTCACCTGCGAAAATCCCTGGACGGCCGCGTCCTTCTCGATGATGGAGACGATCTCTTCCTCCAAGGTGCGCCGCTCGTCCATCTGGCCGCGCATGTTCTGGTAGCGCTGCCGCATGTCCTCGCCGGCGCCGGCGCCCGAGAGCGCCTGTTCCAGCGACTTGCTGATCTCGGCGATCTGCTCCCGGCGCTTCTTGATCTCCCCGTTCTTTTCCATCGCCGCCCGGTATTCGGCACACGCCTTGTCATAGGCCGCGAGCAGAGGAGCGAGCTCCTTCGACTCCAGAAGCTCCTCCTCCTTCTTCTCTATCTGCCGCTCCAGGACACGCACGCGAAGCTGAATAAGTCGCGTCTCCGCGGCCCACTGCTTCAGTTCCTCCGGGACCTCCTCCTTGGAGAACCGCCCCATCAGCCGTTCCGCCAGAAACTGGCGGGTGACCCCGCCGGCACGGTTGCCGAACAGGTTGGGCATCCGGATGCCGCCCTGTCCGCCCCGTCCCTGACGCCCTCCCCGTCTCTGTCCGGCCTGTCCGCCCTGCTGGGCCCCGCCCTCTCCGCCGAACGCCAGCGCGCCGGTACACACCACAACCGCAACTCCCAGAATCACCTTCCGCAGCTTCACATTCTCCTCCCTTGTTTCATAGCCCGCTGATACCGCATTGTACCGGGTCGTTCCTTTTGACACAATACCTGGAATCTGCCACAATCATCCGTCTGAGCGCACTTTATCGATGAGGGACGACGATGCCTGAGGCTGCGCAGAACCCGATTCCCGGCTACCAGCTGCTCTCCAAGCTCGGCGAGGGAGGCATGGGCGCGGTCTACAAGGCGCGGCAGGTTTCTCTCGATCGAATCGTCGCGGTGAAGATCCTCTCGCCGCGCCTGGCCAAGTCGCCGGACTATGCCGCCCGGTTCATCCGCGAGGCCAAGATCGCCGCCAAGCTGAACCACGTCAATATCGTCAACGCGATAGACGTCGGCAGTACCGACAAGTACCACTACATGGTGATGGAATTCGTCGAGGGCAAGACGCTCCGGCAGGTGGTCAAGGAGAGAGGGACGCTCGACGAGGAATACGCGCTGCACGTTACGATGCAGGTCGCCCGCGGACTGGCGTGGGCGCACCGGCACGGGATCATCCACCGGGACGTCAAGCCGGACAACATCATGATAGACATAGAGGGGATCGCGAAGCTCTGCGACCTGGGGCTGGCCAAGCACGAGGACGCGGAGGCGGCGATGCTGACGCAGAGCGGGATGATGGTGGGCACGCCTCACTACGTCAGCCCGGAGCAGGCGCGGGGCGAGAAGGACATAGACGGCCGGACGGACATCTACTCCCTCGGGGCGACGCTGTACCACGCGGTGACGGGCAAGCCGCCGTTCGGGGGCACGAGCGCCGCGGTGGTGATGACGAAGCACCTGACGGAGCAGGTGCCCTGGCCGTCGGAGGTGA
>CAYMFW010000169.1:0-10682 GCA_964389785.1 uncultured Planctomycetota bacterium
CCGGCGTAGGTCCACAGCGCGCCCTCGATCCATCCCCCGTCTACGTCCATCGGCCTCTTGGGCACGGTTTCGAGAGGGACGTGGGCCTGCTTCAGGAACACCCGGGCGCCGGTCGGGGGTGTTTTCATGAATGTGCCCGTCACCGGTTCGTTCAGCTCTCCTACGGTCTTGCTGTCCACGGATGCCCTTCCTTGCAGGAACGGCTTTCCGCCGATCATGGCGGACTTCTCGAATGATGTGTACAGGTTCCCCTGCATGTCGAGCTGGACGCCGGCCGCGAGCTTGAGACCCTGTATGACGTCCTCGCTCCGCGCCTCGCCGGTGCGGTCGTAGACCCAGATGGTGCTTCCGGCCAGATACCGGCCCGGGTAGCGCCGGACGTGGTATATGTACTCGCCGCGCTTGAGCTTCTGTTGTATGCTGTTCTGCCACGCCGCATAGACCTGCTGTCCGCCGTCGTGGGCCTTGTCGGTGGGTCCCCATGCCATGCTTTTTATCTCGGCGTCCTCCTCGAAGCGGGGGACGTAGTATATGGCGGAGACCACGGCGATGTCGCCGCGCTGGTTGACGCCGAAGCCGTCACGGTTGCCGTAGACGCCCTGCGTTTTGGTCCGTATCGCGCCGAGGACGCCCGGGTTGTTGTCGCCGATCTCGTTGGGGTCGAGCTTTTCGCCATAGTCGAACGGGACCTCGCGAAGGCCGTCGGTGGGGTCGTGCCGGGTGACGCACCGAAGGAGGTGGGCGAAGAGATACCCGTGGGCGTCCACCGCCCGGTCCACGTAGAACGCGCCGGTGGGGAACTTCATCATCTTCCACTTGCCGGTGGCCAGCTCGTACTGCATGGCCGGCTTGTCCGCGCCCTGGTAGTAGAGTATCTCGCGGTTGGGGTCGCGCGCGGTCCGCGACGGGGGGCCGCCGGTGACCTCTCCGCAGTTCATCATGTACGGGGTCAGGCCGGCCTCGCGCACCTTGGTGCGGAAGTCGAGGAGCTGTTCGAAAGTGTTTCCCTTCTCCTGGAATACGCGAAGGGTGAACGGGTCGGGGGCGACCCAGACCCGCGTCGGCTTCGCGTGATAGTCCACCGTGAATATCGCCTCGCGGCGGCGGTTGAGCTGGCCTATGTCCGTGTGCAGGTCCACCGACGCGACTTCCGTCGGATCGTCGAAGCTCGTGAAGCGCACCAGGCGGAGGCCCATGTGGGTGTTGGTGAATCCGCCGGCCGTGTTTCTCGATCGTTTGCCGGTGCCCGGGAAATGGATGACGTAGATGCCGCCGGTGTTGCGGTCGATGCCCACCTGCCACGGCCACTTGATCTTGATCGTCTTGAGGTGCTTCCCTTCGGGCGAGAATATCTGGACTCTGTTATTGGTGTGGTCGCAGACGTAGACGCGTCCCTGGGCGTCGACCGCGATCCCCTCCGGCTGCTGGAAACGGTCGTTGTCGCTTCCGGGCTTGCCGGGGACGCCGCAGAGCACCCCGCCCTTGCCGCCGGCGGTGTCCACCTTGTAGATGCAGGTAGACTTTGGACCGCTGCCCCAGTACGTGTGAAGGCCGCTGACGTATATCCATTTCCCGTCCGGGGAGAGGGCGCACTTGATGCTGTTGCCGTCGCCGCCGTCCTTCTGGACGCCTTCGGAGGATCTCGATGCCTCCTGCCAGATGCCGTATTGGCCGTGGGGGAGCCGGAGGCGATACGTGCGAAGGGGCTCTCGCTTGCCGCGCGACAGCCATATCCATTGATTGCCGTAAACCGCGCCGTGCGCGCAGTGGAGGCGCGGGGCGAGATGGGAGTCGAGGAGTTTCCTGCCGGGCTCCACCTCGACCTTCTTGAGGCCTTCGAGCGCCTCTTTCGGCGCGTTCGCGGAGGGCGGGAGGACGGTCCTCACGTACTTTCCGTCGTGGTCGTAGAGGCGCAATTGCGGGTGGGCGGACATGAGCACGTACACGCCGTCTTCGTGCGCCCACACCGCCCGGTACAGGCGGTAGTCGTTCGCGACGTCCCAGGTGGCCGCGTCGTACGGGTGCCACCCCAGCGTTTTGTCGAAGGTGGGGTTGAGTCCCAGGGAGACGCGCACGCTGAACGTCTCGGGGTCCTTCGCGTACAGCTCCAAGTCGTTCTTGCCGTCCCAGTAGATCTTCTGCTTCAGTGAGTTCTTTTCGAACGGCTCCGGCGCATTCTTCCCGAGGACGCCGGAGGCGAGGCGGCGGACCGTCTTGCCTTCCTTGTCTATGATGGCGACCGTGACGTCGCACGCGTCCTTCACCGCGAAGGTGATCTCGTACCTGTCCCTGCCGATGATCTTTACCTGCGGCTTTTCGGTGAACTCGAAGACGTTCTTCCGCTCCGTCTGGTTCGGGCCGTACGGAACGTGCCAGTCCGCGGCAAGGGCGGCGCCGGTGAAAAGAAGGACTGCCGTGAGAATAGTGAGAGACCTGCGGGCATTCATCATGAGATCCTCCGTTGCGGTTCGGGGTTCCAAATGAACGATGCCTGAGACGGAATGCGACTTCCGACAGTTATGATACCACGCGGCGGCGACGACGCAAGGGACCGGTGAACGTTAGATGCGTTAGTCTCAGTTTGTCTCAATCGCCTGCTTTCCGACCATCCCGAAAGAAACTGGTAATCTTGTGAACGTCCCCTACCAGCGGAGGTCGGCGTTGCGGACCTCGCCGCCGCCGAGCTCGTCGAGGGCCTGCATCTCGTCGGGGGTGAGTCGCATACCGCCGGCGCCGATGTTTTCCTTGACCTTCTCGATCGACGAGATGCCGGGGATGAGGACGGTGACGCCTTCCAGCGAGAGCAGCCACGCGAGCGCTCCCTGTGCCATCGTCCGTCCCGGCTTTTCGAGTATCGGCCGGACCTTCTCGACCAGGTCGAGACGACTTTTGTAGTCATTTTCCCCCCAGCGCTTCCTTCGGCCGTCATCCGGGCCGGGATACTCCATGGTGAACCGGCCGGTCAGCGTTCCCCCCGCAAGCGGGACCTTGATGATGACGCCGGCGCCGCGATCCTTCGCGTCCTGCAGGAACGGCTCTCGCGCGCCCTGCTGGAACAGGCTGAGTATCATCTGGATCCCTTTGCTGCCGGTCTCGTCGAGGAAGCGGGTTGCGTCTCCGCCGTTGTCTATGGACGTGCCGTAGCATCGGATTTTGCCCTCGTCCACGAGCGCGTCGAGCGCGTCGAAGAGCGCCCGATCCTCCAGGACGGATATCGGCGGGTTGTGGAACAGGTACACGTCGAAGTGGTCGGTGCGCAGACGTTTGAAGGAGCCCTCGAGCGCCTCGCGCATGTGCCCGAGCGAGACGTTCTTGTGTGATGACTTTCCGTCCGGATTGATGACTGTGCCGAACTTGGTGCAGAGGACGATGTCGTTCCGTTTCTTCTCGAACACCTTCCCGAGGGTCTCCTCGCTCGCGCCGCCCGCGTACATGTCCGCGGTGTCGTAGAACGTGACGCCGTGATCGAACGCGTACTCGAGAACGTGCTCCAGGTCCTTCATTCTGCCGGCGCCCAGCCCGCCGCAGCCGAGGCCTATCTCGCTTACCTGTATGCCGGTGTCGCCGAATCCGCGCGTCTCCATGTGTGCCTCCTTTTGTCGGAATTCGATGATGTTACCATACGGGCAATCACGGGAACAGGCACGTCTTCAGAAGAGCGGCGGCGGGGTGAATTCGAGCGGATTCGTGGTTCGGCCGACAGGATCGCGTAGCGGTCCCTTCCGTGGTCGGTCGAAGTGCGCCCTCGCTCTTCGGCAGGCTCAAGGCTCCGAGCCCTGTCGAGGGGGAGGCGTCCCATCTCATGGATGGACGCCGAGAATGAGGGAGAAGGCACTCCGTCGTCGCGGTGAGCGAGAAAAAAGTTATCCGTCCCCTTTTTGGCGTGGTAAAATGAGGCATGGATCCGTATCAGCTGATCAGGGAGGCCGAATTCATCGGGAAGGTGAGGGAGCAGTACGAGCACTCGCCTTCGTCGAAGCTGCCGAGCCTGAGGCAGGTGCGGAAGGAGATCGGCCTTCGCCACCTGAGTCCCAACATGGAGGCGTACCTTGATAACCTGCACGGGGCCCAGAAGACGTTCCTGCACGGAAGAGCCCTCGATAACGGTGGCGACATCCCGCTTCTGGAGAAGGTGGAGGTGGAGCGGGTGCATTTCGGCTTCATCGCCCAGTGCGAGGAGGACGACCTGTACGACGAGGACGGCAACCCCCGGTTCTCGCAGTTCCAGACCTATCAATCGTGCGTGATCGTGACGGCTCACGACGCGGACGGCCGGCTGGTGTACTTCTGGGAATACCAGGATTGCGGACAGCCGGAAGGCTGCAAGCTGCTGGTGAACCCGCGGTTCGCCAAGGAGGTGCTGCATAGCAGGAACTATCTGTATTCCGACATCGCGTACCGGGTGCTCCAGGACGCGGACGAGCCCGCCACGAAGGAGGAGAAGTACGAGCTGATACTGAACTCCCTCCAGAACAGCCTGGTCGCCCACCTGGCCACGGAGGGGACGAATCGTGCGTCGCTGATCAACTACGGTTACATGCCTCTCCGGAGGATGCTGAAGGAATTCAGGGAGGGCAACCCCGATTTCGAGCCGGAACTGGTGAACATGGATTACGTGATCGAAACTGCGCTGCTGGAGATCCATCTCGCCGCGGCCCGGGTGCCGGGCCGGGTGCTGATTCCCATCCTGGCGAATATACCGTTCGACGAGATGGCCGACGATCTGCCCGAGGTCGTGACCGAGTACGAGCGGATCGCGGAGGATCAGTTCAGGAAGGACCTGACGGAAACGAAGGAGCACATACGTGAGATCGACCAGCTCTTCGAGGACGAATCGCTCTTCAGGTCGCTGGTAAGAAAGCTGCTTTCTTAGACGGAAGGAAACGTATGGAATCGAAACTGGCCGAGGTCAAGAAGCTCAGACAGGAAGGTGACGCCGCCGGGGCGCTCGATGTGATCGAGGCAGCCAGGCGGGAGTCACCGGACGAGCTTGCGTTGGCGGACTTGGCCGCGGAGATCCATCTGGGAGCGGGGGAGCTGGAGCTTGCGGTCCGGGCGTACGAGGGGTTCCTGGAGAGGAACCCTTCCAATCCGAAGGCGCTGAATAACTACGCGTGCATGCTGCTGGAGGCGCGAAGGCCGAAGCAGGCGGTAGAGAATCTGCTGAAGGCCTTCGAACTGGAAGAGAGCAACGTGGACATACAGTGCAACCTGGCTCAGGCGTTCAAGGACCTGGGGTTGATAGACGAGGCGACGAAGGTGTGCGAGAAGCTTCTGGAGCTGAACTCGAACGAGCCGCGTCCCCACTACATCCTGGAGCTGGAGATTGCCGAGTCCGGGTGGAAGCCGTCGGCGACGCGCTTTCGGGTGGGCAAGGTGATCCACCTGCTTCGGCGGAACCAGCCGATCTGGGAGGGCGCCGCGCCGGTGTACGCGAGCCGTATCGAGGAGCTCCGGCCGGACCGGCTGATCGTGTCCGCGCCCGAGGTGGACGATATCCTCGTGCCGTTCCCCGCCGGGAGCAGGATCATTCTCGGCTACAAGAAGAAGAAGAGCTTCTGGGGGTGCGTGGTGGAGGTCGCCGAGACGCCGGAGGGCGGCCGTCAGATTCTGCTGACCCGCCCGCGGCGGATGAGGAAGGTCCAGAAGCGCAAGCATTTCAGGATACTCTGGCCCGGGCTGCTCCGGGAGGCGACGCTGAAGAGCGTGCCGGAGGGACACGAGAAGCCGGACATCGACGACGACGACGTAGTGGAGCAGGACGTGTCCGCGACCGGGATGTCGCTCCTGGCGAACGCAGAGGTGGTGAAGGGGTCCGTCTTCGACCTGACGCTCGGGTCCGAGGACGACGAACTGACCTGCGACGGTACCGTCGTGCGGTGCAAGCAGATATCGCCGGGCGGCTTTGAGATTGGGCTGCAGTTCACCGGGCTGTCGCACGAGGACCAGGACCGGATCGCCGGCTTCGTGTTCGGGAAGCGGCTGGAAAAGAATATGTAGCGCCCCGGGTCCGGCCGTCGAACGCATAGCCTGGCGACATCACCCCCGGCGCCTGCCAGCTGAGCCGTGGGCCAAGAAAAATGTGGATTTGGACTTGACAAGCCGGGAAACTACTCGTATAATCCCCTGACATTACAATCCTAGTATTGGAGAGTACACGCCATGCCGTCAGCCATCGAGAAGATCGTGAAATCCGCAGGAGTCAGCAGGTCAACGGCTTACCGCGTTCTCGCCGGGGACGAGAGGGTGTCCGGGGAGACGCGGGAGCGGGTGATGGAGGCGGTCTCCCGGTTCGGGGAGCCGGAGCTGAGGCCGCGCAGGAAGCCGTCGCAGCGTCTGGCGGTCTGGCTGCCGGGTCTGGGGGAGGTGCTCGGCAGGGCCCATCACCGCGCGATCGTCCAGGCGCTCGAGGAGGCGGCGGCGGAGAAGAATCTGGCGCTCGAGATGGTAAGCGCCCCCGTTCCGAAGGAGCCCTCCGATGCGGTTGGCGTCATCGAGGCCGCGAAGGTCCGGGGTGTGCTGCTGCTGTCGGTGTATTCGCGGAGGGTCCGCGACGCGCTGACAGAGAAGTGGCCGGTGGTCCTGTTCTTCGAGGCGGGACGGGACGAGCCGCTGGCGAGCATCCAGCCCGACGATTTCACTGCCGGGTATCTCGCGACGAAGCACCTGGTGGAGCGGGGGCACCGGAGGATCGCGGTCGCCGTCGGCGGCGGATACCGGCCTGTTGGATTCAGTAACCGGTTCGCGGGGGGGTACACGCTGGCAATGACGGAAGCCGGTCTCGCGGTGGACAGGAGCCTGATAATGAGAGACAGGGCGAACCTCGGGCCATTCAGCAGCAGCGTGGGGATTCCCCCCGCCGGCCCTCAATTCCTCGAACTGAAACCGCGCCCGACCGCGATCATCGGACGTCACGAAACGGTCGTGGGTGTGATGCGCGTGCTGTTCCGTGCCGGGCTTCGAGTGCCGGATGACGTTTCGGTGATAGGGTACGGCCCGGAAGGGGATGAGGGCGTGGTCTCTCCGAAGCTCACCAGTATCGAATTCTCGCCGCGAGAGATGGCGGAGGCGGCGCTGAGCGCGCTGGCCGCGCCCGAGCGGATTCGCAGCGTGGTGACGCTGCCGGTGCGGCTGGATGAGGGAGATTCGGTGAGGAAGATCAAAGCCGGAAAGCGGAAAGGATAGAGCGATGCGGAAGCATATGAGATTCGAAGGATTGCTGATCTTCGCCGTACTCGTGTGGGCGGCATGTTTCGCTCCGGCCTTCGCCGAGGGCTGGCCGATGTGGCGATGCGACGCGGGGCGAAGCGCCGCGACTTCGGAAGAGCTGCCCGCGGAACTTCACCTGCAGTGGACGCGGCAGTATCCCGCCTTCGAGCCGACGTGGACAATCGAGGGGTCCGAGATGGTGTATTCCCCGATCGTGCTGGGGAAGACGATGTTCGTGGGCTCGCCGGCCAACGACAGCCTGACTGCCATAGATGTCGAGACGGGGGAGGAGAAGTGGCGGTTCTACACGGAGGGGCCGGTACGCCTGGCTCCCGCCGGATGGAACCCTTCGACAGGCTCAGGGCAGGCGAGGGTATTCGTGACCTCCGACGACGGGTACCTCTACTGCGTGAACGCGGGTGACGGAACGCTCGTCTGGAAGTACCGGGGCGCGCCCGGGAAGCGCAGGGCGATAGGCGACGAACGGCTGGTATCCGTCTGGCCTGCCCGCGGCGGGCCGGTGGTGGCCCCTTCGACAGGCTCAGGGCAGGCGACTGTGTACTTCGCCGCGAGTATTTACCCCTTCATGGGAGTCTACATACATGCCGTGGATGCGGCGACGGGCAAGGCGGTGTGGGTGAACGATCGCCGCGGCGCGCACTGGGAGTGGAAGGGCGAGAAGACCGCTCCGCAGGGCTGTCTCGCCGCTGTCGGAAGCAGGCTGCTGATCCCGAACAACCGGCTCGGCGCGACGTGCGTGGACCGGGAGACGGGGACGTTCCTTCACTGCGCGCCGGTGAGGACAGGGTGGAACGTGTGCGGTGCCGGGAAATACTACTTCACGGAGAACGGGGGAGGACGGCGCCGCAGCGGAACCATGCACGACCTGGAAACGGGGTGTGTCCTGGGCCCGGTCTCGTGTTTTCCCGTTCTTGCCGATGGGGACATGTTCTGGGCGGCGGGCGACGACGGCAGGGCCGGTGTGGGATGTCTGGACCTGTCGAAGATGGAGGATGCGACCGTCGAGAAGCGCAAGCCGAAGGTGAAGATTCCGTTGCGATGGAGGCTGGGCGCGTTCAAGAAGGTCGGCCGGGCGGCACTCCGGGTGTGGCTCAAGGCCGGGCCGCGGCTGTACGTGTCGGACGGCAGCCGGATCGTCGCGATCGACATCCCCGGCGAGGGAGAAGAGGCGAAGGAGAGCTGGAACGGCACGGTGAAGGGCGAGGTGGGAGACGTGCTCGCGGCGGCCGGGCGCCTGTTCGTGGTGACGCGCGAAGGGGGCATCTGCTGCTTCGGCGCGGAGAAGGTGGAGGCGAAAACGTACGCGGTCACCCATGCAGATCTGCCGGCCGCTCCCGACGCGGCGGCGAAGGCGAAGAAGATACTCGAGGCAACGGGTGTCAGGAGCGGATACGCGGTGATTGCGGGGATAGGCACCGGAGACCTGGTGGGAGAGCTTGTTGCGCAGTCCGAGCTGACGGTGATCGGCGTCGATCCGGACGGGAAGAAGGTCGATGCGCTGCGCCGCCGGCTGGACGCGGCGGGCCTCTACGGAAAGAGGGCGGTGGTTATCGCGGGTGACCCGCTCGACTGCGGCCTGCCGCCGTACATGGCGGCTCTCATCGTGTCGGATGACCCCGCGATACGTCCGCCCCTCCACAGTCTCCGGCCGCATGGGGGCGTCGCGTACCTGGCGGCGGACAGGGCCGCGGCGGAGGGCTGGGTGAGGGAGGCAAAGCTCGAGAAGGCCCAGGTGAAGCAGGCCGGCGAGTTTGTGCTCGTTACGCGAGCGGGGGCGCTTCCCGGGTCCGCCCCGTGGACCCATCAGTCAGCAGATGCAGGGAACACTCTCTCCTCGAAGGATGATCTGGTCCGGGCGCCGCTCGGCCTTCTGTGGTTCGGGGGGCCTTCCTCCCGGCTCTCGTTCGATCGCCACCACTTCGGCCCGCGGCCGCACGTTCTCGGCGGGCGGATAATCGTGTTCGGGCCGGACGGGCTCACCGCCGTGGACGTCTACACCGGGCGTGTTCTCTGGCGGGTGAATTCCCCTGAGGTTCTGAGTCTGCGCAAGCCGTACCAGCATCGCGCGTACAGGCTGCCCGGGTCGAACTACATGGGCAGCTACTATGCGTCTGCCGCGGATGGGATCTACGTCGCTGCCGGCAAGACGTGCATGCGCCTCGATCCCGCGACGGGCAAGAAGATCTCCGAGATTTCGCTTTCTTCGGATGGCGAAGACGGGAAGCATTCCTTTGGGCCGATACGGATATGGGAGGACGTGCTTGTTGCTGAGGTGGATCCCATCATCAGTGATCTGAAGCTTTTCGGCACCATCAAATCGGACGGAGCGGCAAGCAGGCGGGTCGCCGCGTTCGATCGCACCACGGGCAAGGCGCTCTGGTCGCGCGAGGCGGAACAGGGCTTCTGTCACAACGCCGTTGCGGCCGGCGGCGGCATGGTATTCTGCGTCGATCGGTGGGCGAAGGATCTCAAGTCCAAGGCCGAGGGCGGCACGCTGTGGGCGCTGGATATCCGTACCGGCAAGGTCGTGTGGAGCACGACGGAGAATATCTACGGCACGTGGCTGAGCTACTCTTCCGAAGCCGGTCTCGTGCTCCAGAGTACCGGCGTGAGGGGATATAAGAACGCCAACGGCACACGCGGCATCGCGTACCAGGCCAAGGACGGAGAGGTGGTGTGGGACATGAAGGTCGGCGGGGGCCCGTGGATGCTGAACGGAGACATGCTCATCGCGCAGGGCCGTGCCGCGTTCGATCTGCGTACCGGCACACGGACGAAGAAGTTCGGGTCGGTCGGCGGCAAGAGCTGTGATTACGATATCGGCGGCACCCACGTCATCACCGGCCGCGAAGGATCCGGTGCCTACGTGGATGTCGATACGAACACCCCGTACCGGCTGGGAGGGATGCGGTCCGGCTGTATGAACACGCTGATTCCCGCCGACGGGGTGCTGAACTACCCATTCTTCGCGAGGAACTGCGGGTGCGCTCTGAACATACGGGCGTCCATCGCGCTCATTCACATGCCGGAGCTTGCGCCCCGGAAGGGAAAGGGCGAGAAATGAGACGTAGTACGGTCTGCCTGTTCGTTCTGGTTCTGGCGGCGGCTGTCGCTGCGGGGGACGGTTCTTCACCGGCCGCCGAGATTGTCAAGGCCGCCGGCT
This sequence comes from uncultured Planctomycetota bacterium, assembly GCA_964389785.1. GTDB lineage: Bacteria > Planctomycetota > CAYMFW01 > CAYMFW01 > CAYMFW01 > CAYMFW01. The sequence goes on from CAYMFW010000169.1 coordinate 10,394, forward strand.
TGAAAGGCGGGTTGATTGTTCATCTCGGCTGTGGCAACGGCACGCTGACGGCGGCGCTGTCGCAGAGCGGCAACGTCCTGGTTCACGGCCTGGCTGCAGACGATGCGAGTGCGGCGAAGGCGCAGGCGCATATCCAGGGGTTGAAGCTCTACGGCAGACGGGTTTCGGTGGAACGCGGCTCGTATGCGCCGCTTCCCTACGCCAACGATCTTGCGAACCTGGTGGTGGTGGACGACGCGAAATCGGCGTTCGCGCGGGGGCTGACGATCGAGGAAGTGTCTAGGGTTAT
>CAYMFW010000170.1:0-10655 GCA_964389785.1 uncultured Planctomycetota bacterium
GGGTCGGTACCCGTGAACCGACCGAGGGTTGGCGAATAGGTTCTGTTGCGGAAGTAGTAGTCGCTCCGTTCGGAGTCGAACTCGCGTCCGGTATACATGAAACAACATGAGGGCTGGTCACCTGAAGCGAGTGTTGGCGCATCGCTTGATGTCTCGGGCACCAGATTGCCGAAGGCGTCGTAGTCAAATGAGGACAGCACCTCTGCAGAGGCGGTGTCGTCCGTGATCGCCACCACGGAGCTTCGCGCATCCTTCAGGTAATACTGCCATGTTTGGGCGCCACCGTCACCGTGCTCGATTCGCGCAACCGGATTGTCAATCCCCGGTGCCTGGATATACGACACGAACAACGTCCCGTCTTGCTTGTACTCGGCGACTACGTTATCTCCATCGTAGAACATGAGGGTGGTGACACCGTTCACGGTTCTCGTGATCCTCCGTCCCTCCGCATCGTAGGCGTACGAGGCGTCATTTGCATCGTCGTACGGATCGTCGTAAGTCGCAAGCTGCCCGCGGGGGGTGTAGGTGCTGACATACGGGAGTCCCCCCTCAACCTGCTTACTGGTCATCCTTCCCGCGCCGTCGTACTCGTAGAACCTCACCAGATACTGCCAGGCGCCTATGTCCGCCATGTTTCCTCTGAAGCACCCATCAACATCTCTTGCGATGTCCAGATCCGTTCCCGCATTGTTACACGGGCTATTAACGTCGATTCTGTAGGCGCTGTCAAGAAGAGGGTCCTCGTTCGTGGAGCCGGTGCCGTATCCTTCGGCCTGCCAGTCGGCAAGTGTGCCGTATCCGGCTTCAACATCCACCTCGTCGACCAGAACATCGGCCGTTGCCCCGGCGGTGGATGCCGCTATGCCGGCCTCGAGAGCGGCGAATGTATCCCCGAGCTGGGTGTCCAGGTCGGTTTCCGAAGCTACCTGGGCACCGTTCACGAACCAGGCGAATCGGCCCTTTGTATCGTGCATCACATAAACGCACTCGATTCGCACCCACGAGTCAAGCCCTGCGGACAAGGAGCCTCCGTCCTGCGTACGGCCCGCGGACGTTGCATATACCGCCCGGAGATCTCCGGACGGCGTTGCCTTGATGCCGACGATATTGTCTCCGGTGCTGTTCTCGATACCGAGCACGGTCACGGTATCGTCCCCTGCACCGGCCACTGCATCCAGATACACCCACGTTCTCAGGACGATACCTTTCTCCGCAATGTTGAGCGTCTTGGCAACGTATGCGGTATCTCCAGCGGTGGCGGTTGTTGCCCTCAGGCTGTAGCTACCCTCCTTCACCTCCGCCGTTTCGGTCTGAACGGTTCCGCTGCTCGATGTCCACGCGCTCGTGTCCCCGGTTTCGAACCCGTCGGCAAAGGATGTCGCGGTGCCGTGAACGCCGCAGCCGTACACCGCGTTCGTCCCGGCGGACGGCGTCGTAGCGTACGCCCACGCCGACCCCGCGGGGCATCCCACCACGATATTGTTCTTCACTTCGGTATCCGCGCTTCCCGAAACGAGCACGCCCTCCCTTCCGGCGCTGTCTATGGTGTTGTGATATATCCTGTTCCCCTCGCCGCCGGTGATCTCCACGCCTGAAGCCTGGTAGTTCCTTACGATGTTGTTCGCCACGGCGCAGTTGCTGCTGTCCCTGAGGGTGACGGCAGAATCGGACACGTCGTCTTCTCCGGACGGCCGGAACTCGAATCCGTCTATAGTGACGTATTCCATCCCGTCGATGATGATATGCGAATCCTCGAGCACGGTGCGGGTGGTCCTGTCGTAGGAGGATTCTATGATGAGCGGATGCGCGGCGTCCGGCACCACGAACGACGAAGGCGGGCCGATGAACGCCTCTTCGCTTCGCACGCCGGAGGCGATGCGGACGATGACCGTGTCCGTAAGGGGCTGGCCCTCGCCGTAATCCGTCTCTATCGCGTCAAGCGCATCCTGTATCGTCCCGTAGGACCCGACGCCGGTTCCTACAGCGTACACCGTGCCAGTTCGCTGCTGCGCCTGGGTATGCACGGGGCCTTCCTGCAGGAGCTTGTTGGCCTTGTCGTGGATCTTAACGAGCGTCCGGCCGTTATCAACCTGGACCACCCGGTTGCCTGCCTCATCCAGCGTGTAGCTCTTGGCGTACGTGGCGTTCTTGGATTCGGCCACCAGGCGGTCGAGGTTGTCGTAACTGAAACTGACGTTCCGGCCCGTCTGGTGGGCCAGCGTGACCCCGGTGACGCTGCCGACGGCGTTACGCGCGTAGGTGAATGCCGAGAGGACGGTCGAATCCTGTTTCTTGTTCTCGACCGAAGTCACTTCGCCGTTGCCGTTCCAGGCGATGGTGGAGGTCATGTCGTTGGGGTATTTCACCCACGTGAGCTTTCCAGCCGCGTCGTGATCGAACGAGAAGGTTCTCGTCTCTGCTCCTTCGCCGAACTTCATCCCGATGACGCTGGCCCCGTCGGTCGTATAGGAGATGGTGCCCAGAGGCGTCGTGATCTCCTTGCGGGTGCCGGCGTTGTCGTGGACGTAGGAAATCGTCTTCGTTACCCCGCCGACGGTGATGTGCCGCTCCGTGAGCCGGTCGGCGCTGTCGTAACCGAGGGTTTCGCTGTAGCCCGTCGAGGTGATGGATTCCACCTGGCCGTCTGGCTTGTAGGAGTAGGAGCCGCCGGAGTCGGAAACGGTCTTCTTGCGGTTCATCGAGTCGTAAGTGTACGAAACCGTAATCCCGCCCTCGGTACGGCTGAGCAGGTTGCCGTTATCGTCGTACGTCATCGTGGTGATCTTGCCCTCGGGATCGATGATCCTCGTGCGGCGGTTCCGCTCGTCGTACTCGAACTCGGTGCGCGGATTACCGGGCCTTCCCATTTCGATCATCGCGGTCATGTTGCCGTTGGCGTCGTATTCGTACTCGTACGCCACGCCCGGCTCCGGTGTCTCTTCCCTTGTACGATTGCCGCGGCTGTCGTAGTAGTACTTGGTTTCACGATTCAGCGGGTCCGTGATCTTCACCAGGTTGCCTTCATTGTCATACTCGTATGTCGTGGTGCGCCCGTTCGTGGTGGCGCTCGTTACCCGATCGAGTGCGTCGTGCGCATACGAAGTCGTCACCGCGCCGTCGCTTTCAGACAAGAGGTTCCCCTCCCCGTCGTACGAGCGGGTGACGGTTATCGGGGTCCGTCCCTCGCGGTAGGTTTCGGACCCGGTCTGCATGCCGAGAGCGTTGTAGCTGTAAGTGGTCTTGTACGTTCTGAGCGGGTCGGGATCGATGACCTCAACCGTGTGGACCCTCCCGGTCGGATGGAACGTGCTCTTCGTCATGATCGCGTGGTTAGCGGGGTCCAGAATCGTTTCCTCGGGCCGGTTCGCCTCGTCGACATTGATGGTCGAATCCGTGCCGTTCAGGTTCTGGAGGGAGACCATGTTGCCGAATCTGTCGCGCCCGAAGGTCTCCGTCCCGACGGGTACCGCTCTGGTCTTCAGCCAGGAAAGCGCGCTGTACGTCATGGTGGTGGTGGTGCCGTTAAAGTCCGTGGTTTCGGTCATGTCCCCGCGGCCGTTGTACGCCTGCGTGGCTGCAGCCGAACCTCCTGGCGGGGTGGTACTGGTAGGCCTGCGCATCTCGTCGTATTCGTATGAGGTGACTTCTCCGTTCCTGTCGCGGAAGGTCTCGACCGTTCCGTTATCGTAGTAGGTGTACGCTTCGTACACGCTGCCGGGATCCTCGTCACCCACGACGGGATGGATGATTCTCGCTGTCCTGCCGAGGGCGTCGAGCCAGTAAGTCGTCACATTCTGGTTCGCGTCTTCGTGCCACACCATGCCGCCGATGTCGTCGTAGTCGTACTTCTCGCCGCCGAGCCCCTCCGGGAAGGTGGTGGAGACCTTGCGGTCGAACGTGTCGTATCCGTACGTGGTGGTCTTGCCCCGCGTATTGGTGATCGCGACGAGATTGCCCGCCTCGTCGAACTGAGAAGTGGGGGACCCGAAACCGCCCGGCAGGTCCGTCTTCCAGAGACGGCCGAGCGCGTCATGCCAGTACGTTGTTGTGTGGCCTTCCGCGTCCGTCTCGGTCTTCACCCGGTCCATCGGATCGAATGTCTGGGAAGTGACGTTGTCCTTCGGGTCCTTCACGGACACGCGCCGGTTGAGCATGTCGTATGTGTAAGTGTATGTGATATTTCTCGTGTCGCTCTGTGTGACGGTGGCCTTCTCGGGATTCCCCTCGGTGTCATGTTCGGCGTACGTGGTCTCCCTGTCGGCGCCGGTTTCATCCTCGACGGTCTTCATCAGGAACCCGGTCGTGTTGTACGTGAACTTGGTGATGTTCGTTTCATCGCCGCGATCGTCGACGTACTGGATGAGGTTGCCGACGTGGTCGTACCAGTATTCCTCCGTCCCGTTCTCCGTTCCCGGCAGGATCTTCAGGAGCATCCGGTCGAGCTTGTCGTACTCGAACGTCGTGGTGTTGCCTCTGCCGTCCGTCGAGGTCAGCATGTTGCCCACGAGGTCGTACGTGGCGCTTGAGACGGTGGTGCCGGCGCGCGTCGTGCTGGTGCGCATGCCGTTGCCGTTGTAGCTGTTTGTGGTGGTCGTAGCGGTCACCGTGCCGTTCACCTCCGGGAAGTTGGTCATGCTCGCTATCTTGCCGAAGTCGGTGGGGGAGTAGTTGACGACGATGTCCCGGGTGACCCCCTCCCGGTCGGTACCGGTGCGCCTCGACTCCGTCATGAATCCCTGCCCGTTGTGCTGGAACGTGGTCAGCCGCACCGGTGACGTGAGAACCTTCCGCTCGCGCAGCGTATTGAATTCCTCGAATGAACGGTACGCATACTCGACACTCGCGCCAAGCGGCGGATCGGCCAGCATTCGGTTGCCGCGCTCGTCGTAGGCGTAGCCGGTGGTGCCGTCGGGCGTGGTCTGCGAGGTGACGTTGTCCTGGTAGTTGTACGCGTAGGCGAAATCCCGGCCTTCCGGCTCTTCCACGCCGACCAACCGGTCCCATTCGTACGTGTGCGTGGTCACCGCGCCGCGCCCGTTGGTGGCCGTGGATTCGGTCATGCCGATTACCATGTCGAGCATCATCGTGCCCCGCTTGCGGACGTTCACCTTGGTGGGATCGTCCGGCGTGGTGAGATCGTCGATGTCGTCGAATCCGTAACGGAACACCAGGTCCTTCTGCGCGCCCTCCAGGTCGACATTCTCGATGCGTTTCGACCGCAGGTTGTCCTCGAACAGCTTGGCGGCCGGGCTGCGGCGATACGCGGTGTCCGCCACCGCGGGCTCGGTTCCCATCCCGGACAGGCTGTACTCGATCTCGAGGATATCCCCGTACTGGTCGACCGGCTTACGGACGATGTGCAGCACCTCGTCCGGCAGGTATCTCTCGAGGTACTTGTCGGCGAAGTCCAGATACTCGTAATCGGCCTCGCGATCCATCCCGGCGGCCTTGCTCATCCTGTATGTTCCGGCGGTCTCTTCGGTCGACTGGTCGTAGGTGAACGTGATGTCCCGCCCGCCGTCGGAGACGTTCACCAGGTATGGACAGGTTTCCAGGTCTTCATAGACATCGTACGTGAAAACCAGCTCGTTTCCATAACGGTCCTCCAACTCGATGAGCTGGCTGGTGGGGGAGAACACGTATTGCGTGCCGTCCTCGGTAACGAGCGTGAACCTGTCGTCGGTCTCGGTATCCTCCGTTATCTTCTGCAGCTTTCCGTGGGGGAACGCGGTCCAGGCCCCGTACGTTTCCGACCACTCGAACGGCACGGTCCTTCCGGTGGGCAGATACAGGAATACCCTCCGCTCGGGCTCGCCCGAGCCGCCGTCCGTGAATACGGACAGGCAGCGCATGTCGTACGTGGCTGTCCAGCCGGATCCCAGCGTGGAATACCGCCATGTCTTGCTGTTGTAGCACCGGCTGTGGTTCAGGACCGGGCCCTTCGCGTCCTGCGCCGCAACGTCCGCTTCGGCCAGGAACAGGTTGCCGGTGCGCGAGTTCACTTCACCCGCGAAGTAGCCGTCCGTGGGAACCGCACCCAGGCCCTCCTCGACGGGAAGGATCGTGGTGGGATCGGGCGCGGACGACCTGGCCAGCTTCCTGCCGTCCCTGACGATCTCTATCTCCGAGCGGTAGGTGCGGTCCGTCGCCGCCCACACCGGAGCGGATCGGCCGGAGGCATCGGGTTCGTCCAGCAGATCATGCTCTCCGTCTCCGTCGGCGTCCCTGCGGCCGTCCCAGCACACGCGGTACACGCGGTTTTCGTTCGTGTCGTCGTACACCCGCTTCAGCTCCTCGGGAACGGAGACGGCTCGCGACGTGATGTCGTACACCGGTTCCGTTCTGAAGAGCACCTTTCCGCCCTCGTCGATCTCCAGGCCCTCGGGAAGCGCGAAGGACGAGCTGTAAAACAACTCGTCCGGCTGGCCCTGTTCCAGCGGTTCCTGGTATATCCTGAGGTTGACGGTCAGGGAGTCTTCCCCGGACCCGGAAGCGTTCCTGCGGAAATCGACGGGTCTGAAGTCAACTTTGGACACGTGGAACGGAGGCGCCTCAAGACGCGGGAAGAAGTAGTCGGTCGCTATCACCTCCACGTCCGTCACGTACACGCGGATAACGTCCTCCGTGGCGATATGGTTGCCCGCCGAATCGGTGGTTTCGAATTCCACCGTCAGGTCGACGATACCTGCCTGCGCGCCCTCGATGGTGAATTCGCTCGTCAGATCCTCCGTGGCGATTGCCACGGTCTCGTGCTGAGCGTTTTCCGGGTCCATGAACAGTACGTCGTCCTTGAATATCCGGACCTTGCCCGGGGCCCATTCCGGCGATACCCGCTTGAGGGTGAGAGTCGTGTCCGAAGAGCCTTCGTCCAGTTTGTTCCGTGCTTCGGCGGACAGATCGAACGACAGCCACGCCTTCTCGTCGGTCAGGCTCGTGCCCTCATCGGCGATGACGGGTACCTGCACTCCGACGCCCTGTTCGTCGTAATGGTCCAGCTCGGTGACGGCAGGGGGATCCTCGTCGGTCCGATAGCTGGCCACCATGTCCACCCAGTAATAGGGGACGTCCGGACTCTCGTACACCTCGTCCTCGGAGCCGCCGGAGTCCTTCGTCACGATCCTTATCATGCCTTCGCTCACGTCCTCGCTGTCGGGGACGATGAACCGGCTGAGCGGCGATTCGCCGCCCGTGCCGCCCGATTTCGGTACCGCGGGCAGCATCGCGCATACCAGGGCGGAGAAGTTGTCCCACGGGTTCTTCGCGATGACCTCGTAGTATCCTTCGAGCTCGTCGTAGAAATGAACGATGCCGCCGTCGGCCCCGTTGAGCGCCACCGGCCGGTCGAACACGTAGTAGTCGCCCGGGAAGAATTCCACCTTCTGCGAGTTTCGTACGCAGGGGAAGAACGGGTTCCATCGGATCGACGGGGTTGCCTCGCCTGCCGGCGCCGGAGGCAGCACGGCCTCGACATCGCTCACGAGGAACTCCTCGGTTTCAGTGTCGGTCATGCAGGTGATCTTCCACCATGCTTCGCACCGATGGCCGAGCCCGTTGCGGTCCGTCTGGGCCACGACGAAGTTCACGCCGTCGGAGAGCTTCACGGTGATTTCCCTGTCGAACCGGCCGAGCACGGCGAAGGGACGCGTCGCGCCGTGTTTCTCGTCCATCAGCGTTTCGTCGTCCCAGGCGACGTCCTGCGAGACGCGGGACATCGTCTTGGTCTCCTCGTCCCATGTCGGCAGGGTTACCGCGCCCGGACCGCCGTTCCAGCCCGTGGACGCCAGCACGTCGCGCAGCACGCCGCGGGCGGTGAAGGTGCCGAGGTGGTGCCGGTTGCCCGCTTCGTCCTCCCACACGGAGAGGGTGATTGATGCCGGGTCCAGCGTGTTGTCCACCTCAACCAGCGGCATCGGGTCGGACCGGGACACGCTGAACATGGTGTGGTATTCCTTGTCCTCGGACCCGTACGTATCCTTGCGGACGTACGACCAGCCGATATCCTGGGGGATCTCCCGGGGATCCGGATCGGTAACGGTGGCGATGAAGCTCGGATGCATCACAGGCTCCGGGTCGGGCCCGCCGATGAAGCTCAGCTCAATCGTCCCGCCGCCGACCCCCATGGTCTCGCTGCTGTCCCCCGGCGCCGTCTTGTCCGGAGTGGGTTGGACGACCTTTATGGAACTGGGCGTGCCGTACGCGTTCCACTGGTTGTAGGGGATCTCCAGTTGGTTGGAGGACTGGCGCGCGAGACCGATGCGGCGGTCGTCGCATGCGCCGGTACCGTCCGCATTCATGCTCTTCACCAACACGCCTTCCGGTGTGGGGATGATTCCATCATCATCGTTCCCGTTCCTTCCGATCTCGACGGTGAACTCCTTCGAGCCGTCGGGAAGACTGTTCAGGCTGTTGACGTACTTGTTGTCCGCCAGCATCACCGTGCCGCTGCCGAAGTGGTATTCGGCGATGTTGAAGATCGGGTTCTGGCTTTCGTACGTCACGTAGTGGACCACGCGACCGCCCATCCGGCACGGCACCACGTACGCCGGAGGACCGGCGTTCTTGCCGTCGAAATACGTCGTGAAGTTGTCCAGCATCAAGGCGTGCTTCTTGCTGACCCACACGGGATAGGAACTCGCCTGGGAATCGGTCTCCACGTCGACCACCGTCACCTCGTCGCCTCGCTGAGACACCGTGGCCTTTACCTTCCACGCGCCGCTCGGAGCGCTGCTGCCGAGGGCATCCTGCACCTTCATGGTGAACGTCTCGATCGGCTCCAGGGAGGACGGGTCCGATTGCGAGGCTCCCATGGAGGCCGACTTGGGTACGTCCAGCCCCACCCAGTTCACCTTGGAGACCTCCACATGGGCAGTCGCGGTGCCGAAGTTCTTCAGCCGGTTGGCGAATACGACGGTCACCTGGTACTCGTCCCTGGTCTCGACGATTCTGCAGCCGCCGTCACGCGCAATCTGGCGGTCTTCCTGCACCGCTCCCCTGGGAAAGGAGACGGTTGCCTCGAACGTGCCTTCGAAAGGCTGCTCCAGAGAGATGTCCAGATCCTGGGTCTTGGTCACCGAGATCTCGCTTCCGTTCATCCACTTCCGGATGAAATCGTCCGGCTCCTCCACGGTCCAGTCCTTCACGATTCCCTGGACTTTCACCTGGAACGGTATGGGCACGGTATCCCACTCGCCGAAGATGTTCGTGATCTGCACGAACGGCCTCGGGTTGTTCACGATGGGGGAGTCCGCGCTCGCCTGCGACTCCGGCTCTATCTCCTGCGCCTCGACCGTGGTCACGTCGTGGTCGGCCGTCCAGCTGTACTCGTGTGCGCCGCTCACCGCGTGCTCGAACGACATCCGGATCGTGACGTCTTTCACCAACAGGCTCGGTTCCTTGCCCAGAACCGGCAACTCGTGCTCGTAGGAGTCGGTGGACGCCGTGGTCTGCTCCTCGTCGTCTTCGAGGAATACCACCGAACCGGTCGTGGTCCCGCCGCTGTCCTCCAGGCTCCAATCCATTGTCTCCACCGATTCGGACGGCATCACGTTTGCCGAAAAAAGTAGTGCATCCTCTTCCCCGACGGCGCCCGGAGTGTCGCCCCGGGTGGCGATCGCCCCTGTGTCCTCAACGTCGAATTCCACCGCCGGAGCTCCGTTGGGCCCGCTCGAACCGGTGTTGTCCGTTATCGGATCGTCCACGCCGAACACGTCGGGCGTCGGGTCCAGGTCGATAACGACAACCGTGTATTCGATGATGTTCGAGCATTCGTTCTGGTCGCACGGCTCATCGGCGCACGGATGGTCTCCGCAGCAGCAGTAGAAGGTGAACTTATAGTAGTGCAGATTGCCGTCGGGAGTCGGCTCGGAAAAGAACACCTGCAAGGCCGGTTCTGTTTCTCCGCCTTCCCCCGGGATTTCAACGGGGTAGAGGGTTACGTCGCCTTCGGCTTCCTCGGATACTTTGTACTTGATCATGTCCTTGTGGTCTGGAAGTTTCGTCTGCCAGGTGAAGAGGACCGAGGCCTGCTTGCCCATTCCCGGCTCAGGTTCCTCCAGCAGCACGACCAGGTCCGGTTCCGGATCACCGAAACTATCGAGCTGAAGATTGTCGTAGTAGTTTTCGTCCTGTCCCTGCACCCAATCGAGGTCCACGACCTCGAATTCCCCGGTATTAGTGCTCGTGTCACCGCTGGTGGCCCAGATGTCGTACTTGCCGTGCTCGAGTATGTCGAATATATGGTTGCCGCATTCAGTCTGTTCTTCCGCTCCCTCCCGGCAGTACACCTCGCCGTCGTTCGGGGGCTCATTCTCCACGGTGGGGGATGACGGGTCCGTGCGGTTCCAGTGCAGCGCCCACTTGTGCTGTTCGTTGTGCTCGTTGATCTGCCCGCACTCGTAATACTGGGGTCTCCCCACGCAGAAAATCGGCAGGTACTTGATCCAGTCGTGGTGGGAATGAGTGTTGTCGGCGCGTTCGCAGTCGAGCTGACCTGTGAGCATGGGAGGCCGCGCGTCGGCGAAGGTCGCGACCTCTCCCGAAGCGCCCTTTATCGCTATCGGATACTTATACATGCACCTGACGTTATAGTGGCTTACCAGCACCTCGAACTGCGCGTGGCTGTTCTCGTCGAAGTCCTGCGGGAAGCGCACAAGACA
>CAYMFW010000171.1:0-10576 GCA_964389785.1 uncultured Planctomycetota bacterium
CCAACGAGACGTTTCCCTACCGATGGAGAGACAACCCACTCTCCGGACGAAACGGCGGTGTGCTGCGCCGTCCCAGTGACTACTTCAGATCGGAGGAGGCGCGGACGATATTTCTGCGCGACGCGGCCTACGCCTGCGCCCGATGGGGAGCGTTCGATTCGGTCAGCGGCTTTGTGCTGGCCAACGACTCACCCGCCGAAGGTGCATTCGAGTGGCACCGCGACGTCTCCGGAACGCTGAATGGACTCGCGGGCGGAAAGCCGGTGCACACGCTGCATCCCGAGGCCGGGATGACGACCGGGCGCCGGATGGCGGGCCCGTTGAGCTTCAGCCGCGTCTCCACGTACGGGACCCGGGTGGTGTTCGAGACCAGGGAGAAGCCCGATCTGTCCCAACTGGAAGTCGCCGCCCTGGATATCGCTCTGCCGGACAACGTCGCCGCGGACATGCGCGCCGTGGTGGCACTGAAGGACGACACCGGCTGGTGGCACCAGGTCGACCCCGCTCCGTTCCTGCGACCCGGTGACACGACGAGAATCCTGCTGGACCTGTCCGACCGCGCCGCCATCGCCCCCCGGGGGCACAAGAGGCCGTGGAACGGCTTCACCCGCACCAGGATAGAGCGGCTCTTTCTGTACATACTCGGACGTGACGCGTCGTCCCGGGATATCCGTGTGTCCACCGCCTACGCACGCGCCGCCGCCACTCCTTCCGCCCCCCCCACGGTCGAGAAGATATCCCTGCCGCCGGAGGGCGCGACCGTCGGACGGGTGGCCGACATCACCTGTCAGCTGGACAGATGGTACGGAAATCCGTTCGATCCCCGGGTGATCGACGTGTCCGCCACCTTCACCGCGCCCGACGGAACGGAGTTCAAGCGACCGGCCTTCTTCTATCAGGATTTCGAGGAACCGGAGGTGCAGGAGCCCGACGCGAAGGAACCCGGTGCCCACTCGGCGCCGCCGCCCACCGGGAGGGAGAGGAAAACGGTGTCGGGACCGGCCGTGACCTCAGAGGCCGAGCCGGAGGCGGAGCCGCCGCCGGTCCCGGTCGGGAAGCCGTGCTGGAAGATACGGTTCCGCCCGCTCAAAGCAGGGCGTCACCGGTTTCAGATTACGCTGCGCGACGCGCACGGGGAAAGCACCGGCCCGGAGATCACTCTGGACGTCGCGGACCCGAAACGGAAGAAGAAAGGAGGACGGGGCAAGTTCGCCAGCCCGTACCTGCTGAAACAGCACGACCTGTCCTACACCACCCTCAGCCGGTTCTCCCCGGACGGCTGGAAGCCAGGCACGCCGCCCGCCCCGGACGCGCCGGCCTGGTATCCGGTCCTGGAATGGACCAGACGCTGGGGAGGATATCGCGACGCGGGCATCTACAATCTCGCCGAGGCATGGAAAATCGACCGGGAGATGCGCCGGGCAGTCTCCACGAACTGTGCGTATCCCCTTCGTCTCAACGGCAACCAAGAGTTCGCGAACCGGAGAACGCACCGCTGGCCGGACAACCCCCTCAACAAAGCGAACGGTGGTCCGCTGCAGGCGCCCAGCCGGTACTTTTCCGACCCGGGCACGGTGCGGCTGCAGAGGACCCTGTTCAGGTACATGGCGGCACGATGGTCGGACAGCCCGGCGGTGTCGGAGCTGGTGCTCGCGAACGATATGCCCGCGGCGGAGGCCGAGAAGTGGCATGCGGAGACCGGACGGGAGCTGGCGTCCGCGTTCACCGGGGTCCGGCTCGTGAGCATCCATCCGCAGGCGATTCCCCAGCGCCGGAAGAAGGCGCTCTCCGGATTCGCGCGCTGGGGCAAGCTGTGGAGCCCCGACACAAAAATCCCCGGAGGGATCCAGACCAGGGTAACGTGCGCGTCCGAATGGGCGGCGCGGCCGGACGGGCCGCTTATGGTCTCACGCGTGTTCCCCGACAAGCCGGCGGAAGCGGCCGTCTATTACGAGATCGACGAGGACTGGTATGACTACGACACCCTCGCATTCGACGTGAAGCTGGCCAAGGACGCGCCGTCGGACATGAGGGTGATGGTTTACCTGCGCGACGGCGATTTCTGGTGGTATGAACGCCTCCTGCAGCCGATGCTCCTTCCCGGCGATACGACGAAGCTGCTGGTGAATCTCACGCCGGGCGGCGGATGGAAGCCCCCCCCGTCCGGCAGCGACAGCCCGTGGAATCACACGAAGCCGTGGACCGTCTTCGACCGAACGAGGGTCAGGCGGCTCGGCCTTCGTTTCTTCGGTCACAAGGCATACGACGAGCCGATATACGTGGACAACGTCGAGTTGTGGTCCACGCGCGAGCAGGCGCCCCCCGCGCCCCGGGTGGTGGCCTGCAAGGCGGAGAAGGAATCCATCGGCACGTACGAGAAGCTTGAGCTGACGCTGAAGCTGGACGGCGAGTTCCGCAACCCGTTCGATCCCGAGGAGGCGGACATTCGGGCGACCTTCGTCTCGCCATCGGGGCGGGTGCATCAGGTGCCCGCGTTCTACTTCCAGGACTACCGGAGGAAGAAGATCGAAACCCAGTGTCCTATCCATCACAAGAAGGAGAATTTCGAGGCGCTGATTCCTGTCGGCCCGCCGTGCTGGAAGATCCGCTTCTGCCCCACCGAGAAGGGGACGTACAACTACATGATAGCCCAGAAGAACAAGCGGGAGTGGCCTAAGGAAGGAAAGGGATCATTCGAGGTCACCGAATCCGGCAGGAAGGGGTTCGTCCGCGTGTCGTCGGACGGGAGACATTTCGAATTCACCGGAGGCCGGTTCTTCTACCCCATCGGGCTCAATTTCCGCTCCCCCACCGATCTTCGCAACCAGCAGTCCTATGACTTCCAGCAGGACTGGCATGGCGGCACCTACCTCTTCGACGAATACTTCAAGAGCATGCAGTCCAGCGGCGCCAACTGGGCCCGGGTATGGATGTGCTCGTGGTGGCTGGGTCTCGAGTGGTACAAGAAATGGCCGGGCTACCACGGCGTCGGGCGCTACAATCTGGAGAACGCGTGGCGGCTGGACCACCTGCTGACGGAAGCTGGAAAGAGAGACGTGTATCTCCAGATCGATACCACCAACCATGGGCAGTACTCGCTGAAGATCGACACCGAGTGGCAGCATAACCCGCTGAATCGACAGGCCGGCGGGTTCCTGGACGCGCCGCGGCAGTTCTTCCGGCAGGAGGACGCGATGAAGACGTACCGGAACCGTATCCGCTACACCCTTGCCCGGTGGGGATACTCCACGAACGTGTTCTCCTGGATAATCCTGACGGAGGTCGAGTTCGTGGACGACTATTTCGCGATAGCCTACCCGAGGCAGGAGGCCGGCCGTCATCCGATAATCGCGGACTGGCACCGGCGCGCCGCCGCCGTCTTCAAGCACTGGGATCCGAACCACATGGTCTCCACGCATTTCTCCCATCCCTGGCGGGGCCAGGACATCTGGGAGCTTCCGGCGATCGAATTCGTGGAGAGCAACGCGTACTGGCAGAACTGGAAATTCAAGGAAAAGCCCAACGACACGATACACGTGCTGAACGAGTGCATCAAGACGAACGGGATGCTCTCCCGGTACAGCAAGCCGGTCCTGATCGGAGAATACGGCGGCGAGGTTTTCAAGAACCCGCCGGAGCGGCTCGAGGCGCAGCTGCACGCGGGGACCTGGGCGATGGCGATGATGCCGTACGCCGGAAGCTGCGGCTACTGGTGGTGGCCGTTCGTGCACTACAAGAACAAGTACGGCCACTTCACGGCCCTCTCGCGGTTTATGAAGGGCGAGGACCGGCGGGGACAGCAGCTGAAGCAGTTTACGCCGGAGGCGACCGGAGGGCTGAAGACGCTCGGACTGAGGAACGATGAGCGTGCCGATGTTTGGGTGTACGCGCCCGGAACCCAGCTGAGTCTCACCCAGCCTCCCGAGACGGACAGCGCCCGCCTTGCCGTCCCGGGCCTGCGCAACGGTCAGTACACGGTGGAATTCTGGGATACCCGCACGGGAAAGGTCATGAACGTCACCAGGGTCACTTCGGCAGGGGGCCAGATGAATATCGTTCTCCCCGAAGTGAAACCGGACCTCGCGCTGAAGATTCGGAGATCCGCCGGAACGGAAGGAGCCGAGAGATGAACCTGCAGGATCGGGCGTCATGGATGTGAACGGCGTGGTGAGGGCGCTGGAGAGAGTCGGGTTCAGCGGATTCGCGGTGGTGGAACACGGAGCGAAGTCCGACGACCCCGTTCCCGACATCGAGAAATGCGTCGAGGCGATACGCGCCGCAGCAAGCTGAAATCCGACCTATTGAAGGCTGGTGGCGGGGTGTTGCCGGTCAGATTTCTTTGAGCGCGAGTATGTCGCCGGTGTCGGAGATGCAGAAGATCTCGGGACCGTCCAGGTTCTGAGGGAACACGGTGAAACCCGGCACCTCTACCTTCGCGTATTGCTCGCCGGTGTCCTTGTTCAGCGTCAGAATCGTGCTCACGTCTTTCAGCAGATAGACCCTCTTCCTGGTGATGGCGAGAACCCTGACATCCCCGGGGATCTTCCAGAGAAGCTTCCCTCGGGTATCCACTACGTACAGGGCTTCTTCAGCCGAAAAGTAGATGGCCCCGTCCTTCACGATAGGAGTCCTGACAATCGGTCCCTTCGTAAGAAACCGCCACACGACGCCCTCGCCGAGCTTGCTACAGGCGAACAGGACGCCGTCGGTCGAACCGCAGTACACCCGGTGACCGTCCACTGCCACGCCTCCGACGATCTTGCCGCCGATATCCAGTGACCACTCCTCCGTGCCGTTCGGTGCGTCGAGCGCGTACACGTGGCCGTTCTCCGATACCGCGTACACACGGACGCCGGAGTCGACCACCTTGCCGAGCATGTTATCCTTGCCTCTGAACTTCCACACCAGGCGGCAGTTCTCAACATCGAGCCCGTAGAGCTTCTTGCCCCACCCTGCGGCGACTATCCGGAACTGGCTCCTGACGATCTCGGAGCACGGCGGGAACGGCAGCGTCTTCACCCAGTACTGTTTGCCTCTTTCCTCGCCTATGCGATGAAGCCGGTCCCTGCACTGCACCATCACCTCGCCGGCGCCGACGGTCAGGCTGTCCACCTTCTCCCCTATGTCGCCTTTCCACTTCACGACTCCGCGCTCCCTCTCGAGAGCGAAGATCCAGTTGGCCCTGTCGATGACGATCAGGTGATCCTTGCCGACGGCCACGTGTTGCGGTCTGACCGGTATCCTGTGGTTCCAGTAGAACTTCAGGTAGCTGTCCCGCCAGTACTCGTCCCTCAGGAACTGGGCGAGCTGCTCCTCCTGCTTGGTCCTCTTCGTCTTTTGCTTCTTCTCCTCTTTCTCCCCTTCTTTCGCCTCTCTTTGATCAGCGGGGGTCTCCTTCTTCCGCTCGACCCGTATCCGCTCCTCTCCGTAGAAGACGACTGTCAGAACAGCGACTGCGGCAAGCGCGATGATATACCTATGCATATTTTGCCAGATCAATTCCGTGCTCCTCCTCGTAAGTCCTCAGTTTCTGGATGCGCTCCAGGTCTTCCTCAATTCGGTTCACCAGCTTGAAAATGTACGGCCGGCCCTGCAGCCGGTCACGGAGGTCCGTTTCCATGCTGTCCCACGAGCCACCGTAGAGCTCATCGCGGAGAGTGAGGAGCATCGTCTCCTCCTCGGAAAGAGACTGATAGAAGTTGGCGTGTGCGCCGTTTCTTTCAGCCACGTCCTTTGCCATAGATGCACCCTTGTCCTTGCAGACCTATTCCGAGGGCGGCCCCGGGGGGTCCGGCAGGCGCTCGGCTGAGACCTCCTGCACCTCCTCCTGAACCAGTTCCTGCACCTCTTCGTTCATCACTTCGGTCGACGCGCCCCCACTCATCTCCTTGAGGACCTCCGTTGAGACCATCTCGGTCGGCGCCTCCGCGGATTCGTCGGCCCCTTCCTCCGATGCCGGCATCGGAGCGGGCTCGCCCGCGGTTTTCGACCCTGCCTTCTTTTCCGCCTCTTTCCCGGCCGTCTCTTCCTTCTTGCCCCTCACCTGCTTCTTCTTCTTGCCCGCAACGCCCTTCTTTTCCTCGGCCTTTTTCGTCGCCATCGAAAAGGCCTGGTCCAGTTTCTTCAGCGTATCCTGGTCGAGCTTGACCGGCTTTTCGGGAGATACGCTGGGGACAACCCTGGTCATATGCTTCGCGGGCACGGTGACGGACTTGCCGGCTTCGTCCATCACGTTCGAGACCGAGAGACGGCCCTTGAACACCACGTATTTGGTGATCTTCTGCAGGTGTTCGGTCAAGATGTCTGAGCCGCGGACGCCTGCCACCGAGGTCGGCGTGGAGATCTCGAACAGTCCCCTGGCTACCCGGTCCACCTTCACCTTCACCCGCATCTTGCCCGTAAACAGGTGCAGCTTGGTCGGTTTCTTGAGGGTGGTTCCCTTCTTTCGTATGGCGCATTTGCTCTTCTCTCCGACCTTCATTTCGGATGTGTCCGCGAAATCCACCTTGGCGGTGCTCCCGGCATCGGTGACGATCGTATCGCCCTCCCACACCTCCTGCCCCACCGCGATCTTCTTCTTGTCCTTGTCGGTGGAACCGGCGGGAACCAGCCATGCCGTGCCGTTCACCTCGGATATCTTGCCGACCGAAGGCTCTTCTGCCAGCGCAACGGAGGCCGACAGAGCAATCAACAGCCCCAAGAGAAGCAACGATCGAGACCTCATCTAAATTCTCCTGTCAGTACACGCACTTTATCGAAACGAATATTATCTGCCGCTGGTATTCGGCGAGGGCCTCGTCCGAGTTGTTGCATGTAGCATCGATGCCGAACGTGAAGCTCAATGCCTTGTTCAGCGCTTTCGTCAATTCCATGCGGTAGCCGAGCTTCTCATCGTCCCGGCTCCCCCGGTAGTGCTTCGCGGTATAGGTGATGCGCGCCAGCACCGAGAAGCCGGCCGGCGCCAGGAGCTTCACGTCCGCTGCGTAGCGGTGAGAGGCGTTGTCCTCGCTGTTGTCGTCGGCATCCGTGCCGGTGTACTTGTAACCCAGCGACAGCCGGGCCTTCTTCTCCTCGTCGAAGAAATAGAAATGCCGCAGCTGAAAAGACCAGTCATCGCCCTCCAGCCCTTCCTCCTTCGGATAGTCGTTGGTCGAAATGCTCAGCCGGAACATCTCCATTGACTTCCGGCTCGTCCCCCAAAAAAGCATCGGTATCAGACTGTGCTTGCGCAGATATGTCTCTTCGTCGAGAACATAGTGACCGTACTGGTAATCCAGACGGAAGGACACAGGTGTCGCCATCCGGGAAACGTACAGCCCGGCTGTATGCCCTTCGAGGTTTCTCTCTTCAACGTCGCCGTAGAACTCGCCGTAGAAGGCGTACTGCCCGCCCACCTTGATTTTGTCGTTCTTGAAGAACCGTCCGACGACGGACAGCTTCACGACGTCGCACCAGTCCCCACTCTCGTCGGCGCTTTTCACTTCCGGGTTGGTGTCATAGTGAATACTGTTCTCTATCGTAATATCGCAGTTCTTCTCCGTGGAGGCCTGCTTCGGCACGGAGTCCGTGTTCTGATTCGTCTCAACCTGCCCGCCCGGCTCGATTCGGACGTCATTCGCCGCCTTGCAGGAAACTGTCAGCAGTAACACGACTGCAACGGCTGTCAGATAACGCAAGATCCCTTCCATGATGGCCCTTTCCCAACGGCTTCAGTGCCTGTTCCTCTGCGGCCTAACTTTGTACGAGAGAAATATTAAATACCAAACAACCTCTTGCTGTCAACGATTTTCTGTGGGACACGTTTTTGCCCCCTGACGCCGGCGCAGCTCATGGCACCGAGCCGCCTCATCACGGCGAGGCGGTTCATTGCAGCGTGTCGGCGGTAGGAGTATAATCTAAGCCATGAAGACCATAAGTGTTAATAAGAGGGCTCGCTTCAAGTACCAGCTCCTGGACCGTTTCGAGGCCGGGCTGGAGCTCAGAGGGACCGAGGTAAAATCCCTCCGGGAGGGGCGTGTGAGCATTACCGAGAGCTTCGGGAGAATGAGGGGAGACGAAGCGTACCTCATCAACCTGGACATACCGCCCTACGAGGCGGGGAGCATCCACAATCACGAGCGAAAGCGGGCGAGGAAGCTGTTGCTGCACCGGAGAGAACTCAAGAAACTCACTGGAGCCGTTTCCCAGAAAGGATTTACGCTCGTGCCGGTAAAGCTGTACTTCAAGCGCGGATGGGCGAAGGTGGAGCTCGCGGTGGCAAGAGGCAAGACCCAGTACGACAAGAGAGAAACGATCAAGGGACGTGAAGCCCGAAAAGAGATCCAGAGGGCCAAGAGAAGACGGTAGGAAAGGGGGGCGATTAGGTATCGACCGGGCGGAGGAAGCGCATGCTGCGTGCTGAGGTTGCAGGGAGGCCTCATTAAACACCTTGCACAACAATTAAATGCCGACTCTACGTTGGCCATGGCTGCCTAATTAGGCAACCACGTCCTGCGGGCCTTTTCCTGCGGGGTTCGACAGGGCGACAATTAGCAGGATAGTCCCGTCCCGGACCGCCCGGGAGGTGCGGGGCGAAACCTTACGCGGGCTATGCTCCGGGATATTATGTCTGGCTAAGCTCCCGGAGAAGAACCTTAAATGACAGACTACGCATGTAGACGCCTGCGTTGAAACGTCTCGGGACGGGGGTTCGATTCCCCCCGCCTCCACCATGGGGACTGGCTCATTTACGGACCGAGCGTCAGCGAGGTCGTAGAATGTGCCTGTCCCCTTCCTCTGTGGAAAAAGAATATGCTGATTCGTATCATAAAGACGTTCTGTATCGCGGCGATTCCCGCCGTGATAGCGGTCGTGCTGTATCTCACCGGCATCCTCGAGCCGCTCGAGAACATGACGTACGACTGGCTGCGGGTCAGGATGCGCCACAAGCTGATCGGCCCCAACGAGACCCATCCGGACGTGGTTCTGTGCGTACTGGACGACTACACGCTGGAGGAGATCCAGCAGTTCCCCATCACCAGGGACTGGTACGCCATGCTTCTTCATGCCATCCGCGAGAGCAAGATGACCGGGATGGATATCTTCTTCATCGAGCCGAGCCCGAAAACGCTCGACGACGACAAGCGGGACGCCCTCATTCTCTCCGCGGACGCGCTGTCGGAGGGCAAGCTGCAGGTGGATGTTTTCAAGGAAAGAATCGGCATGTATCTCATCGATCCGGACCAGGAGTTCCGGACCGCCGCGGAAGCGTACGGCAAGCTGTTTCCGGCCATGTTCGTGCCGGAGGGCTACGACGGGGCAACCAATCTGGCCAAGCAGAAGGAAAAGCGCTTTGCCGACGCCGACAAGATACAGGACATCCTGATGGCGAAGACCGAATTCTTCAACGCCTGGCGCAATTCCCCCAGGCAAATCGCCGAGGAAGTCGCCAATGAAATCGGCCTTCCGAAGTGGAGGGTGGAGGACGATCTCACCATCGATATCGTCAACGACCTCATCATCAAGAACGATATGGCTATAGTGCAGAACGAGTTCGCCAACGATGCGGAGCGCGCCCAGGGTTTCTTCGAGGGCACCTTCGACGAGATGCTGAAGAAGAACTACAACATGACCTCCGACCGGATAAACCACGCCAGAACGACGTGGTACGCTAAGGAGGCCGCGCCACAGATCTACGAGCAGTACCTGGAGCTGAGCAAGGAGGGACCGGCCAGCCTGACGGATACCGCGGAATCGCTTCTCCGCCAGACCGGCATCGCGGACAAGCTGACCGGGTTCCCGGAGATCGACAAGCTGCTCAGACGGACCTATATCAAGAGTCTGTCTATTCCTCATTTCGAGGGCGCGGATGACCTCAAGACCACGTATTCCATCAGCCCCCCCCTGCTGCCGCTCTGCGAGGCGGCCAAAAACATGGGCTATGCCCAGGTATGGCCGGACCAGGACGGCACCGCGAGGAAGTACCCGCTGGTGCTCTCTTTCGACGGCACCGTCTATCCCGCGCTGGGCCTGGCGATGGCGTGCGAGTATCTCGGCGCGAAGACCAAGGACCTTCGCATCGTTCCCGGGGAGCACATCCAGATAGTCGATCCGGAAGGGAAGGTCCTTCGCAGCATACCGATAAACGAGCGCGGCGAGACGTACATCAACTGGGCAGGCAGGTGGGACGATACGTTCGAGAAGATCTCCTTCGCCCGGGTCGTCGAGAGAGAGCCGGACGACGCGCGCAAGCCGACGCCGACCGCCCTTCGGGCGATGAACCGGCTCAAGAACAAGATCGTCCTTCTCGGCCTCATCGCGACCGGGACCCACGACTTCAATCCGGTGCCCGACGAACCCAGGTATCCGATGGTCGGCGCCCACGCGAACGTGATAAGCCAGATACTCCTGGGCAAGTTCATCACTAAAGCGCCCGTGGGGCTCAATCTTTTCGCGATAATCGGCGCGGTGATGTGTGTGGGGATGGTGGCGGGTCTGACGGCGACCAAGGAGAATCTGCCGCTTTCGATATTCACCATCATCACCTATGCGGCCATCAGCTATTGGGCGTTCGTATCGCGCGGGGTATGGATGGACG
>CAYMFW010000172.1:0-10383 GCA_964389785.1 uncultured Planctomycetota bacterium
ATGCAGCGCGAGCCCAGCTCCAGCAGGAGTTGCAGCGTTTCCGCCAGCGGAAAGAGCCCGTGCTTGAGCACGTGCGCGAAGGTGACCAGGCGCACTCCGGGCCGGTGGATCCCGTCGTAGACCACCTCGTTCTCCGCCGAGTAGACCGAGCCCACGGCGGCCAGCGTGCCATGCCGCTCGGCGGCCGGCAGGTCGAGGATCTCCAGGTTGAAGTCGTCGCGCAGCTCGGGATAGGCCGCGGGCCGGCTGGTGTCCACCGCGAAGAAGTCCACGCCCCAGTTGCCCATCGCCGAGCTGCTCAGGTCTATCGTCGTCCCGTCCTGCCACATCCACAGCCGGTCGCTGGTGCCGCCGTAGTTGTCGTACGAATGGTAGGCCAGCTCCCCGGTGGGCAGCACCAGGAAGTAGTCCACCGACTGGATATCCTGGGTGATGGCGGTCGTCTCGCCGGATTCCTTGTCCACCCGGTATATCCTCGGGTTCCAGGACGTGTCCCTCAGCCAGTAGTTGGTCTCGGTCACCAGCTCGTCCTGCCCGGTCTCCTCGTTCCACTGCCACCACTCCCAGCTCTCCGACTCTCGTACGAACTCGGTGGCCGCGAAGAACACGTTGCCGGCGTCGTCGAACTGGATCGGCTTCTGGTTGCTGCTGATTCGCTGCATGTAGTCCTGGTCTATCTTCTGGACGAACACACCTTCCATCACCGGCTCCCAGGTGTCGTCGGCGACCTTCACGCGGAAGAACGCGCAGTTCTCCCGGGCGATGAACC
This sequence comes from uncultured Planctomycetota bacterium, assembly GCA_964389785.1. Lineage (GTDB taxonomy): Bacteria > Planctomycetota > CAYMFW01 > CAYMFW01 > CAYMFW01 > CAYMFW01. The sequence continues at coordinate 770 of CAYMFW010000172.1, forward strand.
GGGTGTAGTCGTTGCCGTCCCATTCACCCCACCACCCGTTGTCCAGCGCCAGGTACACGTACTCGCCGGCGGGATCGGTGACGGAGTACATGATCTTTATCGGGTATTCTGACTCGATGGCGGGCCACGCGTTGCCCTCCTCGTCCACCGCCAGAAGGTTCGTCGGCGCCGCGGCGTCTTCCTCGTCCTCGCCGTCGGGACCGTACGCCTTGGAGGCGTACATTCTCGCCTCCGCGGAGTCGGCGATCGTATAGGTGTAGAGCATTCTGCCGTTCGCCGTCGCTTTCTGATATCCGGGCTTCACCGATTCCACCGCGTCGTTCTGCGCCAGGAGCAGCCTGGCCCCCGCGATCTTGAATACCGTTTCCGTCACCGGGTCGTCGTCCGCCGGCGTGTCGTCGGCGGGCGTGTCGTCGGCGGGCGTGTCATCAGCGGGGATGTCCTCTGGTGTATCCTGGGGCGTGTCCAGAGCGACCTCAGCGGGCTCCTCGGTAGCCGCTCCGCCGGCCGCCCCCTCCTCCCCCGCTTCCTCCGCAGCCTGCTCCAAGAGTTATCGCCAGCGCCAGCATCAACATCAGATTCAGCGTCCTCGTCCCCACAGCGCACCTCCTTTTTCAGCACATCACAATTCAACTTCCCACGAGTCTAAGCGCAACACGCGTGCCAGCGGTGATTCGGCGAGATTGGGGCATCTCCGGGGTACCCAACGGATCCGACGTCCGAATTCACGCCTGGGGCATGTCCGATTTCCGGACACGCCTCCCTGAGCTGCTTGCATTTCTGACGGTCTCCATCTATCCTACCCGCAAGATGAGAATCAGAACGAAACTCCGAGCGGGAGCGGGCCTTTCCCTTTCCATCACGCTGGTTATCTGCACGGTGCTCTTCCTCGCGTCCCGCGAGGTGGGCAGAGCCGTCAAGCAGAGCAGTGATGCATACGGGGTGGTCGCCGACGTCTTCGAGCTCAACCTGGTGCTCAACGACTTCCTTCTGCGCCAGGGCGAGAAGGACGCGGCTGAAAAGGACGCGGCGGAGTGGCAGTCGAAACACCAGGCGCTCGGAAAGCTTCTGCCCACGCTCGCCACGAGGACAAAGGGCCAGCAGAAGGCGCTGACCACACTGATAGAGAACCACGCGAAATCCCTCATCCTTTTCGGCAAGCTCCTCGAGGGCAACAGGGAACAGCGGCAAAACATGGACGAGATCGTCGGGTATCTCGACTTGGAGACGAAGCTGATGAGCGAGCTTTCGGCCGAATCGAAGGCGATGGTCTCTCAGGCGAGAGAGCTGGCCGAGATGAGCAATGAGGACGCGGTGCGGGCACAGCACAGGACCGTCGTTCTGGTCGCGGCGTTCACCGCGGTCGTCACGGCGGTGCTGGCGATGACTCTGATTGCGGTAGCCGGTGCGGTGGTGAAGCCGATTACGAAACTGCGGGAGGCGACCGGCAGAGTCGCCGGCGGCGACCTTGAGCACCGGGTGGACGTCGACAGCGGCGACGAAATAGGCGAGCTCGCCTCAGACTTCAACGCGATGACCGCCAGGCTTAAGGATTCATACGTTGGCATGCAGAACGCCTTCAACGAGATGGCCAGGAAGCTGCGAAACGTGCGGAAGGAACTCGACGACGAAACAGGGGGTGACTCGTGACCGAGCCCGGGGATATCAACGTACTGGTGGTGGATGACGATCCCGCCATCGCGGAACTGGTGGAGACCGCTCTCGCTGAAGAAGGGTACCGCACCGCAGCGGCGTCGAACGTCGCCGACGCGGTCAGCACGCTCCAGGGCGGGACGTTCAATCTCGCCGTGCTCGACGTCTACCTTCCGGACGGCACCGGGCTGGAACTTGCCGCGAAACTGAAGGGGATCAGCCCGAAGCTTCCCGTCATCATCATAACCGGGACCCCGGACAGCGAGAACATCGGGAAGTCCGTGGACATCGAGGTCGATGCATATCTCATCAAGCCGATCGAGATCGACAATCTGATCTCCCTGGTGCGGGAGCTCACGTGATCGGGCCGCTTCTCTTCTCGTGAGCGGACAATGAAGAGAACGCCTCTCATCGCCGTCGCTATCGTCGCGGTCCTGCTGACGCCCGTCGCCGAGGCTCTCGCACTCTCCTGGAAAGAGACAAAGGACACGCATTTCATCGTCTACTACACCAAGGACGACGAAAAGTTCGCGAAAGAGGTCCTGAAGAAAGCGGAGGGCTACTACAAGAGCATACCCAGGAAGCTCGGCATCACCAGGTATTCGAGCTTCTGGACGTGGGATAACCGGGTGAAGATATACATCCATTCGGACCGCGCGACCTTCCTGCTGAAGACGAAGAGGAAGGAATGGGTGCGTGCGATCGCAAACTATAAGACGAGGGAAATCATCTCGTATAAGGACGAGAAGGCAACGCCGTTTCTCAACACCACGCTTCCCCACGAGCTGACCCACCTCGCGCTCCGCGACTTTCTCGAGTTCAAGAACAAGGCGATTCCGTTGTGGCTTGACGAGGGCGTGGCACAGATCATGGAGAAGGGCCGGGTGGACCAGGCCGAGTGGGCGGTGAAGAACCTGCTGAAGACGGCTGATTTCATGTCGGTGAGCACGCTCGCCAAGCTGGATCCCCGCCGGGTACGCGACAGGCGGATAGTCTCGGCCTTCTACAACGAGGCGTGCGCGCTGGTCAGTTTCATGATCGAGGAGCACGGCGACAAGAACTTCCTTCGCTTTTGCGAGGGGCTTCGCGACGGCAAGACCGTCAACCAGGCCCTCCAGTCGGCGTACCCCACCACCATATCAAGCGAGGACAAGCTGAACGACGCATGGAAGAAGTACTTGCTGAAGGGCGTGGTCAAGTAAGCGGCACGAATGAGAAGGAGGGGGCATGTAGGGTCATGCTCCCTCCTTCTGTGCAATTCGCGGCCGGCGAAGGTTATGGCATGGGTGGTGCCGGAGTGCCTTCGTTCAGCACCTGGTCGAGCTCGGTGATCGTACGGGACTCTTCGTACTGGATCAGTCCGGGCTGCAGCTCGTGTCCGCTCCAGAGGTAGACCTCCATCCGGACGATCCCGGCGCCGTTGGCGAACCACAGGTATGATTCTTCCCAGCGATCCCCGGACATCCAGTTGCGCTCCACGCGCATGACGACGCAGTCGTCGTACACGGCGCCCCCCGAAAGCGTGATGGATTCCTTTCTCATCATGTCGCACATCACGTCGACGTACGAAGACCCGCCGGTATCGTTGCCGGCCTCGTCGTACGTGCGCTCCTCGGCGTAGTTATAGACGTAGTCGCCGATCCGGCCGTAACCCCAGCTCAAGATGGGGGCCGGGCTGTACAGGGCGGTGGTCCCGGAGAACGTGCCTCCGCTGTCGAGCAGGTTCCCCATGGGATCGTAGCTCATGTAACGCTCGTTGGTCGCCGTCTCGGCGCCGGTGTCGTCCCTGATCACCTCCGATATCGCCGTGCTCTGCCGTCCGTCCGGGAGAGCGGCCGGCTCGACGCCGAACGTCCACTCGCGGGTGCCCGTGGAGGACTCGCCCGTAACGAGATTCTCGATGGAATCGGTGTAGCTCAGGCTCCTGCCGGGATTCATCGGGAAGTACTGCGCTATGGCGAATTCCTCTCCTCCGGACGGGGGTCCTCCCATATCGGGGCCGCCGCCGTACAGCCGCCACTCGATTTCGATCCAGCTCATGTCGTTCGCGAGGTTGGCCACCCTGAGGGCGATGGCGCTTCCCTCCGAGGTCACCAGGGAGTAGTACGCATTCAGCGTCGCCTGGTGGCCCGTCGTCTGGGCCGGCGAGATGGAGCAGGGGTCGACGTCCTGCCAGACCGTCCACCATTCCGTTCGAATCCCGTTCTCGCTGAACGCTTCCAGCATCTTCTCGCCGAGGAGATCCGCGTACCGGATGTCGTCTCCCATGCCGGTTCCGTCCGAGATGAACCCGGTCTCGAAATCGAACGAGTCGCCGAGGTAAAGCTGGTTCCACCCGCAGGCGGTGAAAGGCGCCTCCGGCGTCGTCACGAACTCGGCGGTCTCGGGCCAGGAATCCAGTATGCCGTCTCCGTCCCAGTCGCCGCAGTAGGCCATGCCGGCGCCCCACGGATCGGCCTGTCCGACCGCCGCCAGGTAGTACTGCGCGCTGTTGCTCGACTTGATCAGGATGTACTGGCCCGGGTACAGGTTGATGCCCGCACCCGAAGCGTCCTGCGGCGCGCCCTCCGTAAACAGCGCCTCCAGGTCCGTCATCGCCGGCCGGTTCGCGCCGTCCCACGCGGGTTCGCGCGCGGTAACGCCGGCCGTCACGTCCAGGATGAACGCGTTGTTGTGGGCGTTCAGCACCTGGCCGGTGGGATCGGGCTGCTGGTACGTGGGAACGAAGCTGCCGTTGAACCGGACGTCCGCCGCGGCCACCGCCTCGGAGTTCGCTCCCTCCGGGGTGAACGCCGGAGGCGACCACATGCCGGTCTCGAAGGAGTAGTAGTCGGCCGGGCACAGCCATATGTACGGAACGTTGCTGAACCCGCCGCCCGCCGGCACCTCGAGCTTTCCGGTTTCACGATTGACCTTGGCGAAGCGGCAGTCGAGCCTGCCGTCGTAGGGGTCCATCCAGCACAGCTCGACCACGAACCTCCGGCCCTCCACGTCGGTGATCGCGAGCAGGTAGCCGCCGTACTGGCTCTGGCCGCTTCCCCAGTCGAAGTTGTCCGGCGCGATGTCTATGGAAGTGACCGTCGTGCCGTTGAAACAGCTGTCCGTGTCGTCGCCGTCCCCGTTCGGATCGAGCACGTTGATGCCGATCAGCGAATCCAGTCCCCAGGGACCGTTCGGCTCGGTGTCGGTCCGGGTGATGACCGCCGCCCCGCTTCCCAGGGTCAGACTGCTGTACACGCTGGTGACGGGTCCCTGCAGCCTGAGGTCGCAGCCCTCGTCGACGGGCACGTACATCGCTCCCGTCTCGAACCCGCTCAGCCTCACGCCGACGTCCCTCCGCGTGCCGTCCGGCTCCATCCAGTGCTCGTCGGGCATCAGGCCGAACCACGCGAAGTCCATGAACCCGCCCTCCGGCCACAGGAAGAACGGCTCGCCCCACATGAGCATGTCGAGCGTGCCTATGCTGTCCTGCGGGTCCTGGGGATTCGCGGGCGGCAGCCACTGCGGCACCCAGATCCAGATCGACGGATCGTCCTCCCTGCCGGCTATCGAGAACTCGAACCGGTAGTCACATTCGGTGTCGAGGCCTTCCGCCGTGACGACCAGCACGTCGGACGTGCCGTCGCCGTTCTTGTCGAATTCGGAAGAGGAACCGTAGCCGACGTACTGCTCTTCCCACGTGCCGTCCTGGGTCATGAGGTTCTTGTATATCTTGACCGCTGAGAGCTCGGGAACGGAACCGTCGTGGTCCAGCACGCCGAACTTCACGTGGGCGGTCATCCGGGGGGCCTCCCCGGCCATCTCATGCATGTCGCCGCCGCCCTTGAAGTCGTCCTGGAACCAGAAGTGGAATTCCCGGACGCGGTTGAGGGCCTGGAGATTCAGGGAGCAATCCGCGAGCAGCGTACCGAGCATGTCCGCCAGCGGGCTCACTTCGCCGCCGGCCGGGTCCACGGGAACGGTCCCGTCCGCGTTCAGCCCGTCGAAGAACCTGGTGAACAGCGCCGCGGCCACGGGGTCGAACCCCCCGGCCTCCGCCGCGGAAAACACTGCGTCCGCGGCCAGGTCCTCTGCGGGCTCCATCCACTTGAAGTTGTCCCAGCGCGGCTCCACGTGGACGTCCACCTCGCCGTCCCCGTCCTCGTCGATGGGGGCGCCGCTCGGGTCCAGGTGCTCCACCGTCCTGACGTAGGGAGACGGCTCGATGGTCTTGTCGAGCACGTAGTCCTGATCGAGCACCTTGATGATCATCAGGACGGCCGCCTTGAAGCCCACCTCGGTGTCCCTGGTCAGCGTGGTGCCGAACCACTCCGCCGGAAGCGCGGAGACGAGCACCGTCTTCGTCCGGTCGACCTCGCGCCGGTAGACGTCGGACTTCTCGGTAATCTGCAGCCCGGGCACCAGATCGTAGTTGCCCAGCACTATGTTCTTCATGTCCGCGAACGACGTGATGTGCCTGTACATGGCCTGATAGGGATCGAACGGGGTCTGGGTCGCCTCGGAAGCCTGGAACTCCTTGAACATGATCTCCATCATCGCGTCTTCAGCCATGTCGAAGATGTTGGTGTCCTTGGAAGCGATGGACACCGCGTAGTCGTACGGGCTTTCCGGTATCGTGCCGACGAGCTCGGCCAGCACGGTGCTCGCCTTCACGGTGGGCCCGTGGGCGTCACCCTTGTTGACGTCCAGCGGCCTGCTTCCCTGGTACTCGGGGAAGCCGTTTATCGTCACCACGTCTTCCGTGTACCACTGGAAGTACTGCGAGATGACCTGGGCGATCTCTTCAAGGGCGGCCCGCTCGTTGATGCGATTGACCGCCAACTCGTTCACCACACGGTACGGAAGCGCGGTCTTGCAGTCTTCCAGGTACTCCCACAGCACCTTCACGGCGTTCGCCAGATCCGGGTTGTGGTACATCGGCGGGCCGCCCTGGGAAGACTCGTCTCCCGAGATGGCGGCGAGATCGATCAGCCGCACCTCCCGGGAATCGATCCATCCCGCCTGGAGATCGGCCTCCACCTGCGGGTCCAGCGCGAACGCGGCGTCAAGGTCGACCGACAGGATCTTGCGCGAGAACGCCTTGCCCTCGTCCGTGTCGATTGTCCCGTCTCCGTTCCCGTCCCGGACCGCGCGGCTGATGCCTATGCCCGCAAGCGCGAGCGTGTCGGCGACGTTCAGGGTCCTGCCGTCGGGAAGGTCCATGTATTCGGGCACGCCGCAGTAGATCCTGCCGGACTCGCTCTCGTCTTCCACCGGGAACCCGAGGTTGACCAGGTAGTTGATGAATTTGCGCGTCACGAGTACGCGGTTTTCGGACACGGTGAGATCGACGTCGTCGCCCATCTCCGTCTCGAGGCCCGAAACGGCGCCGTCGATCACGTCGCTCTGAATACCGTCGGCCGCGCCGGCCCTGTCCGTCGTATCGGCGATGTTGTTGCCGACGGCGGCCGACTCGTATACCTCGGCATCCACTCGGAGCGCATCCTCGTTCAGCGTGAAGGCGGTCCCCGTCGACTCTATCTCGGCGCGCGCGGTCTGGAGAACGGCGTCGACCAGGGTTTTCAGCGTCTCGTACTGATTCTGGTTCAGGTCGAGCCCGAGCTCGGCGAACACGTTCACGATCTTCTGGACGACCGCGTTGGTGAAGGGGTCCACGTTCGCGCTGTACGTCCCGCCTGCTTCCTCTTCGGCATTGACCTCTTCCATATCCACCAGTTGGTTGATTGCCACGTAGTCCTCGGACACGGTGCTCCGGAACATCGCGCGCACCACCAGGGTCTTGTCCTCGTAGTCCGCGTAGCTGTAGTCTTCGAGGAAGTCGGCGCTGGTGAATTCGTAGCCGCCTTCCGTGTCGGTGGTCGTCTGCGCAATGGGCTCAGCGTAGGTTATGTCGTCTATAGTGAAGAGCTGAACGACGGCATTCGATACTCCCGCGAACTCTCCCGAAGGCGCTTCCGGAAACCTGTAGATGGCGCTCCCGCCAGGCTTTCCGACTACCCTCACCGGCTTCGCCGACGCGCTCACGTAGCTCACCACTCCGTTGAGAAACGAAACCCCATCCTCGACGTCTCCCCCACCGGCCTCATCCCCGGCCTCTCCAGCCCCGTCATCCACTGCAGCCGCGCCGCCGCCGCCCCCGCCGCCTCCTCCTCCGCAGCCAACCGCTATTCCGAGAACCGCACAAAGACACATGATCGCCAGCAGATTCAACACCGCAAAGCCCTTTCCGTCCCTCATCTCCCCGCTCCTTTCGCACACGCTTCGAACCCGCCCCGTGACCAGAATTTCGCTCCCCATTCCTTCTCCGCTCCAATGTTCCATTGCTTCTCCTTTCAAACTGACTTGTCCTCCACGTTGCGAAAGCCGTGCCTGGTTTCGCCGGATACCAGCGCAGGTCCTTTCGAATGAGGGATCTGGGCGGGGGATGCGAAGCATAAGTCCTCTGCAATATAGAGGCTTGAAAGGATTTGGCCGTGTTCTTACTGCTTCCGTCAAGCAGTCTGGAGAGGATGTCGGAACCGGCCCTTCCGGCTTCCGTCCCGTTTTCAGGACGACCGAAAGACGGACTGCGCGACCGGTTCCCGGACATACGAAGCTGGTTCGCAAGGGACAGGACGGGCTGTCGAAGGTGGCGGATGCCATCCGGAAAGCACTGACGGGTCCGCGAAGTGTCAGGCCTTATGCCGCCCGGGCTGGATGACCCCCCCCCCTACAGAGACGCCTGCGTAATGGCCCGCGGCACCGCCGCGGCAGCGCCGTTCTTGACGGCGTGTTCGAACACGCCGTCCCGGGTCATCAGCCCGGTGGAAAGGTCCTCGCCACCGTCAGCACGTGCTCGATGAGTACGCGGTCACCCCGTCGCCGAGCCCGGCGTTCTCCACGTACTTCAGTATCTCCTCCTCGGAGAAGAAATCCTTCACCGGCCTGAGTGAGCTGAACCGGTTCGGCAGGCCGTACTGTTCCAGTACCCGCCCGTAGATCCGGAGGCCCTCGTACATGCCGACGATGTCCGCCTCGTACCCCAGGTTGACGAGACGCTCCCCGTCATCGTCACGTATCTCCTCGTACGCGTAGCTGGTGGCGTGCGTGCCGAGAAGCGCGTTGAGAAGCGCCGGGTTCTGTCCCTTCTCGACATGAAGGTAACCCATGGTGATCTGGAACTTCCGGATGGTGTCGGCGGGCGGGGCTTTCACTCTGACGATCATGTCGGAATCGAGGACGCCGTTGACTATCGCCGCGCCGGCCCGCGCGGGTGAGCCGCCTGGCGTGCGCCGGGATGAGCGCGATCCTGGCCTCTCCCGGCTTGGTCTCCTTCGGTATCCCGATTATCATAAGCCCCGTCCTCTTCTTTCCTTGCGGATCTTCGCGCGATGTGATTGCGCTTCCGTGCACGGATGCGAAGGCACCCTTCTTCTCGTACTTCGAGATGCTCATCGTATCGAGCACCTTGGCCACCGCGATGCCGACCGGCCTTCCGTTGTCCGACGCCACCAACACGCCGCGGTCCGGCCGCGCGAGGTCGGTGCGCAGGTATTCCAGATACTGCGATTCGGATTCCTCGAGCGGTTTGAGGGTCTCGGAATACTTCGCCTCATCCTCCTTCGAGAGCAGCTTCAGCTCCCTGAGGATCTCGAAGTCGTCCTCTCCGGCGAGCGTGATATTCACGCCCCGTGCTCGCTGACGATCTGCTCGATGAGGTTCCTGCTCAGGTTGTGCCCCCTGGCCTTCGGGAAAGCGGGGAACGCGTTCGCCTCGACGAAGACCGCGGTCCTGCGGTCCCACGACAGCATCATGTCCACGCCGCCGAAGCCGAACCCGAGCACGTTCATCGCCCTCACCGCCTGGCGTTTGGCGGTCTCGACCTGGTCCGGGGGAAGATTCTTCTCGAAGGACAAGCTCTCCCCCCGCCCGCCCTGGGACAGGTTGGTGGTCACCGCGCCGGCGTCGTTCGTGCGCGGGTA
>CAYMFW010000173.1:0-10346 GCA_964389785.1 uncultured Planctomycetota bacterium
TCTTCCGGCTACGTGCTTCGTTCGCTGGAGGACCTGGGGTTGAAGGTCCCGGACGATATCTCTATTGCCGCATTCGAAGGCAGGGAAAGGACGCAGGAACTGTCGCTGACCTCGGCTACCTGTTCCGGTGCGGAGATCGCGCTGGAGATCGCAAATTCCCTGATGGATCAGATAGGAGGCCGAACGGTGGTGAAGAAGACTCTGCTTGCGCCGGAGCTGACCATTCGTGGTTCAACCGCGCCTCCGGGGGTGATAGCCCATGCGGTCTGACCAAAGGGCCTTCTCTCTCATAGAGCTGCTGGTCGTCATCGCGATCGTGACCCTGCTTGCGGCGATGCTCCTGCCGTCGCTTTCGCGCGCGAGGGAGTACGCACGGAACTCCGTCTGCATGAGCAACCTTCGGCAGATAGGGTTCGGCCTCTACAATTACTCACTGAACGAGAAGGATGAGTTTCCCCTCAGCTACACGTACACGCACCCGGGTTCTGCCGGCGCACAGGGAAGGAACTATCGAAGGATAGGGACCGAAGAGCAGGGCATGGGGGATCTATGGCTTCTGGAGAGTGCGTGGGGGAAATACCCGTCCCCCTGGGGAAACCACAGCTTCGAACAGGACCATCTCGATTACTACCTCGACCCCGCTAACGCCAGGTACATCTATCTCGAGCTGATGTGGTGTACCGCCGCCGTCGCACGCAACTGGAAGATGTATTTTGATCCATATCGCTGCGGCAATGCCAAGGACAGGCATTGCCTGGTCTACTACCGGCGAATGCTCGGCTACGAGACCTTCCTCAGCGACGTCGGCTGCCCGGTCGACCAGGCTAACCATCTCGGGTTTTCCTGGCACACGGAAGAGCCTTTCCGGCCCGCGACGAAGAACGAGCACGTAAGGACGACGTCAAGACCGAGCGCATGGCTGGCAGCCTGTCCGATAAAGCCCGAGCCGGACAGAAACGAATCGGGACATTTCTTCGGGCAGACGGGCCTCGGGTACAAGTTCAATGTGCTGCATCTGGACGGTCACGTCTTCACTCATACGTGGCTCAGTCCATATACGGACTCCTTCTGGACCGGTGACTCCAACCGGGACAAGGCCGTATATGGCGGCATCGACACGGCGTCCGACCCCGAGTACGGATTCGACAAGAACAGATAGGAATTGTTCAGACCGGATAGCATTTCTGGAGAGGAGGACCGGGATGAGAGTTGAAAGACGGAGCATCGTGTTGGGAATCGCGGCATTTCTGCTGGTCGGCGCAGGTATCGAAACGGCCGAAGCAACCGATGAGTGGAAGCCGTACGGTCCGGCGTGTACGGAGCGGGGGAACGTCTTCGAGTTTACACAGAAGCCGTCGGTGCGCCTCGTCAGCAAGGATACCTACGAGATCACGTTCGCCGTCAAGGGGAACTGCGACGCCACCGTCGGCCTCGTGGATGAAAAGGGAACGGTCGTTCGCCACATCGCCTCCGGGGTGCTGGGCTCGAACGCGCCGGCGCCGTTCCAGAAGAATTCGCTGAAGCAGACGATCACCTGGAACGGCAAGGACGACCTCGGGGAATACGTCAGGGAACCCGAGAAGCTTCAAGTGAGGGTCTCGCTCGGCTTGAATCCGACGTTCGACAAGAGGCTGGGAGGGACGAGCCCGAAGAACCTGCCGGGCTACGTCTGGGGGATCGCGATCGACTCCGAAGGGGCCTACGTGTTCATAAAAGGCCCCGGCTGTTTCGGCCACGTGTCCGTGCGGCGATTCGATCACGACGGCAATTACGTCGCGACGATGATCCCACCGCCGGTGAATATGCCGGAAGAAAAACTGGGCGGGCTGACGTTTATCGAATACGAGAAGGGCACGCGAGCCGTGCACGGCGTGGATCTCGACCAGGTGGCCCGGGACAACCACTTCCTGCTGGAGATTAACGGGAAGAGCATCGCCGAATGCCAGCCGGCGGTGGCGGGCAACCGCGTGTTCTTCCTCAACGCCGGTCCCGGCCTGCATACCGGCCTCCAGCCATCCAAGATGTTCTATGTAAATACGGACGGCTCCCTGGACGTGAAGGGTATGCTGGGCCGGCCGTTCGCGTGGGGCAAGTACGGCCATCTGTTTCCGCGGCTGGCCGCTTCGCCGGACGGCAAATGGATCTACATGGTCGGTTTCTCCGGAGCATATAAGGAGCACAAGGCGCTGCTCGCGCGCTGGTCCACAGACGGTAAAGAGTAGGCGCAGCCGTTTATAGGGAAGTTCGCGAAAGAGTACTGGGGCGCTTCCGGCGTGCCGGGCACGGACAACGAAAGCCTGCACCAGCCGAACGGTGTCGACTGCGACGCGCAGGGACGGATCTACGTGACCGACGGCAATAATAATCGTCTCCAGATATTCTCTCCGGAAGGCAAGCACCTCAAGACGATTCCGGTCGAACGTCCGCTGCTCGTTCGGGTCCATCAGAAGACCGGCGCGATCTATGTCACCCACCAGACCCGGATCCGCGGCAAGACCGCCGGCCGGCTGACCAAGTTCCTCTCCTTCGACGATCCCAGGAAGGACTTCGAACAGGACGGTGTGGTCGCCGCCGCCTTTACCCTGGATTCGTGGACGAAAAGACCGCGGCTCTGGCTCGCGGGCGAGGAGACATGGGCCCACGGGGGCGGCGTGGGCAGCAAAGGTTCGAGCGTCTGTATATGGGAGGAGGAGGGGAAGAAACTCCGGAAGATCGTGGACTTCGACGAGGAGGCGAAGAAAGAAGCCGGGCAGAACTACCTCGGTCGGTGGAACGGAAATTGTTTCGACAAGACGTTCTGCGACCCGACCAGGGAACAGGTCTATTTCAACAGCGACGGCGGGACGTGCTTCCAGGGGAACCCGGTCGTGTTCGACCTGAAAACCGGCAATGTGCTGAAGCAGATACGCGTGCCCGGCCTCATAAACGACATCGCGTTCTGCAAACGGGGGTACATGCACTGTCACTTCAACCCGGCCGCGTATATGCCGGGCGTCGGACGCCTTGATCCCGGTCAATCCACCCCCTACACACGCTACGAGTCAACAGTCCCGCAGGGCTTCGTAACGCTGAAGGAAGTGCCCTACGACTACGGCGTGGAGTTGACTCACAAGGCGCTGAAGGGCTGGACCGGCGCCCTGGCGGTGAAGGACCAGCGAGGGGCGAAGTTCTTCCAGGACGGTATCGGCGTCAACATGCGCGGCGATCTGGCCGTGGAGAGCAACATCTACTACGTGCCGAAGATGGAGGAGGTCGGCTGGGAAATGGGCGGAGCCGGCATCGCGGGGAAGAAAAAGCACGGGATCATCGTTGACGCCAACAGCGCCGGGAAATCGTACGCCGTATTCAAGAGGCTGATTCAGGAGAAGCAGAAGCGGGGAGAAGAGGTGTACAGCATGCCTCGCCGCCCCGGCATCTCCCTGGCGGGTGCCACCATATGGACGTTCGATGCGACAGGTGAATCGAGGGAGAAATCTCCCGTTATCATCGGGGACCTGCTTGCGGGCGTGATGATCGATGAAGACGGGGCCCTATACTTCACGAACAGGCGGACGAAGGCAGTCGGCGACAAGTTGTTCCTGGCGGGGAAGGGCGGCCGTTTCGGCGACTCGGAATTCCGGCGTAATTCGTTTACGGGGACGTACATGAAAACCGGGGAGGACGCGGCCGTTCTCATGAAAAACTCGCCGATAAAAATGGACCAGCTGCCGGATCGTCCCGCGGACCTGATCGATACCCACGGGTATTACGTGGACAACACCCATGACGACCCGACCTGGGTGGAGGGGGCCGCGTGGCTGTATGCCGGGGCTTCGCCGATCGTTCCCAGCGAGTGTTCGTGCCCTTCGATGAGGGCCCATCTCGACTGGTTCAAGCGTTCGTACGTTCCCGAGGCCTACCGGCATTCGTACGGAGTGCTGGACACGGCGGGCAATCTGATACTGCACATCGGAAGCTACGGCAACTTCGACAGCGGCAGCGGTCCCGGGAGCAAGGTCCCCGTCGGCGGCGACGGCATAGGCATCTTCTCTCCCCGGTTCATCTCCGGCACCGACAACTACCTGTGCTTTGCCGACTGGGCCGAGCGGCTGGTCGTTCTGAAACTGAATTACCACGCCGAGGAGACGGCCCCGATCCAGCTGAAGTAATTGGGCAAATAGAGTGACAGGTTACTCTATTGCCGTACAGGACAACCGCCTGGCGGCTCCTCTCCCCGTGGGGAGGAGGAGACCAGAGAGAAAGAATGGTGGACCTTCCTTACTCAGGCTCGAACCTGGAAGGACTCACCATCATGAATTCCGGGATGTCTCCTAACATTGCGACTTGTCCTACAGTGACCTCCGGCTCCGTCCCTATCGCCGGAAAAGCCGAGGAAGGACGAGACGTGTATTCCTAGAGAATCTGAGATGCCGGTTGTATAATGAAAGCAATGGAGACAATCGTGAAAAGCGACCAGAAAACACTATCGGCAGAGGCGGCGCTGCGTGAGAGGATCAAGGAGTTGACCTGTCTCTATGGGATTGCCCAGATAGCCGGTAAGCCCGGCATAACGCTTGGAGAGATTCTCCAGAGCATTGCGGAGCTTCTTCCTCCCGCCTGGCAGTACCCCGAGATAACCTCTGCCCGGATTATCCTGGACGGGAACACGTATACGACCCCGGCTTTCCATGACAGTCACCGCAGGCAAACGGCTGATATTGTCGTGGCAGGTGTTCGACGGGGCGCTGTCGAGGTCGTCTACCGGGAGAAGAAGCCGGAGATCGACCAAACACTGTTCCTGGAAGAAGAGCGAAGTCTCATTGATGCAGTTGCCGCGCAGGTGGCCTCGATCATCGACCTTCGACAAGCCGAAGAGGACAAGTCGATGCTTCAGTCTCAGCTGAGGCATGCCGACCGGCTGGCCACGATCGGCCTGCTTGCCGCGGGTGTCGCTCACGAGCTGAACGAGCCGATCGGGAACGTCCTGGGATTTGCCCAGTTGGTGAAGAAATGCGAAGGGCTGCCCGAGCAGGCAAGGGACGATATTGGAAAGATCGAGCATGTCGCCCTGTATGCGCGAGACGTTATAACGAAGCTTCTGGTCTTCGCCCGGCAGATGCCGCCGCAGAAGATGCCTGTCAGCCTGAATCGGGTGGTGGAGGATGCCATCTACTTCTTCAGAGCCCGGTGCGCCAAGGAAGGAATAGAGGTCGAATGCCGGCTCGAGCCCGACCTGCCGGAGATCGTTGCCGATCCGGCGCAACTGAACCAGGTAGTGGTGAATCTTGTCGTCAATGCCTTTCAGGCGATGCCGAAGGGCGGCAGTCTGACGATTCGCACGGGGACTGACGACCGCGGCGTTCTGCTGACGGTCGAGGATACCGGCATGGGAATGGAGGAAGAGACCGTCGAGAAGATATTTGTGCCGTTCTTTACCACGAAGGACGTTGGGGAGGGCACGGGCCTGGGACTGCCGGTTGCGCATGGAATCGTAACATCACACGGAGGCTCCATCGCGGTCAGCAGCGAGATCGGCCGCGGCACGCGGTTTGAGATCCTTCTTCCCATCGAGGGCCGGGCGGAGACCGTGAGGGACGGTGACAAATGAAATCACCTTCCGCAAAAGAACGCATCCTGGTGGTGGACGACTCGGCAAACACGGTTGAGATCCTGCAGCGAAATCTGACGGCGGAGGGATACGAGATTCACACGGCCCGGGAGGTATCCGAGGCGATCAAGCTCCTGGGAAACACGGAGATCGACCTGATCATTACGGATCTCAAGATGCCCAGGGTCGGCGGTCTCGATCTCGTGAGATATGTGCGCGAGAACCTGAAAGATACGGAAATCATGATGATTACCGGCTACCCTTCGATCGAGGGAGCCGTCGAGGCGGTCAAGACTGGAGCCGAGGAATATCTGGCCAAGCCTTTTACCGACGAGGAACTTCTGTCCGCGGTTAAGCGTACGGCGGGTAAGCTGCGCGTGCGAAGATCCCAACGCGCACCAACGGGAGAGCCGCAGGCCATGCTCCCCGGACTCATCGGCGATTCGAAGGTTATGCGCCAGGTCTACGACGCCGTGCATAAGGCGGCGGCCACTTCCGGGATCGTGCTGATTACGGGCGAGAGCGGCACGGGAAAGGAGCTTGTGGCCAGGGCGATACATTACGGCAGCACTCGTTTATCGGCCCCGTTTGTGCCGGTAAACTGCGGGGGGATCCCGGAAGGACTGCTCGAAAGCGAGCTTTTCGGGCACGTCAAGGGAGCCTTTACCGGAGCAACGGAATCCAGGGCAGGTTTCTTTCACGCGGCGGACGGGGGCACGATCTTCCTCGACGAAATCGGTGAGACCAGCGCTTCCATGCAGGTGAAGCTTCTCCGCGTGCTGCAGGACAGGGAGATCTGCATGGTAGGGTCGAATCGAACGCGCGAAGTCGACGTGAGGATCCTGGCGGCGAAAAACAAGAATCTGTCTTCTCTCGTGAAGAAGGGGACTTTTCGGGAAGATCTGTTCTACCGGGTGAATGTTATAGTCGTTACCGTTCCGCCGTTGAGGGAGCGGGGTGATGATGTCCTGCTCCTGGCGCGCCACTTCGCAGATAAATTCGCCGCGGAAACGGGTAAGCGGACGCCCGACTTTTCCGAGAAGGTGCTCCAGCTTTTCAGAAACTACTACTGGCCCGGAAACGTCAGAGAGATCGAGAATCTCGTCTACCACCTTGTCGTCATGACGGAAGGGGATCTCGTTGAAGTTCCCGATCTGCCCTCGCACATGCGGTTCTCCGTCTCAGGCGGGCTGGGTCCCCATCGAACACTGGCCGAAGTCGAGCATGAGCACATTCGCAGTGTCCTGGCGCACGTGAAGGGCAACAAGACACAGGCAGCAGAGCTCCTCCAGATCGACCGCAAGACCCTGCGCAAGAAACTCAAGGATATGGAGAACTCCGACTGAGGAGTTTCTCCCCGGCGGCCCGAATGTCCCCGGCGTTCTGAAGCGCCCCCGTTGTTACCTCCCGCCCGATCTTCTGTGCTCTCCACTGGTTAGTTCTGATCTCGCCGTGCCCCGGGAGCACTGGCACGGGATTCGCTCCTCACGATCTTCCGAAAGGAGTCTGCTATGCCACACGAGACGAAGTTAGTGGGCCTCTGTTCGACATGCAACCATGCCGGTGACTGTTCGGTCGTGCGAGACGGCGGGTCGCCCGTGCTGGAGTGCGAGGAATTCGACATATGGCAGCCTCCGAGCACTGCTCCGCGGAAGTCCGGCGCGGCACCGGAGGCGAGCAATCGGATTTCGGCCGCCGCCAAGGGCCTTTGCGGCGATTGTGAGAATCGGGAAACGTGCGGGTTCGTCAGGCCCGAAGGCGGCGTCTGGCACTGCGAGGAGTACAGGTAGAATGATACAGAAGACGAAACACGGATTGAGCCAGACCAATGGAAGCCTGATCGCCATGCTCGAGGAGATTCAGGCCGAAGACGGCTACCTCTCCGAGGAGGCGCTGAGAAGCGTGGCCGAACGGACGGGACGTTCTCTTGTGGACGTATACGGCGTCGCCACGTTCTATCGTTCATTCAGCTTGAAGCCCCGGGGAAGGCACCTCATCTGCGCGTGTCTCGGTACGGCCTGCCACGTGCGCGGCGCGCCGGGGATCGTCGAAGAACTGGAGCGGTGCCTGGGAGTGAAGGCGGGAGAAACCACTTCCGACGGGGAGTTCACGCTCGAGACAGTGAACTGCCTGGGCGCGTGCGCCCTGGGGCCTATCATTGTTGTCGACGGCCGTTACTTTTCGAATGTCGACCAGGCGGGGGTGAAGGACATCGTGGCGAAGCTGCACGCCGGTAGCGAACAGGTCAAGGAAACGCTCGTTTCATGAAAAGACTCAACTCCCTGGACGATCTCAGGGCCCTGCAGGCGGAGCTGGCCGCCCGGGGGGAACCAGAGGTCCCCACCATCGTGATTCCGGCCGGCACGTGCGGGCAGGCAAGCGGCGCGGACGAGATCGTTCGGGTGATACGGCAGGCAATCGAGTCCGATTCCCTGGAAGGAAAGGCACGCCTTCGTGTGACCGGGTGCCACGGATTCTGTCAGATGGAGCCTTCAGTGCTTGTCGAGCCGGAGGGAACCTTCTATCCGAGGGTCACTCCCGAAACGGCCGCGCGGATAGTGAAGGCCGCGGCCCGCGGAGAAGCGGCCGAAGACCTTCTGTTTGTCGATCCGTCGACGGGACTTCCGATTCGGTATCAGAACGAGATACCCTTTTTCAGCAGACAGGTCCGCAGCATACTTTCGCGCAACGAGAAGATCGATCCTCTCTCGATCGAGAGCTATATAGAAAACGACGGGTACGCGCCGCTCCTGACCGTGCTCGAGAAGAAGAATCCAAGGTGGGTGGTGGACGAAGTGAAGGCCTCCGGCCTGCGCGGCCGCGGAGGGGCGGGTTTCTCAACGGGCCTGAAATGGGAGATGCTGGCCGACCAGCCGAACGGCACGGGCAGGTTTCTCGTGTGTAACGCGGACGAGGGAGACCCGGGCGCGTACATGGACCGCAGCGTGCTCGAGGGCAACCCGCACAGCATAATCGAGGGCATGGTCATAGGAGCGCGCGGAACCGGCTCGACGCAGGGCATCATCTATGTCCGGAATGAATACCCTCTCGCCATCAAGCATCTTACCTCTGCCGTCGAGCAGGCACGCGAGCTCGGGCTTCTGGGCGAGAACATCCTCGGCACCGGGCTCTCCTTCGACATCGACCTTGTCCACGGCGCGGGTGCCTTCGTATGCGGCGAGGAGACGGCGCTGATCCGGTCGATCGAGGGGAAGATGGGTGAGCCGCGCCAGCGCCCGCCGTTTCCCATACAGAAGGGCATTGGGGGAAAGCCCACCGCGATCAACAACGTCGAGACCTGGGCGAATATCCCTCTCATCATAGGCAAGGGCGCGCCGGATTTCGAGAAGGTCGGCACAAAGGGCAGCTCCGGAACGAAGATATTCAGCCTGGTCGGGAAGATCAGGAACACCGGCCTGGTCGAGGTCCCGATGGGCATCACTATAGAAGAGATTATCTACGGTATCGGCGGCGGCCCGTCGGGAGACGCCGGCATAAAGGCCGTCCAGACAGGAGGCCCGTCGGGCGGCTGCATCCCGGTTGAGAGATTCGATCTCCCCGTCGATTACGACAGTCTCTCCGAAGCGGGGTCCATCATGGGATCGGGCGGCATGATCGTGATGGACGAGAAGACGTGTATGGTCGACGTTGCCAAGTATTTCATGAACTTCCTCAAGGACGAGTCGTGCGGCAAGTGCTACACGTGCCGCAAGGGCACGCAGAGGATGCATGAGATACTCGAGGATATCTCCGGGGGGAAAGGAACGCTGGAACAGCTTGATCTGCTGGAGGAACTTTCCGGAGTCGTGAAAGACACCACGATGTGCGGTCTTGGACAGACCGCGCCGAATCCGGTGCTTTCCACGCTGCGGTATTTCCGCGACGAGTATCTGGAACACATCGAGAATAGGAGATGCCCGGCGGCAGTGTGCAAGGACCTGATAGTCTATTCCATCAACGACAACTGCACCGGATGCCGGGCTTGTGTGAAGGCATGCCCGCAGGACGCGATTACGGGAGAGAAGAAGTCGCGGCACACGATAGACGGAGCCAAGTGCATCAAGTGCGGAGCCTGCAGGAGCGCGTGCAGGTTCGAGGCCGTGGAAGTGGTGTAACCCATGATCAATCTTACCATCAACGGGTCGAATGTTTCCGTGGAAGAAGGGTCCACCCTGCTCGAAGCCGCGAATTTCATGGGGTTCCCGATACCCACGCTCTGTCACATGGATGGGCTGTCGTCCTACGGAGCCTGCCGGCTGTGCGTGGTCGAGATCGGCGAGGGGACAAGAGCCAGGCTCGTTTCCTCCTGCACATACCCGGCCGAAGAAGGACTCAAGGTCCGCACCGCCTCCTCGCGTGTCGTACGGGCACGGAAGATGATCCTGGAGCTTCTGCTGGCATCCTGCCCGCAGTCCAAGACGATTCAGGACCTTGCCGCGGCGCACGGCGTCCGGCAGCAGCGCTTCCGGCAGGAACACGAAGACTGCATCCTTTGCGGCCTGTGCGTGCGGGTATGTGAGGAACAGATGATGGCCAAGGCGATCGGCTTCCGCAGTCGCGGCGAAGAAAGAAGCATCGGTACGCCGTTCGACGTCAGGTCCGACGAGTGCAGGCTGTGCGGGGCCTGCATGTACGTCTGCCCCACCTGCCGGCTGCGGTGCACCTACAACGAGCCGGACAACGCGATCTGCGGCGGCTGTGAGAATCTGTCTCCACCCTGCCTCGCAGAAGGAAAATTCGAGGACATGATGTGCTACAT
>CAYMFW010000174.1:0-10257 GCA_964389785.1 uncultured Planctomycetota bacterium
GCTTCCTCACCTCGTCTTCTATCTTGGGGGCGTAGTAGATATTCGTCTCGATCACCACGTCGCCCCTCATGTTGACGCCGATGCCGTCCTGGAAACCCTTGGCGCCGCCCTGGCACTTGGTGGGGAGCGTGCCCGACCATTCCTCCCCGCGTATCCCCTTCATCGGGACGCCGTAGTTGTACGGCACCTCCTTGTAACTGCCGAACTTGTAGTGGCCTTCGTTCTTCTGGTCCGGGTCCACCCGGCCGACGCCCTTGCCGTAGAACGTGGGATTGAAGTGGCAGTGCATGTAGCCGTGCTTGTCGAAGGCGATGTCGTCGGTGGCGCCCGGCCATACCTCCTGCCCGAGGTATTTTCCCGTCTTCAGGTCGAAGCGGACCGGACCGATGCGGCTCTTGTAGTGGAGCTTCCCCCTCACCGGGTCGCAGACCACCTTCTGGTGCTTGCCGGCGCCCATCAGGTTCGGGTGGCCGGTCTCCTTCTCCGCCTCGGCGGCGAGGTCGCGGATCTCCTCGAACGTCTTTCCCGTTTCTTCGAATATCTTGATGGTCGTCGCGCCCGATCCCGAGCGGGCGTCGGCTCGCACGTTCATGACCAGCCATGCCCTGGTCTTCTTCGCCCAGCCGTCCAGGCAGAAGAGGCCCATCTTCGCCTCGCCCTCGGTGAGGACCTTTGAGAACTCGGGCGACGCCTTCTCGAACGAGGAGAGCTTGGCGATAGTGATGACCGATTTTCCCTTCAGCGTCCCCTCGTGAAGCACGTAGACCGCGTCCGTTTTCGGGTGGACGTGCACCTGGCGGGGGCGCTTGATCTTGATGCTCTTCACCAGTTCACCGTCCGGGGATATCACCTGCAGCCGGCCGTTGTTTGCGTCGCATATGTAGAGCCGGCCCTTGGAGTCGGTCGCGACGCCGTCCGGGCCGTTGAGGTGCTTCGCGTCGCTTCCCGGCTCGGGCGCGCCCCAGAAGATGTCGCCTTTCATCGGATTGTCGGCCGGGAACTTCAGTACGTAGTTCATCGCGCCCCTGCCGACCGCCATGTTGGAGAGGTAGAGCCATTTTCCGTCGGGTGACGCGGCGAGGCGCGCCGTGGGGTGGACGACGCCCCCGGGCCCCTTGGAGGCCTCCCACGGGAAGCCGAACACGCCGGCGGCGTCCGTGGTGCCGTCCGTGTTGGCATAGAATATGTATGCCTTGTGCCGGCTGCCGTCGTTGGTGTAGTAGAGCCGGCCCTTGGCGAACGCCGGCTGGAGGTTGCTGGCCTGGAACGGGGCGGTGGGAAGCCAGTTGCCCCGGTCGGACACCGTCTGCCGCGTCTCGGCGGGGTGCACCGTCTTCTTTCCCGGCTCGTACTCGATGTAGCTCAGGCCCTCCAGCTTCTCCAGCGGGACGTCCGCGCCGGGGGGGAGGAGCGTCCGGACGTATTTCGCGTCGTGGTCGAACTTGCGGATGCGCCAGCCGGTTCCGCCCTCTCCCGAGAGTACGTACACCCCGTCCCTGTCGGCGCCAAGTCCGATGATACCGCCGGGGAACTGCCAGGGGTGGTGGCCGACGGTTCGGTCGAACTGCGGCTTGAGGCCGAGACGTACCTGCACGCTGAGCTTGTCCGGCTCCTTCACGTAGACGCCGAGGTCGTCCTTGCCGTCCCAGTAGAGCTTCTGTTTCAGGGAGTCCTTCTGGAGGGGGGCCGGGGCGTTTTTCCCCAGCACGCCGGCGGCGAGGTGGCGGACGACCACGCCCTCCGTGTCTATGATGCCGACGGTGACGTCGCAGAAGCCCTCGGAGGCGAAGTCGATTTCGTATCTGTCCTTGCGGACGAGCTTGACGGTGGGCTTTTCGGTGAAGACGAACACGTTCTCCCGCTCGGTGCAGGGGTCGGAATACTGCTTCCACCAGTCGGCGGCGGTCAGGGGCGCGGCGACCGTCAGCAGGACCAGCAGGACCAGCAGGGCCAGCGAGGCAAAGGCGGATGCGGCGGCGGTTTTCATGCGTGTGCTCCTTGAGTCAAGTCTCAAGACCTGACACCGTTCGTCTCGTATTGGAGGTAACTGTCACCATCAATTACTCGGCTTCGAGTACGTGTATGTTGAGGGCGGTTCCGTCGACCGTCCAGAGGAACGCCCTGTCGTCGAGGGCCATGTCGCCGGTGACGCTGCCCGCCTCGCACATGAAGCGGTAGACGATCCGGCCGTCTCTGGCGTCGATCCGGCACGCGTTCCAGCCGCTCTCGCCGACGTAGACCGCGTTCTCCGAGGCGGCGATGCGGTCGATGGGAAACGGGCACCGGACGCGCGTGAGGATCCTGCCGTCGTCGAGGGCGACCTTGACGAGCTCGTCGCGGACCGCCCCCCGCATCCACGCGACGTTCCCGTGGATGTCGAAAATCCTGAGCGACGATATCTCGCCCGCGGGAAGGGGAATGGTCCGCCTTACCTTACCGGTATCGGTTCTCACTCCCTTCAGGGATCTTCCGTCGCGGGAGAATCCCCACAGAAGGCCGTCCTTCCAGGTGATGCAGCTGCCCGGCCGGAAACCGTCTTCCGGCTCGACCATCTCTTCCGCTTCCCCGCTGGCCGGACTGATGCGGGCCAGAACGGTGGGGCGGCCCTCGCCGCGATTGACGTGGACCCAGGCGTCCTTGCCCGCGACCGCGATGCCGGTGATGGCCGCGCCTTCCGGAAGGCCGGTGACCGGTATGGACACCACCAGCTTCCCCGGGACTATCACCCGGTCCAGGCCGGTCTTCGCGAAGGCGATGCCTCCCTCCTTCACGTCCTCGTGCGTCTTGTTTCCGGGCAGCGCGATCCGGACCGTTCCCGCGGTGACGTTCAGACCGGTGGTGTCTTGCGAGGCGGTGACCGAAAACGACGTGCCCAGGACGGCAAGCTGTGCGTGGGGGGTCTCGACGGTCATCGGCGCGCCCGGGGGCTGTGGGGCGACGTCCGCTTCGATTCTGCCCTTCCCGAGGAAGATGGTTTTGCCCCGCGGGGACGGTTTCAGGACGGCGGTGGTGTTTTCGGCGATGCGAACCCGGGTATCTTCGCCGTCATACGTGTACGTCAGGACCTGTTCCTCCGCGGTGAGTATCTCGTCACCACGGGCGAGGGGCGTTCCCGCCGTCGCCGGTATCACATCGCCGTCGCGTCGTATGGACACGCCGGAGTCCGATTGATCTATGTGCGCGACAATGCTCTCCGCGAAGCGCCGCGCCTCGTATGAACGGTAAGCGACCGCCCCGACGACGAGCGCGAGGCACGCGGCGAGCGGGACCAGCACCTTCCGGTAGGGGAAGGTCGCTCTTTTGCGGCCGGCGGTCGGCGGTTCCATCTTCAGCTTTTCCAGCACCCCGTTCACCGTTTCCTCGCCGGTCTCCTTCTCCTTCTCGAGAATGTACGCCACCCTCTCGTAGAGCGCGGGGTCCGCGGCTTTCAGGCCTGAGGCGAGGCGGAGCGACTGATCCGCCGCGTTGAGGAAGACCTGCCTGCGCTGGGGATCCGATTGCACCGCGTCGAGAAGCTCCCGATGCTGCTCCGGGTCGAGGTCCCGGTCCAGGTACAGCTCGAGGAGGAGGTCGAAATCGGCCTGCTTCATGCCGACGCTCCGTTCGATTCCATGCAGAGACGGATGGACCGGCGGGCCCTGGTGAGCAGGGCGGCGACCGCGCCGGCCTTCTGCTTGAACTGCCGGGCGAGCTTCTTTATCGGAGTCCGGTCCCGGTACCGGCGCATCACCATCTCCCGGGTGCGCGCGGGCAGGCGCTCGACGCACTCCAGCATCTTCGCCAGCTCGTATGCGGCCTCCTGTTCCGTTTCCTGCTCGATCGCCTCCAGCCGGTGGGTCGTCACCAGCCCCTCGAGCTCGGTGCCCTCGAGCGCGACGTAGCGGGAGCGTTCTTTCAATTCCTGGAGCAGCCGGTTCTTGGCGATGCCCTTCAGCCAGGCGAGGAACGTGCCGCGGGGTTCGTAGGTGTCCAGCTTGCGGAAGCAGATGACGAACGTGGACTGCAGGACGTCCTCCACCATGTCCAGCGTGTCCGCCCGGGCGGCGATGAACAGGCGCAGCTCCCCCTGGAGCTGGAGGATGATCTCCTCCATGCCCTTCTGGTCGCCTTTCTGCACGCGAACGACGATCTTGTCGAGCGCTTCCGGCGTGGGCAATTCAGGCGTGTGTGACGTCATGTATTGATCTCCCTGTTCTTATTCGCGCTCAATCAAGAATGGTGCGAAACCAGCGGTAAGAGTATCGCCTACAGGGAGTTATATGTCAACAGCGGTTGAGGGAGTGTGGGCGGCTGCGTTTCGGAGGGCGGGGGGATGTGCTTCAGTCTGCGGATTCAAGTTTCGGACTTCTGGGCGCCTTCAAGTCCAGCTTCCCCGACGCTACATGAAGTTCGTTAGCCCCGCTTTTTCCTCTTCCTTTCTTTGCCAGATAGACGATATACCATGTGTTGCCAACGACTATTGAGTCGGGCATCCTCTCGTCATCTGTTCCCGGAAGTCCGTCCGGCAGTATCTTGCGGGGGACCCGTGTCAGGCGATTGCCCTTGTCCGACAGAAATATCTCATAGATATCACTCTTGCTGCCGCTTCCGGCATGGCCGGGCTCTCTCACGGTAGAGATGGCTACGTATTCTCCATCGCCCAGCGGGGTGATTGAATTGGGGTCAATGTGAGGCCAGGCAAGCCGGCGGCCCTTGATGGAACAGTTGCCCACGGAAGCACTCAGGATCTCCAGCCTTTCCCACTGGATGACATCGTTCGACCCCCACATTGCGGCTTGCGGCCTGGCCCCTCCTCCGTGCAGTGAGTAGCCGACGTACTTCCACTTCAATCCGGAAAACCGGTTCGGCCCCCATCGAAAGTATCCCGTATGTCCGTTGCCCGGATCCTTCGCGGGATCGTAGTCCAGGACTACCGAATCCTTCTTGCCGTTGATTCGTCTGAAGTTCACGCCGTCTTTCGAGGTCGAAAGCAGAGTGGACTGGCCGTGCCCTGCCCCGGAGTTGTGATAGGTCATGTAAACCGTGCCGTCGATAACGTTCACGTGCGGTGTTTCGGTCTGCCTGCCCTGGGTCGTATCGACGAATACGGGATTGGCCTTCGGCTTCTCCTCAAGATAATCAAAGTCGCCGTCTGCGACAGCCTGGTTGTATGACTTCCAGTTGCCCTGTTTAGTGGGATCGCCGCTGCACACAGACAGCCAGATTCCACCTGTCTTGCCGTCGTGATCCGTGGAATAGTACAGCGCATAATCGTACGGGAAGGATTTCACCTTGTTCATCTTGACGATACACGGCCAGAAGGGTCCCGGCTTGCTCATTTTCGGCGGCCGCGAGATCAGAGTCCCGTGTCTTGTGAAAGTAAAGTGGGTCGGACCTGTGTCTTCGGCCGGAAGCTGGGAATTCGCTGCTGCGGTACACACCGTCGTTATGAGGAGAATGATAGCTAATCGAATTGGCATAGAGCCTCCCGTATGCAATACGAGCCTTCCTGGTTTTCGAGCAGACAGGTTTTCAACGACTCTGACCCCCTTCGGTACGAAAAGTTATTTGCTTATTTGTGAACGTCCCCGATTTCTTCGGTGTGGTAGTTGAGCTTCACGGAGAGGAGGCGGCGGCCCATGTCGGCTATGACGAGGTAGTTGTCGGTGGCGGAGACGTACGCGCCGCGGGTCATCACGATGCCCTCGTCGTCCAGGTTGCCGTACTTCCCGACGTGGCATATCAGGTTGCCGGCGGTGTCCAGGACGCCGACCGACTGGCGGTACTGCTCCGGGACGAACGAGCGCTTGTACCAGTCGAGGCACGCCCGCATGTCCATGCAGCCGCAGTGGTACGACACGATGGGAGAGACGCCGGCGTACATCCATTCCACGCCTTCCGCCCACACGTCGCCGTCCGGCCCGGGGTATGCGCCTCCCTCGCCGCAGAAGCTGAGGTCGGGCGGACGGTTGGGAGGATCGCCGCCCACGACCGGGGGCTTGCGCAGGACGAACCGGGGCTTCTTCGGCGGGGCCTTTATGTGGGTGCCGGTGAAGGGGGAGGCGTTCCACTTGAGATACAGCTTGCCGCCGAAGTTGCCGCCGCGGTTGCGCAGGAACGGCGTGCCGCTCGTGTAGCGGAGCCGGCCGTTGGTGAAGTACAGCATGCCGTCCTCGTCGATATTCACTCCGTGGCTGCGGTAGTTGCCGACGATGATGGCCTCCCTGTCGATCAGTTCGCCGGTCGGCTGGTACGTCCATATCACCGCACCGATCAGGTCGATGTCCGGGCGGGGCGGGATGTACGCGACGAGCTTCTCCGAATCACTGCGCTGTTTCGCCTTCAGCCACTGGTAGAACTCCGGGCGGGATATCGCGTTGGGGACGTCGTTCTTGGGCGAGTACTTATACATATTCATCACCGCGATATCGCCCTGCATGTTGACGCCCATGCCCCAGGAGTAGTACTTGTCGTCGCTCGTCGTCATCCAGAGCGCGCCGGTCTTGCCGGTGCCGTCCACACCGTAGTCGTACGGGACCTCGGCGTAGCGCGTTCTCGTGTCATTGTTGCGGGAGTACGTCTCGGTCCGGTTCGGATCGAGGCGATACAGGTACTTCTGGTCCCGGCCCTCCTGGTGCACGTGCATGTAGCCCTTCTTGTCGAAGGCGAGGCCGGACTTGAAGGAGATGCGGTTGGCGGTCGGCCCGACGTAGTCGCCCGTTTTCAGATCGAAGATGAGCGCGTTGAAGTAGTAGGCGCGCTCCGCGACCGGGTCGCACACCACCGGGTACTTGATGCCGCCGGACCATTCGGTGTAGTTCTTGCCCATCGCTTCCTTCGCCTCTTTCTCGAAGTCGGATATCAGCTTCAGCTCCGTGCCGGTGTCCTCGTATACCTGGAGCAATACGCCGTTCGTGGTGCTGACCCTGACGGAAAGCCCGTCCGTGTCCGCGAAGTTGCGGGTGCCTCCACCGGAGGTGCGGCCGCTCAGCCACAGGCGGGGCTTGGGCGACCAGGAGTCCAGCGTCATGATCCCGGCGGACATGTTGTCCCAGTGCTGCTGTTCCTCGAGCTCGGGGAACGCGGAGAAGCGGGTGATGCGGTGATGCGTCTCCCGTCTCCTTGTCTGTGCCGCGTGCGCGACGTACACCGCGCCGGTCTTCTGGTGCACCTGTACCAGCTCCGGCCCCTTCACCTTCAGCGTTTTCAAGTACTTTCCGTCGGGGGCAAGTATCTGTATCCGGTTGTTCAGTCGGTCCGCGACGTAGACGCGGCCCTCCCTGTCGCAGGCGACGTCGATCGGGTTGTTGAAATGGGCGTTGTCCGAGCCGACGTCATTGAACGTGCCGGCGATGACCTTCGCGGGGTCGTCCCCCTCCCAGGTTCCGCGCATCAGCACCGGGCTTGCCGGGGAGCTTCCCCAGACGCCGGCGCCGTGCAGGCCGGTGACGTAGATGGACGTGCCGTCCGGCGACGCGGCCAGGTGCGGGGTGATACTGTTCGTCTTGCCGATGCCGCCCGTCTTCACCTTTTCGTTGATCCACACCCGCCCGACCGTGCCGGCGTAGTCCGTGGTACCGTCCGTGTTGAAGTAGTGCAGGTAATTCACGGTATTCCCGGTCTTCTTGTCGGTCTGCCCGTGGCCGCTGGAGAGTATGTAGATGCGGCCGTTCGCGACGGCGGGGCGGCAGCGCCAGATGCCGCTGACTCCCTCCGGCGTCCAGTAGGCGTAATGCCACATGCCGGATACGATATCGGGCGCCTGGACGGCGCGCTTCCCCTTCTCGTATTCGATGTAACCCATCCCGCCCAGCTTTTCCGGCGGGAGCTTGCCGGAGGGGGGATACAACTCCTTGACGTACTTCGCGTCGTGATCGAACTTGCGCCAGGTGATCTGGCCGCCCTTGACGAACACGTACACGCCGTCCGGGTCCGCCGCGATGCCCCACACGTAGCCGGAGAGTCCCTTGGGGTGGGTGGTGCCCAGCCGCTTGTGAAGCTCCGGCTTCAGACCGAGACGCACCCGGAGCTTGAGCGTGCCCGGCTCCTTCACGTACACGCCCAGGTCGTCCTTGCCCGTCCAGTAGATCTTCTGGGTGAGTGAGTCCTTCTGGAACGGGGCGGGGGCGTTCTTTCCCAATACGCCGGAGGCGACGTGGCGGACCACGATGCCCTTGTTGTCTATGAGATCCACGGTGACGTCGCAGTAGCCCTTCACCGCGAACGCGATCTCGTACCTGTCCTTGCCGACCAGGTTGATGGTGGGCTTCTTCGCGAACTCGAAGACGTTTTCCCGCTCGGTGCACTGCGGGTCGTACGGTTTGGGGAATGCGTCGGCCGTCACGGTCGCGGCCGGAAGAGCAATGGCGGCGAGGGCGGTGAGAACGGCGATACAGACGAATGACAGAAGGGTGTGCTTCATGGCTCCTCCTCGGTTTGTGTGTCTACATATTATCCGTCATCACAGGGGAAAGGTTAACAGAAAACGGGAGGGAATTCTCATAGAGTGGAACAAAGTGATCAGAAATGAAGTAACCAGATACTCCGACCGTCAATTCTGTTCTTGAGTTATTTGCTTATTTGTGAACGTCCCCGGGTTTGTCAATTCTCGTCGAAGCGGCGGGACATGTTGGGGTTGAGATACACCCCGTTTTTCGGGTCGCCGCTTATGTACTTGTAGCCGTAGGGTCTCCGGCCGCTGCTTCCGATCTTGCCCCACCCGGACCAGATCTGGGAGGTATCCATGTATATGAATGCGCCGACGTGGCCGTCGAGGTGGAGGACGTTGAAGCGCCATTGGCCGAACAGATTCGGGTCTGGCATGGCGCCGAAGTGGGAAGGGTAGAAATATCTCATAACGGTGATGAAGCTGCCCTTGACGGGGGCGCGGCACGTGGCAACCCAGGCCGAGGGAAGGTGGTGGGACTTCATGTTCTCGGAGCGGGTGGCTTCGCGCCCGATCTCGATGGTCCATCCGCTGGGCGGATCGCCGCCGTAGTTGCGGGGTACGTGCCAGTTGTTGGCCGGATTCTCCCTGAACTTGGCGCAGCCGACGCTGTGGAACAGGAACGAGTATCCGAATAGCGACGTTCCCTTCAGCCGGCTGATCCTGTCCCGGTTCTTCTCGGTGTCGGACGCCACGCCGGCGTAGCCCATCGGCTTCCAGCCCCTGAGAGAGACGGTGGGATCCCACAGGATTTCGATGGGAAGATACTTGCCGGGCAGGCGGGGGCGGCCGACCCAGTCGCCGTTCGTTCCGGTCGTTTCGTCCCATTCGTAGCCGGGGGACGTGTCGTCGTACAGCTTTTCGATGAGCATCCTTCCCCCGTTGGAGCTGTCGCTGCCGCCGCCCTGGAAATCCTCGTAGTCGGTCGCCACGTCTCCCACCCAGCGTCCGGAGGATCCCTTGTTCGACGCGGTGCACGGGAAATCCATCGTGGGAAGCTCCCCCCTGTTGTTGCCGGCGAAGAGGAGGGTCCCGATGCCGATCTGGCGCAGGTTGTTCTTGCAGGTGGTGAAGTAGGCGTACTCGCGGGCGCGGGCGAGGCCGGGGAGCAGGAACGCGGACAGGAGCGCGATGATGGATATCACCACCAGCAGCTCCACCAGGGAGAAGCCGGATTCCCTTCTGATCCTCACTTTTTCGATCATGCGTGTATCATAGCCGGAACGGGGCATCTTCTGCCACATTCCGGGGACGCGAAGGAATTCAGTTCTCATCGAAGCGGCGGTCCATAGCGGGATTCGGCTCCACGCCGTTCCCGGCGTTGCCGTTGATGTACTTCCAGCCGTACGGTCTCCGGCCGTTGCTTCCGATCACGCCCCAGCCGCGCCAGATCTGTTCTCGGTCCAGGTAGACACGATCGCCGACGTGGCCATCGAGATGGAGCACGTTGAATCGCCACTGGCCGAACAGGTTCGGGTTGGGCATGGCGCCGAAGTGGGAGGGATAGAAGTACCGATAGATGGGACCGGTATAGGTGATGTCGCCCTTGATGGGGGCCCGGCACGCAGCGACCCACGCGGACGGCAGGTTGTGCGCCCGCATGTCTCGGGACTTGGTGGCCGTTCGCCCGATCTCGATGTTGTACCCACTGTTGGGGTTGCCCCCGTAGTTGAGAGGTACATGCCAGTCGTTGGCCGGATTCTGCTCGTATTGGGCGCAGCCGATGCTGTGGAACAGGAACGAATAACCGAAGAGCGCCGTTCCCGTCATGCGGCAGATCCTGTCGCGGTTCTTCTGGGTATCGGGTCCTACCCCGGCGTACCCGAACGGTT
>CAYMFW010000175.1:0-10240 GCA_964389785.1 uncultured Planctomycetota bacterium
CCTCGCGCGACGCCATCATGCTGCTCGACGAGAAAGGCTTCTTCGACTGCAACCAGGCCACGTTGGACATGTTCGAGCTGGCGACCAGGGAGGAGTTCATCACCTTCCATCCCGCCCAGCTCTCTCCCCCGGCCCAGCCGGACGGCGCGGAGTCTCTCGCCGCGGCCGAGCGGCACATCCGGAAGGCGTTCGAGACGGGCTACGCCCGGTTCGAATGGGTCCACCGGCGTAAGAACGGAAAAAACTTTCCGGCCGAGGTCTGGCTCACCGCGTTTTCCCTGGGGGGCCGCCGGGTGCTCCAGGCCACCGTCCGCGACATCTCGGAACGGAGGGAAGCCGAGCTCGCCCGCAGGAAGAGCGAGGAGCAGTACCAGTCCCTTATCAACAACGTGAACATCGGGGTGTACCGGAACACCGTCGGCCCGAAGGGCCGGTTTCTCCAGGCGAATCCGGCCATCGTGGATATGTTCGGCTACGCCTCCGAGGAGGATTTCCTGAACATCAACGTGTCCGACCTGTACCAGACCCCCGAGGAGCGGCAGGGGTTCGTCGACGCCATCCTGAAGGACGGGTTCGTCAAGAACAGGGAGCTCGGCCTGCTCCGCAAGGACGGCACCCCGTTCTGGGGAGCGGTCACCGCCCGCACCGCCCTGGACAGCCAGGGACAGGTCGTGTGGCTGGACGGGGTCATCGAGGACATCACCGACAGCAAGAACATCCAGGAGCAGCTCCGCTCGAGCGAGGAGAAGCACCGCCGGCTCATCGAGAACCTGGGAAAGGAATATTTCTTCTTCAGGCGCGACGTCGAGGGAACCTTCACGTACGTCAGCGCGTCGGTCACCGGGATGCTCGGTTACACGCCGGACGAGTTCCTCGTCCACTGCCGGACGCTCATGACGGACAATCCCGTCAACGCCCAGGCCGAACAGCTGATGGATCTCGCCGCCGGGGGCGCCCCCCAGCCCCCCTTCGAGGCGGAATTCTTCCATAAAAACCGGAGCCGCCGGATGCTGGAGATCACGGAGGTCCCGGTATGCGACGAGGAGGGACACGTCGTCGCGGTGGAAGGGCTCTCCAAGGACGTCACCACCCGGAAGCTCCTCGAGGTCAAGCTGCGACAGGCCAAGGACCTGGCGGAGCAGGCGGCCCGGTCGAAGTCGGAGTTCGTGGCCAACATGAGCCACGAGATCCGCACCCCGATGAACGGGATAATGGGCATGCTGGACCTCGCCCTGCACACCACGCTCACGGAGGAACAGCGCGAATACCTCGAACTGGCGAATCACGCCGCCGACTCCCTGCTCACCGTCATCAACGACATCCTGGATTTCTCGAAGATAGAGGCCGGAAAGCTCGACCTGGAGGAGATCGAGTTCGACCTGGCCGGCGTGTGCGACGAGATCCTGCCGCTCACCGGCATGGAGGCGCACAAGAAGGGCCTCGAGCTCGTCTGCGAGATAGACCCGGAGGTGCCCGAGGTGCTTATGGGCGACCCCGTCCGGTTCAAGCAGGTGCTCGTCAATCTCCTCAAGAACGCCGTGAAGTTCACGGAGAAGGGACACATCATATTCAGGACCGGCGTCCGCACGAAGCCCGACGGCGACCGGCGCGAGCTGCACGTCAGCGTCCAGGACACCGGCGTCGGCATTCCCGACAAGAAGCTCCGAAAGATATTCGAGAGCTTCACCCAGGCCGACTCCTCCATGACGCGGCGGTACGGCGGCAGCGGGCTGGGCCTCACCATTTCGAAGACCCTCGTCGAGATGATGGGAGGCAGGATATGGGTGGAGAGCGTCGAGGGCGCGGGCAGCACGTTCCACTTCACCGTTCCGCTTCGCGTCGGCACGCGGGGGAAATCCGTCCTCAAGCGCACCGTGCCGGAGTTCAGCGGCCTGCACACGCTGGTGGTGGACGACAACAACGTGAACAGAAGGATCCTCAAGGGATACCTGGAGTCCTGGAACATGGTGGTCCGTGAGGCGAAGGACGGAAACGAATGCATCCGTGAGATCCGCGAGGCGAAGGCCGAGGGAAGGGAATTCAGCATCATCCTGCTGGACTGCATGATGCCGGGGCTGGACGGCTTCCAGGTCGCCGAGATGATAATAACGCAGGACGGGTTCGAGAACCCCATCATCATCATGCTGTCGAGCATGGACGAGAAGGGCGGCCGGAGCCGGTGCCGGGAGCTGGGGATCGCCCGGTTCCTGGTGAAGCCGATCAGCCCTTCCATGCTGTACAACGTGATAGTCGAGTCCATGGGCCTGCCCGTCACGGACGCCGCGACGGCGTCGTCCGCCGCGTCCGCCGGCCGCGACGAGACCGCGCTGCCCTCCGACATGAAGATCCTGGTGGCCGAGGACAACCCGGTAAACGTCACCGTGGTCAGGCAGCTGCTGAAGCGGGTCGGGCTGACGTGCGAGACGGTGAACGACGGCCGGAAGGTGCTGGAGGCGCTCGAGCGATCATCGTACGATCTGATTCTCATGGACATACAGATGCCCGGGATGGACGGGGTGGAGACCACCCGGAGGATCCGCGACAACGAGAAGACGACGGGCGGACACGTTCCCATCGTCGCCCTCACCGCCCACTCGATGAAGGG
Organism: uncultured Planctomycetota bacterium; assembly: GCA_964389785.1. Classification (GTDB taxonomy): domain Bacteria; phylum Planctomycetota; class CAYMFW01; order CAYMFW01; family CAYMFW01; genus CAYMFW01. Next base: position 2,606 of record CAYMFW010000175.1, read on the forward strand.
CGACAGGGCCAGATTCATGGCCGCGGGCATGGACGACTACCTGGCCAAGCCGCTCGACGCGGTCCGCCTCTACGACACCGTCTCCAAGTACGCGCCGGGGGCGCGGCCCGCGGCGGAGGACACCGGCGAGAACGGCGGGAGGAGCGCGCCGGCCCCGCCCGGAAACCTCTTCAACGTGAACGACCTGATGAACCGGATGGGGGGAGACCGCGCGCTGGTGCGGGACGTCCTCGAGATGTTCCTGGACGAGGGGGTGAAGGCCCTCGACGGCGTCGAGAAGGCGGCGGCAGGCGGGGACGGCTCGGAGCTGGAGAAGGCGGCCCACTACTTCAAGGGCATGTCGGCCAACATCTCCGCGGCGGTCCTGCGCGACGCCTGCTACGAGATCGAACGGCTCGGCGCGGAGGGCGATCTGGACGAGGCCGGCGACCGCCTCTCGACCCTCAGGGACGCGGCGCACGGCACCATCGCGGTCATTCGCGCGCACCTGGAGGGACTGTCATGAAGATACTCATCGCCGAAGACGATCCCATTTCCCGGCTCGCGCTGGAGCGCCTCCTGGAGGGGTGGGGGCACGAGGTCGTCTCCTGCAAGGACGGCGCCGAAGCCGTGCGGGCCTTCATGCCGAAGGACCCGCCCCAGCTCGCCGTACTCGACTGGATGATGCCGGAGAAGGACGGCCTGGAGGTCTGCCGCGCGGTGCGCCGCACGCCCGAACTTGGCTCCACCTACATAATCCTGCTCACCGCGAAGGGCACCAAGGAGAATCTGGTCGAGGGATTCCGCGCGGGCGCGGACGACTACGTGGTGAAGCCGTTCGACCGCGAGGAGCTGCGCGTGCGCCTCAGCGCGGGCATCCGCATCGTCGAGAACGAAAGGATCCTGGCCCGGAGGGTGAAGGACATCGAGACGGCGCTGGCGCGGCTCGGGGACCTCCGCCGGATGTTGCCGCTCTGCGCGCACTGCAGGAAGCAACGGGACGACGCGACGTACCGGAAGCAGCTGGATGCGTACCTCGAGGCGCAGGAGAACGCCTTCCTCTCCCACTGGGTCTGCCCCGCGTGCGCGAAGGAGTTCGACCGGGAGCCGGCGGACACCGGCATCGAAGACGTGCGGTCCCGCGAGGACCTCTACGCCGCGTCGTCACTGAAGGAAAGCTTCCACGGAAACCTGTCCTCCCTGAACGTCTCCGAGGTGGTCCAGACCGTCCACCGCACCATGAAGACGGGCATCCTCCACATCTCCCGGCAGGACGGAAGCGAGGGCAACGTATTCTTCGTGGACGGGGAGGTCCGCCACGCGAAGACGGAAGACGGCGCCGGGGAGGACGCGTTCTACGCCCTCCAGGGCTGGCACGAGGGGGAATTCGTCTTCCAGCCCCACCAGACGGCCGACGAGGCCAGCATCTACCGGCCCGTCATGGCTCTTCTGGTGGAGGGCATGCGCCGGCTGGACGAGCGGCTCACCTCGTATTCCTGAGGCCGGGCCGCGGCTCTCGTTGTCGGTCTTCGATGGACCTGCCTCACCAGCTCCACGAAACGCCGTCCGGCCTCCCGGCGCGCCAATCAACCTTGACCGCAGGAACTTCGTCGCGATGGGATGAGAGCCCGAGTTCGTAGCGCAATCCCCGGAACTGGCTCCCGCGAACGTCAGGGCAGTGAGGCGGCGACTCCGTAGAGCGCCCGTTTCTGCCCCGGCAGGGCGTAGGCGTACCAGGTGAAGGAATCGTTGAACGTACCTCCGAATCCCTTGCCGCCCCCCGGATGTGCTATCAGTATCTCCGTGCGGTACCGATCCAGCAGCGTTCGGGCCTTCTCCCGCCAGGCAGCGTCGGTCTTTTCGTTCACCAGCGCCTTCTCGATCAGGACACGGATCTCCGCGTCCTGTATCCCCTCTCGCAGCATCTCGAGGCGCACGGTGCCGATCGGGCCCTTCGCGCCGGGCGCGATCAGTCTGCTGGGCGTTCCCCACCCCCCCATGGTAAGCTGCACCCAGTTGCCTCTGACCACGGAACGCGGACGGCCGGACCCGGCCTGCGCCACGGGCCAGAAATCGGCGCCTATGTTGCCGATGCCGCTCGTGCCGGCGATCATCACGCGGTTCATGAACACGTGATAGAACAGGGGACAGCTCGTTTCCCGGACATTGCAGACGCTGGTCCGCGGCCACACCGCCCACAGCCGCGGGTCCTGCCACGAGTAGGCGTACTTCCTCCCGGGTCCCACCCGGCCCGGATCGCCGTAGACGCCGACGGACACCGCCGTCTCGCGGCCGCCCATCTCCTCCCACCACTCGTGCCGAAGGGCGAACCACTTGATGCCGGGCGATATGACCTCCATGTCTTCGAACACGGCCTTCCCCGGGCAGGCCTGCGCGGCGCTACCGGCGCACATCGAGCCATCCAGACCGCGCGCGGCCAGCGCCTTCCGTATGTCTTCGAATACCGGCTTCCAGAACTGGCGGCACTCCGGGGTGCCCCAGGACGGCACCGGCGCATTCTCGATCGGCTTCCCCGACCGGTCGACGACGGTCACTTCCATCTTCATGCCCTTGCCTTCGGGTCCGGGGTCGCTGTACGCGTTCACCGGCTCCCACAGGCACAGGCACACGATTCTCGGCGGCCCGGATTCTTTTACCGCGCAGTCGAGGTACTTTTCGAATATCGAGAGGTCGTGCCGGAACGCGCCGCCGGGCTCACGCACCCAGCGCACCATGCTTTCCTCATTCCCGTAGAATGTCTGCCGCACGAGCGGAACGATAACGCAGTCGCCTCCCAGCCGTCCAAGCTGCCGGAACGAACGCGTGATGAGATTCCAGTGTTTCTCGGACCAGCGTTCCACCTTGTAGTTGATCGCGACGGTGTCCGGCGACTGGACGATACCCGCGTAGCTTGCCTGGGCGTCCCGGTCCGGCACGGCGACGTGCCAGACCTCGAGGCGAACGGGAATCGCGGTCTCGGCCATGCCCTCCGCGCTGACCCGAAGGGTCCCTTCGTACCTTCCGGCGGCGGCGCCTTTCGGCACGTTGATCGTAACCCACACCGGAACCATGGCGGCGTCCGCGCCGGGCGGTACCGGCACTTCCGCCGGCGCGTCTTCCTCCAGCGCGTCGTACCGGCGCAGCTGTTTCCTGAGATTCGTGTGCTTCCCTCTCCGGTCGGGATATCGCTTCGACTCCAGACCGTCCGGCCCGGGGCCTGCCACGGCGTAGCGGATTTCGACGGCCGACGCGGGAATCACGGCCGGGTTCCCGCCGTCCTTCCGCTCCAGGTCCGAGACGCGTCCCGCGACGCCGCGGATCGAACCCGGGGAGCACACCACCACCTGTCCGGAAGCCCCCGCGTTCCTGCAGGCGGTCAGCTCGACCGGCCGAAGGGGCTCCCACGGGTCGAAGCGATCGAGGTTGTGCAGGCTCATCCGCGGGAGCGCGTTGAATACCCGGATCTTTTCCGGCGGGCTCCCCCCGGGCGTCACGGGCGCACCCTGCGGCGCGGACAGCGACAGACCGAAGAATCCGAGCTGCGTCCAGAACCCCTCCTTTCCCCGGGAGGCGGGCGCGTATGCGTGCGACATCGGGGCGCGGTGCAGCGCCACCGCGAGCACGTTCACCCCCTTGCGCAGGGCCGACACGGGAATGGGGATATCTTCGATTCGCCTGGTCCTCAGCGCCGCCCGCTCCTTGTGATCCTTGCTCTTTCCGCACCGGAAGTCGGCCGGCACCAGCCTGCCTTTCGAATCCACGTACGTCTCGGGCGGATAGTCCAGCGCCGGGGTATCGAACGAGACCTTCCCCTCCGGCATGTGCCCGCGCGCAAGTTCCTTTCCGTTCAGATATATCACCGCCCCGCCCCGATAGGAAAGCGACAGAGTGATCCCCTCCGCGCGTACCGGATCCTGCACCAGGAACGTTCCGCGCAGGCAGAACAGGGCGAAGTGATGCGCGTGCCCGGTGCTGCCGAACGAGTAGGCAGCGAGCAGCGGATACGGACCGGGCGCGCGGGGCCATGCCCCGTCGTCGAAATCCGGCTGCATCCAGGAATCGGGCGGCGGCTCCGACGCGAACGCCAGGATCCTTGTCCGCCGCCCGAACGCACCGTTGGCAACGGGCACCAGCGCGCCGTCTTCGCCGCGAATCACCGGTGTGAGCATCGTAAGATGCGCGGCCCAGCGGTAGTGGGTATCGAGCAGCACTGTTCTCGGCGCGGGCTCCCCGGCCGGGACCCGGCTCCCCGCGAGCGCAAGGGCGACAAGAGCGGCGGCACACACACAACGGGTCACTGTCGCGGTACGAATCCTGGACATGGCGTCTCCTGTTCCGTTACACGTGGCATGACATGTTATCGTATCGCCGGGGACAGAGAAAGACAACAATACGAACGCCGTCCTATCGGGCGGAGAGCGCCCCAGCGTGCCGGGAGATTCCTCCTGCACCAAGTTCAAGTGGTTGAGAATGCGAAATATCACGTCTTTATCCTGTACGTGAGCTGGATGTCAAGGAGGCGAGCAGCTTGGCGAGCGAGGTGTCAGCATCGATCTCCAAAGGAACCGAGAAGCATACAGGCAAGCATGCCCGCAGCAACACCGACGCCAGCAGCGCGAGGCACGTATCCTCCGGGCCGGTGAGCATGGCGGACCAGAACCGCTCCGCCAGCTGCTGGACCTTGGAGACGGGGAGAGTAACGTAAAGCTTACAGCTTCCCGTCTTGGCGAAGAGCGGCGTTTGCGGCTCCCCGTCCATGGTAAGCGGAAAGACTGACGTCCAGCACGACGGGCTCGTAGACGGCCACTTTCTCCTCCCGAACCTTCAGACGCAAGGACAGCTGTTCGCCCGGCTCCAGCGCATAGCCCGCCGCTGCCATCAGACAGGCCAGCATCTCCGAAAAACGGGAGAACGGCACCACATCGATACCGTCTTCCGTGCGGAGAACCGGTCCCTCCGTTCTCAAGCTGTAAAGTTGCCAATGTCACCGCCTCACGCCTCACTCTGTATGCAAAACGACAAAACGGGAATAGGGTCCCTGCCGCACGAGCAGGAGCACGCTTCCATCCTTCAAGGCCTCCGCCACGGCGGCGTGGAATGCCGCCGCGGTGCTCACGGGTTTCCTGTCGACCTCGACGACAAGGTTTCCGAGCTTCAGGCCCGCCATGGCGGCGACGGAGCCCGGCTCGACGTTCGCGACGATCACGCCGGCGGCCGTTTCGTAGCCGTACCGCTGCGCCAGCTCGGCGTTCAGGTCCTGCACGGACAGGCCGAGCCTTTTCTCGGTTTCCCGCGGCGACGCGGCCGCCGCCGTCGCGGCCGCGTCGAGCTTCCCGAGCGTCACGGCAAGCGTCTGCGGCCTGCGGTTCCGCACAACGGTCAGCTTCACCGTCGTTCCGGGTTCGGACAGTGCGATATCGTTGCGGAACGCTCCGACATTTCCGACGTCCTTCCCGCCGAGCTGGATGATCACGTCGCCCGTGCGGACGCCGGCCGTGTCGGCCGGGGAGCCCTTGACCACTTCCGATACAAGGACGCCCGCGGCCTCTTTGAGCCCGAATGACTCCGCCAGCTGCGGACTGAGGTCCTGGATGGCAACACCCATGTACCCTCGCGTGATCTCTCCTTTCTTTATGAGCTGCGCGTAGATATTTCGGGCCATGTTGACGGGAATGGCGAAGCCGATGCCCATGTACCCGCCGTTCCTGCTGAAGATGGCGGTGTTGATGCCGACCGCCTCGCCGTCGAGATTGAGAAGCGGGCCGCCGCTGTTTCCGGGGTTGATGGCCGCGTCGGTCTGGATGAAGTCCTCGTAGTCGGCTATGCCGACCGTGCTCCTTCCCTTCGCGCTGACGATGCCCGCGGTAACGGTGTGCGCGAGCCCGAACGGATTACCGATGGCCATCACCCATTCGCCGACCTCGAGCGCGTCCGAATCGCCGAGCGGGAGCACGGGGAGATTGTCGGCCTTTATCTTGACGACCGCGACATCGGTCTGCGCATCGGTTCCGACGATCTCCCCCGTGAATTCACGATTGTCCGCGAGCTTCACCGTTATACGGTCAGCGTCTCCCACGACGTGGTTGTTGGTCAGTACGTAGCCGTCGGCCGAGACGATGAAGCCCGAACCCTGACCCTGCTGACGGTATTGATTCTCCGGCGGCGCGTCGGGCCGCGGCGGTGTCGGCCGGCGCGGCATCCGGTGCCTGAAGAACCGCTCGAAGAAGTCGTCGTTGAACAGGTCGAACGGGTCGTTGAAATTGCCGGGCGTTCCCCGCACCGGGATCGACTTCTCCACCTGAATGAAGACGACCGCGGGTGTCGCCTTTGCGGCAACCGAGGTGAACTCCTTCCTCCGGTCCGCCGAATCGCCGTAACAGCGCGCAATGAGGAGGCCGTTCAGCGTGAGCGTTGCAGCCGCGGTCGCCAGTGTCTTCGCGAACATATTCGTCTTCATGATGTCCTCCTTTCCGTCAGTTCCGTCCCGATCCGGCCTTCTGCCGGTACATCAGCGTGTCCGCCCGGGAGAAGAACGAGGTGGCCGACTCCGCGTCGCGCAGCACCGTCGCCCCGACGGACAGGTCGGCCCCGTACGGACTCAGCCGCCGCCTCCCGTGCTCCTTCAGCGTCCATATCCTCTTTTCGATGTCTCGAAACGTCGCGTTTGTTCCGGTCGGCAGCAGCAGCACGAATTCGTCCCCGCCGACCCGGTAGGACTGGTCGACGTCATTCCTGAAACAATCCTTCAGGAGGGTTCCCACCGTGCTCAGCACCCGGTCACCCGTGCGGTGTCCGTAACGGTCGTTCACCGTTTTCAGTCCGTCCACGTCGATGAACGCCATCGCCAGTTTGGTTCCCGTCCTATGCGCCCGCGTGACCTCGCGCGTGAGGTCACGTTCGAAGACGCGCTTGTTCTTGAGGTCGGTCAGGCCGTCGGTCTCGCTCAGTGTGACCAGTTTCGCGTGCGCCCGCAGCAGTTCCCGGACGAAGATCGCGATGATGATCGTGATCGCGACGTCCGTCACGAACTCCCGCGGCTCGGTCGGCAGGCGGCCCTCTTCGGCCAGCTCTGTCACGGTCGGCAGCAGCACCAGGGCGTACGCCCACAATTCAATCCGTCTTCTTTTCATGGGTTGTTCCTCCCTTCGCCGCTTCCAGCACCCGGTCGACGGTGGTGAGAAATTCGTCGATATCGAACGGCTTGGCCAGCAGCGCGGCCGCGCCGAGATGCGCGGCCTTTTTCACGTTCTCCTGATCCGGAAACGCCGTTATCAGGATGACCGGAGGCAGGGTGACGTGTCGTTCGGCGGCCTCGAGGACGCTGATGCCCGTCCGGTGCGGCATGCGAACGTCGCACACGATGAGTCCTATCCGCTCCAGGTCGGCCGGCGCGTCGAACACGCCGAGATGCTTCATGAGATCCATTCCATTGGAGCATTCGATGACGACGTAGCCCCGTTTCTTCAGGGTCCACGCCAGCATATTTCTCATGGCGCGGTCGTCTTCCGCCAGTAGAATGCAGCCGGTGTTCATCGTCGCGCTCCTTTCCTGCCCTGAAAGGGTGCAAACGTCATGCCAGCCCGCGACGGCCGCCGTGCGAGCCCGGGGACGCCGTCGAAGGGTTGGGGAGCGTGGCATTATGCCCCCCGTGGACAT
>CAYMFW010000176.1:0-10157 GCA_964389785.1 uncultured Planctomycetota bacterium
GCTGAAGAAGATCGCGGACTTCCAGCAGGACGCCGAGAAGGAAGCCGGCAAGGGCTGGTTCGGTCCCTGGCCGGGCACGCTGTGCGTCACCGGCAATCTCGTCTGTGACCCGGTTCGCGAAACCGTGGTGTACGGCAAGAAGCACATCTTCGACATCAGGACGGGCGAATACAGGGGAATATTCCGGGTCAAGGGCTACAGCTACGACGACATCGCGTTCGACAAGCGCGGCTACATGCACATCCACTGGAACCCGACGTTCGAATTCCAGGGGGTAAGCCGCGTCGATCCCGGACAGGCGAAACGCATGGACAATGGAGATGCCCAGGGGCCGCCGGTATGGTTTTATCCCGAGGTGCCCTACAACTACGGTATCGAAGAGACGGCGAAGCGCGGGTGGCTCGGTGTACTCCCCGTGAAGGACCAGGGCGGCGCGAAGGGGTTCCAGGACGGGATGGGCGTGAACATGCGCGGGGACGTGGCCTCCGAATCGAATATCTACTACGTCCCCAAGATGGAGGACTCCGTCATGGACATGATGAACGCCGGGTCCATGGCGCGGAAGAGCACGATGGGCTTCACGTGCACCGGCGGCATCAGCTACCAGGACTTCATGAGAAGAATCGAAGACACACAGAAGAAGGGTGAGGAGGTGTATTCGATACGCCGCCGTCCCGGCGTCTCCCTGGCGGGCGGGACTATATGGATATGGGACTCCTCGGGAGAGCTTCGAGAGGCCTGCGCGGCCAGCATGGGCAAGCTGGTGACCGGCCCCCAGATAGACGAGGACGGAGCGATGTACTTCGTAAACAGCCGCCCCCGGATGCTTGGAGACAAGCACTTCCTGCGCGGCAGGGGCGGCATTATCGGCGCCCCGGATGACAAGCGAAACCGCAATCCGTTCACCGGCACGCTGATACGGACCGTCCCCGGCAAGACCTGCACCGCACTCCTGGCAAAGTCCCCGGTGCCTATGGATCCGATGCCGAACCGTCCCCCGGACATGATAGACATCTCGTTCGCCGACGTCTTCAGCAAGGGCCTCCACTGCTGGGTGGAGGGCGCGGCGTGGCTGTACGCCGGCGCGTCACCCAACGTATCCACCGGCTGCTCCTGTCCCACGCAGAGGATGCACCTCGACTGGTACAAGCGCACGTTCGTCCCGGAGGCGTACCGCCACTCCTTCGGGGTGCTCGACACCAACGGCAACCTTATCATGCATCTCGGCAGATACGGCAACTGGGACAGCGCGATGGGCGAGAAGAGCGCGATCCCGGTCGGCGGCGACAACATCGCGGTGTTCGTCCCCCGCTACATAAGCGGCACGGACGATTATCTGGTGTACGAATCCTGGAGCGAGCGCCTGACGGTGCTCCGCATCGCGTACCACGCGGAGGAGACGATACCCATTGAAAGATAACCCGTCTAACCCGGGGACGTTCTTCAATAATTCAATTTCTTCTGCCTGTGGGGGCGGCTTTGCGCCGCCCTCCGACAGAGGATTTACGCTGGTCGAGCTGCTGGTGGTCATCGCCATCGTCGCGCTGCTCGCCGCGCTCATCCTGCCGGGGCTCTCCCGCGCCCGCGAATACGCTTACTTCACCTCCTGCAAGAGCCAGCTCCGGCAGATAGGGATCGGCCTCTTCGTATACGCCACCGACAACCGGGGCGGCCTCCAGCTCGGCACCGTCAAGCGCAGCAACAGCGGCGGCATCTCGGACCGCCGCGTCGGCGGCTTCATGGGCTACGGCTGGCTCCGCCCCTACGACGCCAACAACTTCCAGCCCGATTTCGTGCGGAAGATCTACGACAATCACAAGCCGGGCAAGAGGTGGGACGACAGCAACAACTCGGATTTCATCGGATGGCCGCGCCGGGACGGGAAGTACCTGCCGGTGGAGGTGTTCTGGGACCCCATCGTGAAGGCGAAGGACTGGAAGTTCGGCAGGAGCCCCATGCAGCCGTGCGACACGGAAGAGGCGCGTGACACCATTGCCCGGTTCAACGCACGATCGTCGTACGGCGGCCCCAAGCTGGGCTACGCGTTTTTCACCGCCGACGTCGGCTGCGACTGGTACCACATCAGGCACCCTTCGATGCCGTGGCACGTCCTCACCGGCGGCGGCTACGACCCTCCTCCTCCGTCGCCCCCGGCCCAGAGCACGTTCACCGGCGCGGAGGAACCGTACCGCTGGACGACGAAGAACAGGGACGTCACGTCGTACTGCCCGCCCTCGGTATGGATCGCCGCCTGTCACACCCCGGTCTGGTTCGAGACGGGTGAGCTGAGCAACCCGGGCTACGAGGGACGGCTGAACCGCGGCCACTTCGGTGCTCCGCAGGCGATTCCCGGACAGTTCCGGTTTAACGTGGTGCACCTGGACGGGCACGTGCACGATTCGGTATGGCGCGAACCGATGACGTCCTTCGGCTGGGGCATCGGCGAGGGCGGCGGCAAGCCGTACGGATGGCGCTGGAGACTGGCCGGCAACTACTGGAAGGGCATCGAGCTGGACCCCTCCTTCGAAGCGCCTTTCGACAGGAGCGAATGATGCCTTTTCCCGCCCGTGCGGAGGTGATATAGTCGTACCAGTGATGTTCCCAACAAAGAGAAAGAGAAACGCCTTCACCCTGGTCGAGCTGCTGGTGGTGATCGCCATCGTGGCCCTGCTCGCCTCGTTCATCCTGCCGGGGCTGTCGCGCGCCCGCGAGTACGCCTACTTCACCACGTGCAAGAGCCAGCTACGACAGATAGCCATCGGCGTGCTCATGTACGCCTCCGACAACCGGGGAAGTCTCCAGCTCAGCACGACACGGGAAGGCAACAGCATGCGGCGGATCGGCGGGTTCATGAGCTACAACTGGCTCCGGCCGTACGACGAGAGCAACATTCATCCCGATTTTGTAAGGAAGATCTACGACAGTTCTTCCGGCATCACGTGGACCGGAGGAGGGAACGGCGACTACATAGGACGCCCCCGCCAGAAGGGAAAGTACCTCCCGATCGAGGCGTTCTGGGACCCGGTCGTGAAGGTGAAGGGCTGGTATTTCGGAAGGTACGACCCGCTCCAGCCCTGCGCCACCGAGGAGCAGCGGGACACCATCACCAGGTTCAACGCCCGGTCGTCCTACGGCGGCAACAAGCTCGGCTACGCGTTCTTCACCTCCAACGTGGGCTGCGAGAATTTCCAGCGGCGGGACTTCAGCAAGGACTGGCACGTCCTCCTCACCGGCGGCTACGATCCGCCGCCCGACAAGGGAATGACGACCATCACCGGCTGTGAGGACCCGTACCGCTGGACGACCAATAACCGGAGCGTCACGACGTCCCACCAGGGATCCGTCTGGCTCGCCGCGTGCCACCCGCCGGCCGTCGGCGTGCCGGCCGACAACTGGGCGCCCCGCCGGAACGTCTCTCACTTCGGAGCCGTCCAGGCGGCCCCCGGCGAGTTCCGCTTCAACGTGCTCCATCTGGACGGGCACACCCACGACTCGGTATGGTCGGAGCCGACCACCTCGCAGGCCTGGGCGATGCCCGACGGAACAGGCAGGCCGTACGGATGGGAGTGGAGAGTTCCCGACGATTTCTACAAGGGAGTCAGGCCCGCCGACGGCTTCGACGGCTCGTTCGACCGCTGAAATCCGGGGACATCGAAATTGCGGGGACATAATTCCTTTGTGTCCCCGTAAATGTCGCCCGGACTACCTCAACGCACCGGCAGCTCCGCCCGCCGCGCGAACGTTATCTTCCCCCTCACCACTCGTCCGTTTGCCGCGTTGAGCACGTAGACCGCCTCGTCCGATATCGCCGCCGCGGACGGCTGAAAGTAGGGTTCCTTGCTCCCCTCTCCCCGCGACCCGAACGACGCAATCAGATTACCCGCCCGGTCCCGCACCTTCACTCCTGACCGCTTCACGTCCGGCGCCGCCTCACGCCCAAATCCGTCCGCACGGGCCGCAAGAATCACCGAGAATCCCTTATCCGTCTTCCTCGGCCGTCCATATGAACCGAACACTTCCATCACGTCGCGCACTGTACCACGCCGGCCTTTCCCGCCTGACACCACGCTCCTCGCGTACACGTCCCCATTGCCATCCACCGCCAGGCCGTTGGAGCGGGACCCGGGGGACGCGAGAGAAAGCTCAATCTCCCTCTTGTTCCCGAACAGTATCGAGATTCCTCCCCGGTCGTAGCGCCGGACCACGCTCTTCCCGCCTTTCAGGATCCGGACGTACAGCTCGCCGTCCATGTCGAGCGCGATGTCGGTCACCCGCGCCGCAGCCAGCGTCTCCGCAGTCGGGGGTGCCCCGCCCCAGATATTGTGCGAAATCTTCTCCATCTGATGAACGCGGCCTGTCCGCCCGTAGGCACGGAAGAACCCGGGAACGGAGGGGCCCGCGACATACAGTTCCTCTCGCTTCCGATCGATCGCCAGGCATCCCCCTTCCTTGCCCTTCACCTCCTCCGGCTTCCCCCACTCTATGTGCCGATCGAACACCACACGCGTCCCCGCCCCCACCATGATGCGGCATTCCGGCGGCGCCGGCTTCCCCCGGTCGTCTCGGCCGTCCCAGGTCAGCTTCTGCGTCAGCGACCCCTTCCTGAACGGCTCGGGCGCGTTCTCGCCCAGCACCCCGCACCCGATATGCCGCACCACACGGCCGTCCTTCGACAGCACCGCCACCGTCACGTCCGCCGGCGTCTTCAGCTCGAACACAATATCCGTATAGACGTCGCGCCGGACGAGCTTCGGGGAAACGGCGAACTCCGTCTTGCCGGACACCTTCGCCCTCCCGGCGACCGCCCCATCACCCCTTCGCGCGCCGGGTTTCTTCTGCGGCCCACAGCCGACCAGCATGCATGCCAACGCCACGGCCGCGACAGTGATCGTGCATCGTCTCATGTCGGACCTCCCCTACTCGTCCTCATCGGCTATCTGCAGTCGCCTCTCCGCCAGCCGACCGGTCACGTACTTGTGCAGCACGCTCGACATCAGTGTCTGATACGGCAGCCCCTCCTCCAACGCCCTCGCCTTGAGCTTCACGAGATCTCTCTCCGAGATTCTGATGTTGACCCTCTTGTCCTTCCGAAGAGTATTCCTGGCGTACTCCCGCGCCCGCTTCATTTCCTGCTTCAGGTTCGGAACGCTCCGCCACTCGCCGGCTTCTACGGAACGCAGCAGCTCTTTCTCTTCCTTTGTCAGCTTCAAGTTTCGCTTTGCCATATCTCACCTCCCGAGATAGTTCCTGGTCATCCTGCGACTCGGAATCACGGTTTTTGGAAACATCCCTTCATCATCCTCAAAACAGATCCCGCGGCTTTGCCTCAAGCTCTCGTTCTTTGCGGCGTTCCACTCGAAATCCTTCATGCCGCCAGAGTATCACATTGTGTGCCTTTTGTCACCGGGTTGATCCGGCCAGACGGGGTATAAGCCCCGCACAGCCGGTATAATGGGAGCATGTCTTCGCCGAAAAACCTTCTGGTACTGATGACGGACCAGCAGCGCGCGGACACGCTGTCGTGCCTGGGCGAGACCCCGTGCCGCACGCCCCACCTGGACCGGGTCGCCGCCGACGGCGTCGCCTACGGACACGCGTACTGCTCCACACCGCTGTGCTCCCCGTCGCGCGCGGCCATCCACACCGGCCGGTACGTCCACTCGAACCGGGTGCTCGCCAACTGCATCCAGCCGGAAGGCGGATGCGCCACCGGCCTGCCCGGCATGGACGACGCCGAGAAGACCGTCAGCCAGTACCTCGCCCCCGCCGGCTTCACCTGCATGCACGCGGGCAAGTGGCACCTGGGCCGTGAGACCGAGGCCCAGCGCGGCTACGTCCGCTTCACCAGCCACCGGGACCCCCGCTACCTGGAGGGGCTTCGCGCCCGCGGCCTGGACTGGGACGAGATGGCCGTCTTCCACGACCTGGAGTACCGCCAAGGAGCGCCGTTCTGCGGCACCGCCCCGCTGCCGCCCGAGGAGAACCGGGACGCCTTCGTCACGGACAACGCCCTGAACATGCTGGAGGAGTGCGCCCGCGGCGAAGCCCCGTTCGCGCTGTGGTGTTCCTTCTACGGCCCGCACAACCCGTTCAGCGTGCCGGAGCCGTACGACCGGATGTACAAGCCGGAGGAGGTCGAGCTGCCCGCCAATTTCCGCGACACCTATGAAGGCAAGCCGCGCCACGTCCTGCAGCGGGCGCGCGACGCGTCGACGAATCACCTCGACGAGAACGGCTGGAAGAGGGTGATCGCGCACTACTGGGGATACACCACGTTTCTCGACGCCCAGTTCGGCCGCCTCCTCGACCGGCTGGAGGAGCTCGGCCTCTGGGACGATACCGCCATCATGATGATGTCGGATCACGGCGAGTTCCTGGGCGAGCACCGGTTCATCGGCAAGTGGCTCCACTTCTACGAGTCCACCATCCGGTCGCCCCTCATCATACGGGTGCCCGGCGTGACCGAGAAAAAGATCGAGACCGGCCTGGTGAGTCTCGTGGACCCGGCGCCCACGATGCTCGATATCCTGGGCGTCGACGTGCCGCCGGAGATGCAGGGCACGTCACTCCTCCCGTCACTTCGCGGCGAGGCGGACGCGGACCGGGGCGCGGTGTTCGGCGAGCACCACGTCCGCATGAGAAACGGCCATATCGGCGCGGCCCGGATGATCCGCACGCACGCTCACAAGTACACGATGTACAACTGGGGCGAGGAGGAGCTGTACGACCTGGAGAGCGACCCCCACGAGATGGTCAACCGGGCCCCGGACCGGGATTGCGAAAAGATGAAGAACGACCTCCGCGCCCGTCTGGAAGCCTGGATGCGCGACACCGGGGACTTCTGGCCCGACGTCCCCGAAGAGCTGCTGCCGAAGAAGTAAGCCCCCTAACGCTCGCTCCACTTGGATTTCCGGGCGTCGTACACGTAGGTCTTCTCCGCGCCGTCCACCGTCAGGGTAAACACCACGTTCTCCTCGTCCTCAACGGTGACGGAGTCGACAGGCACGCCGATGTGCGTGCGGTTCACCGCGTACTCGATCCAGCTCCCGGATGCGCGGTCGAAACAGAACGCCCCGTTGTCCGTGGCGGCCCAGACCTTCCCGCGGGTGGGGACCAGTCCGCGCACCGAGATGGTGTCCAGCGCGCGCGCCTGCAGGAACTCCTCGAAGTTGCGGAGCCGTCCCCCCTCCTTCCTCGCCACGAACTTCTTCTCGTATATGAGCCATTCGACGCCCTTCCCGTGCGGGTCCTTCACCCGGCTCGTCACCTTGTCGATCTCCTTGTCGCCGGGACCGGGCACGAGCTTCTCGTCGCGCACGCCGAGACCGCCCTTCTTCCCGGGTGTCCGCGCCTCCCCGGCCGCCCGCCGCACCGGCTCCTTGCTGAGATGCACGTCCTTCTTCAGGGTCTTGCCCGCCTCGATCGTCACGATCGTCTTCGGCACATACTGCGCGAGTCGCCAGTCCCTCGTGAACCCCTTTCCATCCTTTCTCTTGGCCATGGGAAAGACCTTCAGTTCGTACGTACCCGGAGGGATCTTGCCGATGCGATAGGAGGTGTCCCGATGCGGGCTGCAGTGCCGTTTGTCGTAGGTCGGCGAGAACCAGGCCCCCTCCTCCTTCAGGTCCACTGCCGCGGCGAGCTTCTCGCCTTCGGCGGTGTACACCCACCCCTCGATCGCGCCCCCCTGAACCATCGCAAGGTTCTGTTCGAAGGCATCCTTTCCCCGCGCGGACAGGATGGACCGCTCGACGTGCACCAGGTTTCTCTTGTCGTGACTCGGCATCCGCACCGTCATGACGTAGTCGCCCATGGGGACATGGGCTATCGAGTACTTCCCCTCCTTGTCGGTGACCGCGTTGTCGATGCCCATCCCGACGTAGCCCTTCCGGTCCTCGTACACCTTCTTCGTACCCAGGTAGACCCCCGCGCCCGCCACGGGCTTTCCTTCCGGGCCCGTCACGGTGCCCTGGATGGTGACACCCTCATACACGGCGATATCGAAGTCGCATACCGGTCCGTCATCGCGCGTCAGCTCGACCTGCCCCGGGTCCACCACGAGCTCGTCCGTCGTCCCCACTATATCGATGACACGCCGCGCCCAGTGCTTCGCCGGGAGGAGCCTCACCACGACCCGGCCCCGATCGTCGGAGCGCGCGAGGGACCATTCCGCGGCATTCGAGGACCAGTTCATCTTCTTCACTGAATCCCTGAGCCGCACCTGGAACCCGGGAACGGGCTTGCTCTTCCTGTCCTTGAAGGTGAGGCGAACGAGAATCATCGGCTCGAGAGTGAAGTTCCTCACGTTCGGCTAGTGTTCGTCGATCCCCAGGATGATGGCCTTCCGCCTGTCGACGTCGAAGGGAACGTCGTCCGGCGGCCACAGCTCCACGTGGATTCTCCCCGGATAGATGTCGACCATCCTGTAGGTGCCGTCCCCGCTGGTCACGACCCGGTGATGCTTCTGGGCGCCGTACAGCCCGTGGTCGAAATGCTTTCTGAGAAACACCTGCACGCCCTTCACCGGTGCGCCGTCGGATGTGGTCACACGGCCGGTCAGAGCAACGGCGGCAAGGCGGCGTAGCGCGATATCGCGCACGTATTCCTTTCCCTCCTCGACGCGCATGCATATGCGGTCAGGAGAATCCCCCGCGAACCGCAGAAGGGGGTGCCGCCCGTCGGGGGCGAACAGGGCATCCCCCGCCGGCAGGCCGCGCGCCTCGTAGCGACCGTCCTTGTCCGTTTCAACGCGGCTTCCCAAAACGTAGCCGGACAGGGGAGACCCTTTCTCGCCGGTCACGCGACCGCGCACGATCGCACCCCGGGGAAGCGTCACGTCCAGCCGCGCGGTCTTTCCGCGCGCTATGTCCGTGTCCACCTGCACCGGCGCCAGATACGACCCGTCGGGCGGAGTCACCTTCACGGCGTAGCGTCCCTCCGGGATGCCCCCGATCCGAACCACGCCGTCGTCACCGGCGGGATCGGGCCCGGACGGCGAGAGACGGGTCATCCTCACCTGCAGGACCTCCGCCCGTGCCCCGGCCACCGGTGTCGCCGAAGCATCTCTTACGTCGACGTCCAGCGCGCCCCCTTCGTCCATCTTCACGATCGCGGAAAGTCCGCGCTTCGCGGGCGCCGTCATCACCGGCGGCTCGTCGTCCAGCAGCTCGGCCCAGTAGAGGAGCCGGTTCGACTTCGGCCTGATGGAGAAGATGCTGTAGCGCCCGGGAGGAACGGGGATGACGAACACGCCGTTCTCGCCGGTGGTCTCCCCGGCGAGCGGCCCGCAGTGCCCCGTGCCGACGGTGAGCGCGTTGAGGACATCCTGCGTGGTCCCCTGAAACCAGTCCGGCGAGACGGTCACCGCAGCGTCTCTCAGGGGGTTACCAAGGTTGTCGCTGATCCTCCCGGTAACCTTCGACGTGGGGGGACCGAAGCGCAGCGTGACGGAAGCGGTACCGTCTTCGCGCGGCGTGATATACGGGCAATACGGGCCCGCAGGGTTATCACCAAAACTGACATCCCCTTCGCAGCCCGTCAGAAAGAGCCCCCCCCTGTCCTTCCGGGTGATGCCCTCCAGGGTCGCCCTCTTCGTGCGCGGCAGCTCGACCGTGCAGACGCCGTTCCGGTCCGTCACGCCGTTGCGCACGCTTACCGCCTCCGGCGGATACAGCGTAAACGTCACCTCGACCCCGGCCATCGGCGATTTCTCATGATTCACGCAGGTGACATTCACGACGACGCTCGCGTCCTCCGCCCGGACGGCGGCGCACAGGAAGAACATCACCCCGGCCATCACGGGGAAGAATCTCATCAGCAACCTACCGGCTCACCTTCAGGTGCCAGGTCTCGTCGTTCGAGTACAGCACGGCGGTGTCGCGGATGGAGTCGTACCAGAGGGCGCTGCGTCCCCACGCCCAGGCAGGTACGTCCTCCCCGACCTCGATCTCGGACCACGAATCGGCCGCCGGATCGTAGAACCACATGTCGCTCAGATCCTTCTTGTCGGTCGTCCTGCCCCCGAACAGCACCCACCCTCCCATTCGGCGGCTGTACGCCAGGAGCGGGTCGGAACGCGCGCAGGGCGCCTTCTTCGACCTGGACTCCAGCCACTCGTCTTTCGACGGATCGTAGAGCCAGGTGTCGCCCTGCTTGCT
>CAYMFW010000177.1:0-10123 GCA_964389785.1 uncultured Planctomycetota bacterium
AACACATTTACGGTCCGGTACCCTCGCGGCGCCTTGGACGATCGCTCGGGATAGACCTCGTTCCCCACAAGATCTGCAGCTACGACTGCGTGTGCTGTCAGCTCGGGCGTACGACGCAGAAGACGGTCGAAAGTGGGGTCGATGACGGCGCAGTGCAAGGCGTTCCTGGATCGAACCGTTATGTTCCGCCGAAACGGCGTCCTCTTTCGCGACAGGGTCGGAGGAGTACTCTCTGTCGGCGGGGTTTGAAACGGCGGCCAGGAAATCACGATACAGACGATACAGGCGGCATTGTTTTGCCACGATATGATTCTTGTGAGCGACGGAGGAGACACGTCACACTTCGGAGGTACCGTCTGGAGCGGAGTGGAGGGAGGCGTTGAGGAAGATGCGTTCGGTCTTGAGACGGCCGCCAATCTCGGAAGAAGGGTTGCCGACGTTATCTGCAAGGTGCATACCGGCAGCCTGGGGAAGGTAGCATGAGTCCGATGGATTGCAGAGACGCGGAAGGACTGAGGTTGTTGTGGTCGGTGTGATAGGCCGGGGAACCGCGAGAACTGCAGGGAGGATCCGCTGAAGGACAGGATTGCCACGGCCAGGCGAACGGCTTGCTCAGCCGCCGCTGTGGTCCTTCTCCTTGCCGCGGGAAAGGCTGCTGCGGGCGTGTTGACGGGTTCGGCCGCGCTTCTTGCCGACGCCCTTCATTCAGCGGCCGATCTCCTCGCACTGGGATCGTATCTCGAGGGCGCTGCGACAATGCTCATATCCGGAGTGGTCCTGATGGTGGGATTGAAGAATGGGTGGATCGCCCTGCAGGCTCTCATGGACGCATCGGTAGATCCGGATGTGGAAGAAACTCGATTGTCTGTCGGAGCCGACTCACAGCTCGGAAAAGAAGCTGGCCAAGGGGGACACTAGGCAACACTTTACATTCGTGGAAAGGAGGCACTATGCACGCCACGATACAGAAGCCGCTGGACACCATCCGGGGCTTCATCGCGGAGGGAGAGAAGGTCTTCGTTGTCGGCTGCAGCAACTGCGCCGCGAAGTGCAAATCGGGCGGAGAGGTCGAGACCGAGGCAATGAAGCAGCGGCTCGAGGCCAGGGGGGTTACGGTAACGGGCTGGGCGGCTCCCGCCGACGGCGGGTCGCTCTGCAAGCTGTCCGCCACGAAGGAACTGCTCAATGTCGTCCACAGGAAGGAGGCCGGGGAAGCGGATTCGTTCCTGGTCCTCGCCTGCGGGCAGGGGATCCACACGGTGGTCGACGCCACGGACGGCGGCCACGTGCATCCGGGCTGTGACACCATATTCGGCGGGGAAACCGTGTCGGACAATTTCATAACCGAGTACTGCTCCCTCTGCGGCGACTGCATCGTCGAGCAGACCGGGGGGCTGTGCCCCGTAACGCTCTGCGCAAAGGGACTCCTGAACGGCCCCTGCGGCGGTGCCAGCGAGGGAAAGTGCGAGATCGACAAGGAGCGCGACTGCGGGTGGCACCTGATCTACGAGCGGCTGAAAGCGCTCGACAGGCTGGACCTTATGCGCCCGTACATCGAGCCGAAGAACAACCTCAGGTCCGCCGGACCGCGGAGCCTGACCATGGACGGGAAGAAGGCGGAATTCGCGTTCGTCAACGAGGTCGTCTCGGCCTGGTCGGGAGTCGAGGAGCCGGAAGAAGCGTCATCCGAAGGGGGGCAGTCATGAAACTATCATCACTCTTCGAAGAGGGCCGGTTCGTAGTAACCGGCGAGGTGGGGCCCGGAAAAGGCTCCAGCGCCGAAGAAGTCCTGCACGGATCCGAGCTCATGGCGCCCCACGTGGACGCGGTGAACGTCACCGACAATCAGAGCGCGGTGATGCGGCTCGGCTCACTCGCCGTGTCGGGCATGCTCAAGCAGAAGGGAATCGAACCGGTGTTCCAGCTCACCTGCCGGGACCGCAACCGCATCGCCCTCCAATCCGACCTGCTCTCTGCGGCGGCGCTCGGGGTGGAGAACACCCTTCTGTTGACGGGCGACCACATGGTGCTCGGAGACCACCAGCAGGCGAAGAAGGTGTTCGATCTCGATTCGGTACAGCTCATCAGCGCCGCAAAGGGTCTGAACGAGGGCCACGACATGGCCGGGCACGAGCTGGAAGCGAGCACAGATCTCTGCCTCGGCGCCGTGGTCAATCCGGGCTCCGACGAGATCGAGACTCAGCTCCTCAAGATGGAGAAGAAGATCGAGGCGGGAGCCGAGTTTTTCCAGACCCAGGCGGTGTACGAGCCCGAGGTGTTCGAAAGCTTCATGCGAAAGGCGGAAAAGCTCAACGTACCGATCATGGTTGGAATCGTGCCGCTGAAGTCCGCCGGCATGGCGCGTTACATGACCCAGAACGTTGCGGGCGTGCGCGTGCCCGACGAGATGATCAAGCGGATGAAGGATACCGCCAAAGCCGATCGAAAGAAGGTCTCGGCGGAGATCGCAATCGATCTCGTGCGCCGGATGAAGGACATGTGCCAGGGCGTGCACCTGATGCCGCTCGGCTGGGACGATCTGGTGCCGGAGATAGTCAAGGGCGCGGAGATTCGCTAGATCTTTTTCAGCAGCTCGAAGTTGCAGATCCGGACGTCCGGGGCGCCGTCGGCGCCCCGGATCAGTCCGCCCGCGCTGTCGAGGGAAAGCAGCAGGTGGCTTCCCCTCAGGTTCAGGTCCTCCACGCCGACGCGCGCCAGTTTCTGCTTCTTCATCTCCAGAAGACGGAGATACTCCCCCTGAGGCAGCAGTCCCTCGCGGTACGCCCTCAGCGCGTCTATCGCCTCGTAGTAGTCCCCGTCCTCCGCGGCCAGCTTGTCGTCGGGTCCGTTCCAGTAGCCCCAGATCACGACGTAGTCGTGGTCCTTCTCCAGAACCGGGTGGCCGTCGGGAATGAGAATATCGCGGTGACTCTCGAACCGGCTGCTGTCGAAGAGGGATTCCGCGATCGCGGTCCTGTTCTGCACCGCGTATACCGCTCGCGGATACGTGGTCCGTATCCCCTGCTTCCAGAGATACACCGCCAGGGAGACCTCCTCGAACGGGCTGTTGTAACCGTGTTCCAGTATCTTGTTCTCCTCCTCCTTGAACGGATCCGCGTCCGGCCGGTCCCCCACCCGGGAGACCTGCCACACCAGGTTGATGTTGTCCTTGGTCAGGGTGTGGTAGATGTCGTGGACGATCGACAGCTTCGTCCTCGGCGTTTTCTCCCATCGCTCCGGCAGGAAATAGTCGAACAGCTGCGGGTCCTTTCCCACCACCCACAGATGCCCGCCCGCGCTTTCGGCGCGTCCGTACACGTAATCCACCCCGAGGATCTCGACGTGCCGGAGGTGCGAAGGCATCTCGATCGGCTCCCGCGGGTCGAACCGGCTCTTCTGCCGCTCCAGGTAGCTCAGCCGCTTCGTCTTCCTCACGCCCGCCTCCCGGCCCGGCGTCCGCTCCAGCAGCTCGTAGTCCACCAGGCCGTAGCAGACCCGCCCCTCCCTTTCGCACAGCAGCCGGCCTCCCTCTTCCGGCCTGACGATCACGTGATGCGGCTTGCTGTCCCGGACGACGAAACCCCGCTTCAGCGTGTCGGCCCGCGAGCGGAGGGTGAGCGACTCCACCTGGTTCCGTTTCAGAAGACCCTCGGCCTGTGCCTCCGTGGCGTCGATCCCCTTTATCCACTCGTAGATCACCGCGTACGGGCGGAACATATCGAGGGCGACGTCCCTGTGGAGGTCTATCTTGGCGTGCATCTTGTACTCTTTCCTCCCGGTCCTGTCCGGCTCGATCCTCCTCGCGGACACGTATATGGCGAGCGGCTTCTGCATCGCGACCCGCCCCGTCTCCCCCAGGCCCGCCCGTCTCAGCTCCGTCACGAGCGCGAACTCCTCGAACGGGCTGTTGAACTCGGCGTCCGCCAGGTCATCGGACTCGTGCACGCCGGGGATCTCCTGCCCCATCCGGTTCCACTTCACCACAAGATCCTTGCGCATCCCCTCGATCTCCCCGGTGGTGACCCGGTATATGGAGCTGGTGCCCGACAGCGGCACCGAGTTCACCTCGAACCACTCACTGTCCGAAAAGAGTCTCTTCGGCTCGATGCGCTCGATGAACGGCAGGCCGTATTCGGTAACGTACAGGTCGTCGCCGTCCGGAAACTTCAGGTGGACGTACGGCACGCCGAACACGGTCGCGCGCTCGAATTGCGCGTCGGGCACGATTCGCTTCAATCGTTCGGTGGTCTCAAGAGAGTCCATATCGGTATGATACCTCCCGGCCGCCCGGTCCGTAAACCGGTAATGCGCGAAAATCGTTCGCAACATGGCTCCGCAGCGGTATAATCAGGACTCTCCCCGACGGGGAAGGAATACGACCCGCAGGAGGAACGATGCCGGCGGCAATGAAGATCCTGGTAATCGACGACGACGAATCCCTGAGGAAGGGATGCGTGCAGACCCTCTCCGCGGAGGAATACCGCGTCAAGGACAGCGAAAGCGGCAACGAGGCCCTCGAGATGGTTTCCGAGGAGTCGTTCGACATCTTCATCCTCGATCTCAAGATGCCGGGGATGGACGGGATGGAAGTCCTCGGGCTGCTGAAAGAATCTGATCCGGCGTCCGTCGTGATCGTCATCACCGGATACGCCACTGTGGAAACGGCCGTCGAGGCAATGAAGCTCGGCGCGTACGATTTCCTGCCGAAGCCCTTCACTCCCGAAGGGCTTCTCGCCATCGTCGATCGGGCCGCGGAGAGAAAGCGGCTCGGCCTCGAGAACATATGCCTCCGAAGGGAGCTCGACGACAGGACCGGACGGGGAGGCATCGTGGGCACGTCGCCCGCCATCACCGGTATTCTCACGCTGATAGACAAGGTCGCCGCCTCCGACAGCACCGTGCTCATCACCGGTGAGACCGGGGTGGGAAAGGAGCTGGTCGCGCGGGAGATCCACCGGAAGAGCACCAGGTCCGCCAGGCCGTTCGTGGTGGTCGACTGCGGCGCGCTGGTCGAGACCCTCTTCGAGAGCGAGCTGTTCGGCCACGTCAAGGGGGCGTTCACCGGCGCCGTGGAGACGAAGCACGGGAAGTTCGAGCTGGCCGACGGCGGCACGATGTTTCTGGACGAGATATCGAACATAGGAACGGGCATCCAGGCCAAGCTCCTGCGCGCGATACAGGAACGCGAGATCGTCAAGGTCGGAAGCTCAAAGAGGATAGAGGTGGACGTCAGGATCGTCGCCGCCACGAACAGGGATCTCGAGAAGGAGATACAGGAGAACAGGTTCAGGGACGACCTCTACTACCGACTGAAGGTCTTCCCCATCGGTGTCCCGCCGCTTCGAGACCGGAGAGAGGACATCAGCGTTCTGGCCGACCACTTCCTCCGGAAATTCGGAGAGAGGAAGGGCAAGAAGGTCTTCGGCATATCCGAGGAGGCGGTGCGCGTGCTGGAAGCCCACGATTGGCCCGGCAACGTCAGGGAGCTGGAGAACGCGATAGAACGCGCCGTCGTCATGACGGACGGAGACGTCATCGTGCCCGACGACCTCGCGCATCTCGGCCCCGTTCCCGAGAGTGCCGACGAGCCCGACTCACAGGGCCGCCTCGCTGAGGCGGAGAAGGAGGAGATCGAGAAGGCCCTCGAGCGTTTCTCCGGGCACAAGAGCAAGGCGGCCGAATACCTGGGCATAAACAGGAAAACGCTCCGGGAAAAGATCCGGAGATACGGCATCCCGAACTGATACAAAATGGCCCGCCGGGCCGGGCCCTTCGGTACAATAACTCCCATCGCACTGTCCCTGCCGCAGCCGCGCCGGACAGCGGCCCCTCGCATCTAACTCAATAACAGATCAATAATTACGACCTTCACCTCCTTCTCTTCCCCATCCGCGTCTCTCCCGGCATGGAAGTTGTACTGAGAACGGAAAAGGAGGTGAACGGGTATGGTCGAAACACTCGATGAGACAACGGTATTGGTGATAGACGACGAGGAGGCCATCTGCGAGGGCTGCCGCCAGACGCTCGAACAGGAAGGGTTCCGCGCCAGGACCGCGGGTGACGGGAGACTGGGCGTCCGGATGGCGGAACGGGAAAAACCGCAGGTGGTGCTGATCGACCTCAAGATGCCCGGGATCAGCGGAATGGAGGTGCTGAAGAGGATTCGTCAGCTCGACCCGAGCACCGTCTGCATAGTGATCACCGGCTATGCCTCCGTCGACACGGCGGTGAAGGCCATGAAGCTCGGAGCCTATGACTATCTGAGGAAGCCCTTCGACGACGATCAGCTCCTGGAGGCGGTGAGAGGAGGTCTTCAGGAGTCGGCTGTCGCCGCGAAGGAGTCCGCGCCGGCGCCGGCGATGATAGAAGGAATGCATCATCCGGGAGCGATCATAGACGTTCTGGACAGAGCGTCGCGCGACCCGGACTTCATCACGCGGCTGACCGAGAAAGGCTCGGCGGCCCTGGAGGAATACGATCTCTCCTGGGACGAGAAGGCCGCCCTCGCAAGCGGCGACATAAGGTGGATAGAGGGCAGAGTCGGAAAGTTGAGCGAAGACCGGAAGGCCTGGTTCAACTGCCGGCTCCAGCAGGAGAGATGGTAATGGACGGGTCGTCCGGGAATCGCACCCTGAGCGTTCTCGTCACGGACGATGAAGAGAGCGTCCGTCACGGCTGCGCACGGGCGCTCGCGAACGAGGGGTTCAGGACCGCCGTGGCGGCGGACGGACAGGAATGCCTTCGCATGGTCCGGGAGAGGAAACCCGACGTCGTGGTCCTGGACCTGTGGATGCCCGGCATCGCGGGCATGGACGTCCTGAGAAGGATCAGGAACGTCGATCCCGGCATCATCACCATAGTGATCACGGGCTACGGCACGCCCGAGCTGGCGGTGGAGGCGATGAAGCTCGGGGCGGCGGACTTCCTGTGCAAGCCCTTCGACGGAGACAGCCTCGTCGATGCGGTCCGGCATAGTGCGGGAAACCGCCCCACGCTTCCATCCCTGTTTCCCGCGAGGGCCGAGGGTCTGCCCCGGATGGCGGCCCCCGCGAGAGCATCGGCGCCGCCCGCGGTCCAGAAACGATTCCTCTCCCCCGCCGAAGTCGCCGGGGAGGTGGCGGACATCGGCAAGACAAAGTGCCAGGCCCGAACGTCCCAGCTGGCGCTTCTCGGCATCCTCGCGGGCGCCTACATCGCATTCGGGGCGCAGCTCTGCACGATGGTCACGCACGACCTTTCGAGATTTCTCGGCGTGGGCATGGCGAAGCTTGTCGGGGGGAGCGTCTTCAGCGTGGGGCTGATGCTCGTCGTGCTGGCCGGCGCCGAGCTCTTCACCGGCAACTGTCTCATCGTCACCGGGGTGCTGGCGCGGAAATGCACCGTCAAGGGAATGTTCCGCAACTGGTCCATCGTGTACCTCGCCAACTTCGCCGGATCGGTGCTCCTCGCGGCCGTCGTCTTCGGAAGCGGCCTCTGGAAGACCGGCGGGATGGGGGTCGGCGCGGCAGCCCTCAAGACGGCGGTCGCGAAGGTGGACCTGTCGTTCACGGAGGCGTTCCTGAGGGGCGTCGGCTGCAACTGGCTGGTGTGCCTGGCCGTCTGGCTGGCGATCGCGGGAAGGGACATCGTCAGCAAAATACTCGGGATCTTTTTTCCCATCATGGCCTTCGTCGCGAGCGGCTTCGAGCACAGCATCGCCAACATGTACTTCGTACCGGTCGGCATATTCCTGAAGGGCACCGCGGCCGCCGGGGCGTCGGGCCTGGGGGAGGCGCTGGCAGCGCTCACCTGGACGCGGTTCCTCGCCGGCAACCTTCTGCCGGTCACCCTGGGCAATATCGTCGGAGGGGCGTTCTTCGTCGCGGGCATCTATTACATGGTGTATCTTTCAAAGAACAGAAAATAGCGGAAATCATCCATGACCCCCGTCGAAGCCGTGGACGAGGACGGAAGCCGAACGAGAGGCGATATCAAGTTCGGCTTCCTCGGCGTCGCAACGGCGTTCTTTCTCCTCGTGATGTTAGTGCCCGCCCCGAGAAGCCTCGTGAGCATGGTCTCGGAGGAGCGCCCCATCGGGTACCAGCTGCAGCCCGGAACCGCGACCATCACCGAGAGCGTGAACAAGGTCCTGGGCACCGAGCTCTCCCCCGCGGACGTCGCCTTCAAGGCCAAGATAATGATCGCCATCCTCTTCGCTGCCGCCTTTCTCTGGGGAACGGAGACCATACCCCTCGGGGCGACGGACCTCCTGATCGGCGGCCTCCTGTACCTCTTCTTCATCCTGCCCCTCGACGCGATATCAAAGGCCTACATGAAGGACGCCGTCTTCTTCATCTTCGGCATCCTCGCCATCGCCGTCGGGGTGAGCAAAACCGGCCTGGACCGCAGGATAGGTATCCTGCTTCTGGGAAGGGTGAAAGGGATCAAATCCTTCTGCTTTGTCTTTCTGCCCCTCCTGGCGGTTTCCGCCGGCTTCCTGTCGGAACACGCGCTGATCGCGATCCTCGTGCCGGTACTCCTTCGCGTCTACCGGGCGATGTGCGACGCTCACGACCTGAAGCAGGACAGAGCGCTCGCCGTCTTCCTGCTCCTCGGCATCTGCTTCGCCGCTAACCAGGGCGGGCCGGGGTCCCCCGCCGCCGGCGGGCGAAACGCGATAATGGTCGGCTATTTCAGGGAGTTCGGCAGGGAGATATCGTTCGCGCAGTGGGTGATGTACGCGATGCCTTTCGTGCTGATCATGTCCTTCGCGGTCGGCGCCTTCATGTACTTCGCCTTCCGAAGAAAGATACGGGTGCCGAACGTGGACTTCTCCAGGTTCGTCAGGCACGAGGTGGGCAGGATAGGCAGGCCGTCGTCCAGGGAGATACTCATGGGGATCATACTCGTCACCGTCATAGTCCTCTGGATCACCTCGAGCAGGAGATTCGGGCTGGGAGGCCCCTGCGTATTCGCCGTGGTGCTCATGATGGTGTTCAGAATCATAGGGTGGAAGGACATACAAAACCACGTCAGATTCGATGTCGTCGGCCTGTACGCGGCGGCCTGCGCGATGGGCGTCGGGCTGAAGGTGACCGGGGCCTCCCTCTGGCTCGCCCGCGCCGCGGTGGGGATCCTCCCCGCGTCCATGCAGGGGGGAAACTGGCTCCTCACCGCAACGAGCGTCATGACCGGAACGATGACGAACTTCATGAGCGACGGCGCCACCGTCGCCTCCCTGGGCCCGGTCGTCCTCTCGATGGCGCCCATCGCCCACGTGCACCTGTGGAAGATCGGCCTCGCCTGTTCCTTCTCGTCCTCGTTCGCCAATGCGCTGATCGTCGGCACCCCGAACAACGCCATCGCGTACGTCGGCGGCACCGACCCCGATTCGAAGGAGCGCCTGCTTCGCCTGAAGGATTTCCTTATCTATGGAACTCCGGTGACGATCCTGGCCATGATCGTTTTCTGGCTGGCGTGCATCTTCGGATACTGGAAGCTGCTTCCCTGGAATTGATCCGGGTCGTCCCTAGCGGGAAAGGCGCCGGCACTCATCGAGCGCGGCCCGGTAGTTCGCGTACGAGCATCCGTACGATACCGTGCTGCATGCCCCCAGGATGAATCCGCCGCCGGACCCGGCGCAAACCCGGCGGGCGGAACGAGGAACACCGGCACCAGCAGAGCGTGGTCTATGACTCATCTTGATTTCTCGCGTCGTCCATGTATTCCGCGATGCACTGCCGGCAGGACTGTCCCCCGGCGCCGTCAGTGAGAAATCCCTGGAAGTCGTTCAGCCATCTTGCGCCGCGTTTCGAGTGACGTCTCATGAACGCCAGGAAACATACGAAGCGCTCGAGACCTTCCTGATCGATAGCATGCTCCATTCCGCAGGCAGTCTCTTCGGCACCTTCGGCGTCCAGCCGAAGCACGTCCTGGAGGAATCGTTTGATGATGACGTGTCGTACCGCCATCTCCTCCGCCTTGCTCTTCCCTTCGTCCGTCAATGTAATGACTTCGTAGGGTTCGTAGTTTATGAGCCCTTTCTCGGCGAGGCTCTGGAGAGCGGCAGTCACCGTTGACTTGGCTACGTTCTGTTCGCTCGAGATATCCTTCGGCCGCGCGACCTTCTTCTTGCCCTCAATAC
>CAYMFW010000178.1:0-9999 GCA_964389785.1 uncultured Planctomycetota bacterium
ACTCAAGAAGAAGAAGGAGGGTGAGTAGATGTCGAAGAAACAGCTTATCCCCCTCGCGCTCATATGCGTCGTTCTCCTCGCCCTGCTCGCCGTCAAGAAGCTCAGCGAGAGACCGGTGAAGCTCGAAGACCAGTTGAAGCTGGTGGCGATGGCGCCGTCCGGCTTCCTGGCGTCCGAGGTCGAGAAGTTCGAGCTCTACCGCGGCGAAAAGAAGGCGGAGAAGGTGACCCTGCTGAAGAAAGACGACGGCTGGATTGTCCAGACCGGCTTCGACGCGCCGGGCAGGAAGAAGAAGATTGACGATTTCCTCGAGAAGGTCAAGAAGCTCCAGGGCCAGGCGCGCGAGCCCGGGCCGCTCGACAGCTATGGGCTGACGGACCAGAATGCGCTCCATATCGCCGTCTACCGGAAGAACGAGAAGGAACCGGCGTATCACGTGCTGAGCGGCAAGGAGGCCGGCCACAACCGCCGCTTCGTCCGCCGCGCCGGCGAGGAGGCCGTCTACATCGTGGACCTCAATATCGCGAGCGAGCTCGGCATCTGGGGTGACGACGCGAAGGCGCCGGAGGCGGACCACTGGATAGACACCACGGCCCTCGACCTCGACAAGAACAAGATTGCGAAGGTGACGCTCAGCACCCCGGAGAAGTCCCTGGTGCTGGAGAAGCGCGAGAAGCCGTCGAAGGAAGAGGAGAAGAAAGAAGGCGAGGGGGAGAAACCGAAGAAGAAGGAATACGAGTGGGTCCTCGCCGAGGGCCCGACCGACATGAAGCTGAAGAAGGAGGGGGTAGACGGCATCCTGAGGGTACTGGATTCGCTCTCCGCCACCGGGGTCGACGACCCCGCCACGAAGAAGGACGTTGGCCTAGAGACGCCCGGATACCGCTGTGAGGTCGTGATGGACGGCGGCGACACGCACGTCCTGGTCGCCGCGAAGGCCGGGCCGGACGCCTCCGGCTACGCGATGCTCGAGGGCAGGGACGTCCTCTACAAGATCGCCAACTACCGCTTCGACGACCTGTTCGTCGAGGGCTCCCGGCTCTTCGACCTGCCCAAGATCGGCGGGAAGGACGAGGACGTGACGGTAATCACGCTGACGTACGGCAAGGGCGAGATACAGCTGAAGCGGAACGAGAACGGCCAGTGGATCATCGTATCACCCGTCACCGGGCTGCAGTTCAAGGAGCCGGAGGCCGACAAGGTGGCCAACGCCCTGGTGGAATGGGCGCCGAGCGATTACGCGGACGGCACGGATCCCGCGGCGCTCGGCCTTGCCGCGCCGGACCGGACGGTGACGTTCGTGATGAAGGACGGGAAGAAGCACACCATGGCGGTCGGCGCGGAGTCCGCGGTGGTGAAGGGCCGCTTCACCGCTCTCGACGGCGGGAAACGCCCGTGGATAACCGAAAAGAACGATTTCGAGAAGATATTCCCCAAGCCGAGGACGTTCTGGGAGATGGACGTCGCCCGTATCCAGGACGAGGACATCCTGGAGGTCAAGGTGAAACGGGACGACCTGGACTACGTTCTGACGCGTAAGGGCAAGGAGAATTGGCTCCTGACCACCCGCGGAGCGACCATCGCGCCGGACCACGAGGAGGTCGGTCGATTCCTCGACCGATTCTCGCCGTTCCGCGCGACGGACGTGGTGCTCGAGAAGAAACCCTTTACCAGGGACGTCTGGGCGCGGGTCGAGGTGAACACCAAGAAGGACAAGGGGCTCACCCTCTCGTTCGGAAGTGAGAAGGAGGGCGACTGCGAGATGCAGATGGCCGGCACGCCGGCGATCATGCTGGTCGGCAGGTACACGGCGGAGAACGCCACTCCCCCGCTCAAGGACTTCTTCAAGCTCACCGTGCTCGACGTGTCTCGCGACGACATGAAGAAGATAACCGTTAAGCGCAAGACCGACCCTCTCGAGGCGGCGAAAGACGGCGACGCGTGGAAGGTATCCGCGGCCGGCAAGGAGCTGGCCGCCGAGAAGGAGAAGCTCAGCCGCTTCATCGGACGGTACGCCTACCTGAGGGCGGACGGGGTGGCGGTCGGCCAGCCCGCTCTCCTCAAGGGAGCCGATACCACAGTCGAGATCCTGAAGAAGGACGATTCCGTCGTGACGCTGACGTTCGGGGCCGAAAAGGACGGCATGGTCGCCCTCAGGAAGGACAAGGACCAGCTGATCTATCTTCTCAAGAAGGACGAGGTCGCCCGGCTGATGCCCGCGCCGGCGGACCTGCTGCCGGCCAGGAAGCCCGAGGCCACGCAGACGGAAGAGAAGGCCGAGAAGAAGCCGGACGCCGTAAAATAGGGACGGACCGTTTTCCTGTCCGTTCTATGACGGCATCTGGGCCTTGATGACGTACTTGAAGATGCGGTCCTGATCTTCCCGGGTAATCTCCTTGAACATCAGCCCGATGGAGCACTTGTCCGACCCTTCCTCTATCGATTCCACCCAGGCGACGCGGGTCAGCGCCTTCACCGGCTCCTCCGAGTCGGGGAGAAGCAGGTTGATCCCTACCACTATCTTCTGCATCAGCAGGTCGGGAATCCACTCCAGCTCCGGGATCCTGCCGACGAGGAGGATGCCGCCGCCGCCGATGTTCTGGGACGCCCCTTCGTGGACCTCGCCCGTCATGTCCTCGCCGGCGCGGCCGAGGAACTTGTAGCGCACGCTCAGCTTGGCCCTCACTCGAACGAATTCCCGTCTCTCGGAATCGCGTGTAAGCATCTCCCCCTCCTTAGATACGAGTGAAGGACGTTACCATGCGCGCGTCCAGCCGCTTCACCACCTCCACGGTCAGATCGATGCACCGGTCGATATCCGTCGCGCTGGCGAGTCCCACGTGCGAGTGGATGTGCCGCGTCGGCACACCGATCACCACGGTCGGACACCCCTTGTTGCTCAGGTGAATCTGCCCGCCGTCGGTGCCCCCCGCCTTGACGGCCGCCAGCTGATACGGGATCTTCTTCTTCTTCGCCGTGTCGATCACCAGGTTCAGCAGGCCCTCGTTCGGTATCATCGATCTGTCGTACGTAAGAACGGACGGGCCCTCCCCCATCCGCGCGGGCGCCTCGTGGCGCTCTATCCCCGGCACGTCGCCGGCGATGTCCGTCTCCAGAACGATCGCCGCGTCCGGCTCCACCACGTTCGCCACGGTGCGGGCGCCCCGAAGCCCCACCTCCTCCTGGGTAGTCGCGGCCGCGTACACCGTGTTCGGATGCCTCGTCTTCTTCGCCTTCAGCTTCCTTATCGTCTCGCACGCTATCAGCACGCCGATCCGGTCGTCGAAGCCCTTCCCCACAAGGAGGGTATCCCTGCCCTTCTTCTTCCCGTCCTTGTAGACCTGCTTCTCCTGCGTGGAGAAGGAGGAGTCGGGCACGACCGGGCATCCGGTCCGGATCCCCAGAGATTCGGCCTCGTGCTTGTTGGAGCAGCCCACGTCGATGAACATGTTCTCTGCCCGCACCACCTCCCTGCGCGCTTCCGGAGGAAGGAGATGCGGCGGCTTCGCCGCGATCACGCCGGGCACCAGCCTGCCCTTCTCGGACCTCACGAGCACCCGCTGGCCGAGGAGCACCTGGTCGAACCAGCCCCCCAGCGTCGTAAACTTCAGGTAGCCGCTCTCCTCGACGAACGTAACCAGGAACCCTACCTCGTCCATGTGACCGGCCAGAAGGATCTTCGGCTCGGCGGACACACCCTTCTTCCGGAAGATAACCGACCCGAGCTTGTCCGTCAGCACCTCGTCCGCGAACGGGCTCGCATACTTCTTCACGATACGGGCGGCATCCCTCTCGAAGCCGACCGGCCCGAAACACTCCGAAACCTGTGACATGAACTTCATTGTCTTAGCGTCCATCAGTGCAGCTCCCCCCTACTTCAGTTTCGAAATGCCGTGAATACCCACGCTGCCGTTCCACTCCGTGCCCCCCTTGCTGCGCTTGAAGCTTCCGTCCATGGGCATCAGGTTCCTGCCCGCGAATTCTATCTCGTACAGGAATTTCACCACCTTATCCAGGGTCACATCCTTGAGAACTACGCCGTACTTTCTCCGCACGTATTCCTTCGTCTTTTCCAGCTCGGTGTCGCGCGTGGCGCGGATCGCGTCCGTCATATCGAGCCGTCTGGCCGCATCCACCATCAGCTTCCTGACGTACCGGGACTGCTCCTCGGGCTTCAGCTCGTACTTGCTAAGGGACTTGTACTCCGCCAGCCGCTTCGCCAGCTCCTCCAGCGTCTTCTGCTCTCCCGGCAGGGAGCCCGCGATCGCGACCGTCGAGGAATTCCTCAGGAAGCCGGCAACGATGGACGCCGCCGCGAGCACCGCGATCGCGGCAAGCACGGCCATCCCCCACCCGCCGCCCTTCTTCTCCGCTCCCTGCTTCATTTGTACTCGTGCCTCAGTGTGAACCGGGTCCGTCCCTCGGACGTCTTGCGCGTCTGCGGCAGGTCGAAGCTGAAACGCCCCCCCCCGTTGAGGGCCTCCTGAAGCTTCTCCGCGTCCGCCACGTCCGGGGCCGTCCCGATGAGCTGCACCGTCGTCTGCTGCATGCCGATCTCTTCCAGCTGGATATCCATTCCGGCCGGGATCCGGCCGGCCCATTCGCGCCATTCGTCCAGAATCGAGCGCACGCTCACGTCCTTCGCGTTCTTGTCCGGCTTCATGAACGCCAGCAGGTCGCCGGCGCGCCTGAACATACCCTCGACCGTTTCCGGCGGCGCCTCCTCGATTCCCGCGTCCCTCCACAGCTCGACCGCGTTCGCGTGAATCGCCGACTGCTCCCCCGAGACGAAGCTGAGCGCTCCGGCAATGCGCAGGTTCCACAGGACGCCGCACGCCAGCACGAATGATGCCAGCACGGTCAGCGCCGAAGTGAGCTGCTCGAACTTCCTCCGGTACACGAACTCGTCCTGCCGCAGATTGATCGTCGAGATGTCGTATCCGGAGTACTTCAGGGCGCACCCGAGAGCGATCAGCCCGCCGCTCCTGACGTCTTCCCATGCGACCCCGTCTGCCATCCGGTCCCCCGGCTCCTCGAGCGAAGACACCTCGATATCCATCACCTCTCCGAGCGCCTCCGCCAGCTGCGGGAGGCCGGGATGCGACCCGCTCAGATACAGGACCTCCGGGTCCCTCTCGAGGTTCCCCGACAGCAGGCTTCTTCGGACCTCCGCCGCCAGCTTCTTCGCAACGTCGGCGACGCTCCCCGTCTCCGTTCGGAATCCCCGCCAGAACACCGCCCTGCCCTCGTACACAACCGCCCTGGTCACGTCCTGTCCGACGTCCAGCAGCAGCACGCAGCGATCCTGCTGGCCCGCCCAGGCCGCCACGTTGACCATCGCTCCGAGATCCAGCTCGAGCGCGATCGTCTCCAGGCCGCATTCCTCGAGCACGGAGAGCATATCCCGCACCCGCTCCTTGGCGACGGCAGCCACCAGAACCTCGGTCTTTCCCTCGGAAGCATGTCCGACGTGATAGTCGGCCACACAGTCCTCTATGGGGAATGGAAGGGCATCTTCCACCTCGAATCGTATCGTTTTGCGGATCCTCGACTCGTCCTCAAAAGGAAGAGCAGCACGCCTGAGAACGGCTTCAGAGCTGTTCAGGACCGCGACAACGCGATCCCGGGGTAGTGAATTCGCCTGGAAGAGCTCCCGAACAGCGCCGACGAGGATCTCACGGTATTCTTCGTCTTCGCGGGGGGTACCGATCCTGGTCTCGGCGTAGCAGGTAACTCCCACCTCGCCCCGCACACGGTCCACCGCAACAGCCCTGACCGATCCCGGGCCGATAGCCAGTCCAACCGCGCCGCCTGAATTGAAAACCGCCATGCCGCAACCACCTTCTTTCAGATTGTATACGCACGGAACCCGCGGCTGTTACGGGACGACGCACTAGTCTATCGGGTACTCGGGCCCCCGGAACCCGTCATCGGAAGCCGGGCCGAGCTGATCGCCCTGCTTCCTCTTCCTGGCCTCGCCCTTCGTTACGATTCGCCGCAACGTGACCTCCACGTCGACGGACTCCTCTATATTGAGTATCTCCATGAACCGTCCCTTGAGCCGTTCCTGAAGCTTCTCGACGACTGAGGGAACATTCAGAGCGTCCCACAGCGCGACACTGGCGACTACGGTGACCGGCTTCTTCTTCGTCCCGGAGAACACCCTGACCTTCACGTCATGCACCTCGTCGGTCTCCCTGGCCGCGCGCGTCAGGCACTCCTCAACCGCGCCGAGCTGCACGATGACGTCGCCCCCGGGATTCTGGAACCGGATCGACCGCTGATACTTCGACTTCTTGACCAGCTTTACGACGAAGAGCCAGTTGAGAGCGCTGATGAGCACCGCGATCAGCACCAGCCCGATCTGACCCTTGCTGTCATTCGCAAACCTCACGATACCGCTCCGGTGCGTCTCGAACCACGGCGGCTGCCCGACCATCAGGATCGTCAGCAGACACAGAAGTATCACGATAAGCCAGTTCAGCGCACCCATCAGCCGTTCGAACATCCCCATTGGATTCCTCCGGTCCAGAGACCCGTATTTCCCCTCCAATCCAAGCCAGAATGCGATTATACCACCTCCCCCGGGACCGTGCAACGAAACCTACTGGCCAGGGAGGGAGTTAAGTAGGTAGAATAGCGTTCCTATGAACGGATCGCACGACGAGTTCCAGCTGCTGATCAAGCCCGCCGGCGCCGACTGCAATCTGCGGTGCGCGTACTGTTTCTATCTGCGCACCTCGCGGATGTACGCCACTCCCGGTCCCCACCGCATGTCGGATCGTGTTCTCGCGGAGATGATACGCCAGTCGCTCCAGCTCCGCCGGACGCACACCCTCTTCAGCTGGCAGGGCGGAGAGCCCGCTCTGATGGGGCTCGATTTCTTCCGCCGCGCCGCCGGCTACATGAAGCAGTTCGGCTCAGGCGGGCAGACGGTGGGAAACGCATTCCAGACGAACGGGCTGCTGCTCGACGAGGCATGGGCCGACTTCTTCAGGGAACACTCCTTCCTCGTCGGCATCAGCATCGACGGGCCGCCCGCCCTGCACGATCACTACCGCGGGCACGGGTCTCACAGGAAAGCGATGGCCGCCGCACAGATGCTCGTTGAGCGCGGGGTGGAGGTGAACCTCCTTTCCGTCGTCTCGGACCGCAGCCGCCCGCGGGACGCATACGACTTCCTCGTCGCCCGCGGGTTCAAGTTCCTCCAGTTCATTCCTGCAGTCGAGCTGAACGAGAACGGAGACTCCGCCCCCTTCAACGTGAAGCCGGGAAGCTACGGAATCTTCCTCTGCGAGCTATTCGACCGCTGGCTGGTGCACGGCTACCCGGAGATCAACGTAAGGCTCTTCACCGACCTCGTGCTCCGCCTGAGAGGCCAGCGCGGCGCACTCTGCACGTTTTCCTCCTCGTGCGACGGCTACCTCGTGGTCGAGCATGACGGTGGCGTATATCCCTGCGATTTCTTCGTTACCGACGCGTGGCGTCTGGGCAACCTCACCGAGACGTCGCTGCCCCAGCTCGCCGCGAGCGAGCTCCGGCGCCGCTTCGCGGCCGCCAAGAACGCGATCCCGGACGAATGCACGTCCTGCCGGTGGATGAACCTCTGCCGCGGAGGATGTCTGAAGGACCGACTGCCTCGCAATCACGGCATGAACGCCCGTTCCGCGCTGTGCGACTCCTACAAAACGTTTTTCGAACACGCTGTGCCGCGCCTGCGCGACGCGGTGCGCGGTCGAGTGAGAAGGAACGATCCGTGTCCGTGCGGTAGCGGAAAAAAGTTCAAGCACTGCTGCGCCACTCAGTCGAAGTGACGCGCCCCGACTTTCCGGAAAATCTCGGCGCCGGGCTCAAAAAAACTTTTTGTCGAAAAATGCATTTTTCTCTTGACAGAAACCCGCCTTAAACGTAAATTTTTTCTAAAGGAGTACGTTCTTATATTGTTTTACTCTTTTATGAGGGGGGGTGAGGACGAGTGGCCAAGAAGAAAGCGAAGAAGAAAGTAGCGAAGAAGGCAACGAAGAAGAAAGCAACCAAGAAGAAAGCAACCAAGAAGAAAGCAGCGAAGAAGAAAAAGAAGTAGCTACACGCGTCGCTCACGCTTGTCGCTCACGAGAAAACGGGGCGCCCCTACGGGCCGTCCCGTTTTCTCTTTTTTTCTTCGAGTCGCTGCTTTCTAATTAGCCGTTGACGACCGATCGGTGATTCAAAGATCCTGTCTTCTCGGAAGAAGAAAATACCGGGCAGAACCTACTCTCGCA
Organism: uncultured Planctomycetota bacterium; assembly: GCA_964389785.1. Lineage (GTDB taxonomy): Bacteria > Planctomycetota > CAYMFW01 > CAYMFW01 > CAYMFW01 > CAYMFW01. Next base: position 8,262 of record CAYMFW010000178.1, read on the forward strand.
CCCCTCGAGGAGGCACTACCATCGGCCTGCGGGCCTTAACGACCGTGTTCGGAATGGGAACGGGTGTGGCACCCGCAGTATGACCACCCGGCGCCGCATATAGTATAGAGAGCCCCGCGGGGCGTCAAATGTCTTGGCCCGAGGAATGCAATTTTTTTGCGGCCGCCTATATGTTGGAGTCCCATCCGGACCGACCCCAATCTATTGGGGCCGGTCAGTTGCCCTTCGCGAACGACAGCTCCGCCGCGTCCACCGACAGGGCAACGTGCTCCAGCCTGTCCCCCTCTCCGGGGCTCAGCGATACCTCGACCTCTTTCCAGTACCCGGGCTTCAGTTCCCTGGCCATCAGGACCTCCTTGGTCCTCACCCGGTCGTTCCAGTCCTCCATGCCCTCGTAGCTCCCCGGCCGCTGCGGACCGTACTCGAGCTTCATGCGAAGACCGGCGTACGTGTATTCGCTGGGATTGCCGACGTTCAGCGTGATGCGCTGGCCGTCACCGAATGGAACGATACTCTTGATAAGCACGTAGCAGCTCCCCACCCCGGCGTCGATCATCTGGCAGTTCTGGGGAATGAGATCGAGAAGGACCTGGTCGTCTCTCAGGCCCACGATTCGCTGTTTGAACTCAGACACGGTCATAGCGCACCTCCTGCTGTATTAATCGTATGTTTCGTGCCGGAGCTTTAGGGGTGAGTCACATCCGCTACTTGTTCTTATCGAAGGCGCCGTCGATGAACGACTCGTACGTGCCGGTCGCACCGATGTCCTTGAACCTCCACCCGTATGCCCTGCCGTAGTCGGGAAAGCACGGACCTGTAACACGCCAGTGGCTCATCGACACGAACTCGAAGTCCTCCCCCTCCGAACCGTGCACGTGTCCGTCCACGTGAACCGCGTTGAAGCGAAACCCGGGCCACGCGCTCTTACCCCCGAAGTGCCCCGGCGAGAAGCACCACGGCTTCGTCGGCGCCTCGTACGGCACGATGTCCGCCGCGATCCAGACCGAGGGATGGCTCGAAGCCCGAGGCTGTTTCTGCTTCGTCATCGGACGGTACGGCGCCTCCTGGTAGCTGTTGTTCGCGGTGCCCCAGGGCGTGGCCGCCGTCTGGGTGACGTGCTCCGGGGTGTTGGTGTCGCACCCCACCGTCGAGAGGAAGATCGCGTACCCGTACGCGCCCATCTTCCGCGTCTCGAAATCCCTCGCCTGCGCGGTGTCCACCACGGTCGGACTGGTGACTCCGAACGCGGACGCGTCGGTCACGTTGTAGAGCCATCCCCTCTTCCCGACCGTCGGGCACCACAGCGTCTCGATGGTGGTGTACCTCCCCGTCACCCGCGGCCGGCCGGTCATGAGCTTGGTCACCGTCTCACCGTCCCACCCGATGCCCCACCGGAGCGGGCCCTCGTAGACCTGGAGAAGAAACGGCTTCCCCGACTTGCCCCCGCCCTCCCACTGCTCGTCCACCAGCCCGAGCTTCCGGTCCGCGTCCTTGGCGAAGGCAACACTGCAGGGGTAGTAGTTGTGAGGAAGCTGCCCCCTGTTATCCGAGGAGTAGACCAGGACCCCTATGCCCATCTGCCTGAGATTGCTCTTGCACGCGGTGAAATAGGCGTACTCCCTCGCCCTGGAGAGCCCCGGGATGATAAGGGCGGCGAGCAGGGCGACGATCGCCACCACCACCAGCAGTTCGACTAAAGTGAACGCGACGCATGAATTGCGTTTCTCGTTCGCCTCGC
>CAYMFW010000179.1:0-3743 GCA_964389785.1 uncultured Planctomycetota bacterium
AAGAACGAGCTCAGGCGCCTCCGGGCGCGCAGGGACAAGAACTACGGCACCGGGTACCAGAAGCTCTGGGCCATCGAGAAGGAACACGGCGACGACGCGGTCTTCGAGCACGTAAGAAAGAACTCTCAAAGGAAGAGAGATTAGGAAAGCAGGAGAACGCATCGCAATGAACGTCAACGAACTCTTCTCCCTCGACGGCAGAACCGCGCTCGTCACCGGCTCCAGCCGCGGGCTGGGCAGGGCGATGGCAGAGGCCCTCGCGTCGGCCGGCGCGAACGTGCTCGTCAACAGCAGAAACCAAGCCGACTGCGCGCGGGCGGCGGAGGAGATCGCGGAAGCGACCGGGGCGGAGATGCTCGCCCATGCCGCCGACGTCTCCGTCCGGGAGAGCACGGAGGAGCTCGTCTCCGCCGCCGCGGACCGGTTCGGCGCGGTGGACATCCTGGTCAACAACGCCGGCCTCAACATACGGGGTGAGATCGTCGGCTACAGAGACGAGGACTGGGATACCACCATCGCGACCAACCTGTACTCCATGTTCGCCCTCTGCAGGGCGGTCGGCCCCGGCATGATCGAGAGGAAATGGGGACGCATCATCAACCTCGGCTCGCTTCATTCGATAGTCTCCATGCCGCTTCGCACCCCGTACGCCGCCAGCAAGGGCGCGGTCCTGCAGATGACCCGCTCGCTCGCCCTGGAGTGGGCGGAGCACGGCATCACGGTAAACGCGATATGCCCGGGCGTCTTCGCGACGCCCATCAACAGGTCCCTTATGGACGATCCGGAGGCGCACGCGAAGGTGGTGGCGAAGATCCCGATGGGCAGGTTCGGCGAGCCGCCGGAGCTGGCCGGCGCGGTACTCTTCCTCGCTTCCGACGCCGGGAGCTACGTCACCGGCTCCGCCCTCGTCGTCGACGGAGGCTACACCGCACAATAGCGGCAATAGAGTGACAGGTTACTCTATTACGACCATCAGCAAAAAGCAGGGACCAAAAAATAGCGACAGCTACCATTTCCCCATCTTGCGTTTCATCCCATCTGGTGCTATAAACGGCTATCTGAGCCTGCGTGAGCTTCCGTGGCGCGGCCGTCGCGGTGCGCGGGCATTCCCTCGCCCCTTCCGGCCCTGGCTCTAACGACACTGTCGAGGTGATGATTCTCATGGCAAAGAAGCGCAAGCCCGCAAAGAAAAAGACGACGAGAAAGAAACCCGGGAGCAAGGGGAAGCCGAAGAAGAAATCCGCGAAGAAGAAGTCCCCGAAGAAGACGCCGACAAAGCGGAAATCGGCGAAGAAATCCGCCTCCCGCGGGCGCGGCAAGTCCGCCGAGGCGACGGTCCCCAACGGCGGCGAGGAGGAGATGGGGCTGATGGCGGACCCCATCGCCGTCCGCCTGGCCAAGGACCAGCGGGAGATATCCATATCGGAGTTCTTCACCAAGAACCGCCACCTGCTCGGCTTCGACAACCCGAAGAAGGCGCTCCTCACCGCGGTGAAGGAGGCGGTGGACAACTCGCTGGACGCGTGCGAGGAGGCCCGCATCCAGCCGGAGGTGAAGGTGGAGATCGCCTCGCTGGCCGACGACCGGTACAGGGTCGTCATCGAGGACAACGGCCCCGGCATCGTGAAGGCCCAGATCCCCAACATATTCGGCAAGCTGCTCTACGGCAGCAAGTTCCACAAGCTGAGAATGAGCCGCGGCCAGCAGGGCATCGGCATCTCCGCCGCCGGCATGTACGGCCAGCTCACCACCGGCAAGCCGATGCGCGTCACCAGCCGCATAGGCCCCCGCAAGCGATCCCACTACTACGAAATACAGATAGACACGTCCAAGAACAAGCCGGTCATCTCCAGGGAGGAGACGGTCGGCTGGAAGAAGCACCACGGCACCCGGGTCGAGATGGAAATGGAAGCCCGGTACACGCGCGGCAGCCAGTCGATAGACGACTACCTCCAGCGCACCGCCATCGTCAACCCGCACGTCAGCATCAGCTACGCGCCGCCCGAGGGCGAGAAGATGGAATTCCCCCGCGCCACGTCCAGGCTGCCCGAGCCGACCAAGGAGATAAAGCCCCACCCCTACGGGATCGAGCTGGGGATGCTCATCCGGATGCTCCACGACACCAAGGCGAGGAACCTGAAGGGATTCCTCACCACCGAGTTCTCGCGCGTCTCCCCCCGGGTCGCGGAGGAGATAATGCGGGAGGCGAAACTCTACGAGAGGTCCAGGCCCAACACCATCGCCCGCAAGGAAGCGGACAATCTCTACCGGACGATCCAGAAGACCAAGATCATGGCGCCGCCGTCCGACTGCGTCGCGCCCATCGGCGAGGATCTGCTCCTCAAGGGCCTCAAGAAGGAGCTGGAGGCGGATTTCTACACCGCCAGCACCCGCTCCCCCGCCGTGTATCGCGGCAACCCGTTCCAGGTGGAGGTCGGCATGGCGTTCGGCGGGGAATCCTCCGGATCGGAGGACTCCACGATAAAGCTGCTGCGCTACGCCAACCGGGTGCCTCTCATGTACCAGCAGGGCGCCTGCGCCATGACGCGCGCCGTCATAGAGACCTCGTGGCGCAACTACGGCCTCAGCCAGGGCCGCGGCGCGCTCCCGATCGGGCCGATGGTGCTCATCGTGCACATCGCGAGCGTCTGGGTGCCCTTCACCTCCGAGAGCAAGGAGGCCATCGCCCACTACCCGGAGATCATGAAGGAGGTGAAGCTGGCGCTCCAGGAATGCGGCCGCCGGGTCGCCACGCACGTGCGCAAGGAGAAGCGGCGCGTGGAACAGGAGCGCAGGAAGGGATACATAAAGCAGTACATACCGCATATCGCGATCGGACTGCGTGAGATCCTCGGGTTCAAGCAGGCCGAAGAGAAGAGAATCGTCAAGAAACTGTCCACCATGCTGGAGAAGAGCTGACATGGCCAAGAAGAAAGCCGTGAAAAAGAAGACCGTAAAGAAACCCGCGAAGAAGAAAGTCGCAAAGAAGACGACCGCGGCGGCGAAGGCGAAGACGCCCCGCAGGGGCAAGACCGCCGACGTGAAGATCGCCGACTGCGCCGCGAAGATCCACCAGTCCATCAGGAGCAACCGTCGTCCCAAGATGCGCTACCCGATCCGGTCGCTCTCCAACGTAGACTACAACGCCAAGAAGGGCTTCTTTCAGCTCGCCGGCAACATGTCCGAGCGCGCCTTCTCGTACACCACGGTAAAGACCTTCGCCCAGTCGGTGCGCATGATGGCGCTCTCCCGCCAGCTGATACGCACGGACGACATCGCCACCAAGCGGGACGCGTACTACCAGAGCAAGAACTGGGGCGAGGCGATGTTCAAGGAACAGCCGGAGAGCGACACGGTGATGGACGACATCGAGGCCATGCTCGAGGTCAACCGGGAACAGCTCGGCTTCATCCCGGACGAGCACGGCGGCAGCATCGCCGGGGCCCTCACCGTCGTCGACATCGACCCCGCCTCCGGCAAGAAGATCCGCATAGACTGCACCAGGTTCGGCAGCGGCGCGTACACGATACCGTCCAACGTGGAACACCTCGAATTCGAAACCAAGGCGAAGTTCGTGCTGGTCATCGAGACCCAGGGTATCTTCCAACGGCTGGTGAAGCACGGCTGGTGGAAGAAGGCGCGCTGCATCCTGGTCGCGATGGGCGGCGTCCCCTCCAGGGCCTGCCGTCGATTCATCCGGCGGCTTTCGGACAAGACGAAGCTCCCGGTCTACGCCTTCGTGG
>CAYMFW010000179.1:3753-9855 GCA_964389785.1 uncultured Planctomycetota bacterium
ACGGCTACACCAACATATCCAGAACGCTCAAGGTCGGCAGCGGCAACGCCGCGCACCTGAACGAGTTCTTTTGCGTCCCCAGGGTACGGCTCCTGGGCGTCACCCCGGAGGACATCAAGAAATACAAGCTGCCCACCCACCCGCTCAAGGACGTGGACATCAAGCGGGCCAAGGACGCCATCAAAAACGACCCCTTCATCAAGCACCACAAGGAATGGAAGAAGGCGCTGGAGGAAATGATCGCGATGGGCAAGCGCGCGGAACAGCAGGCGTTCGCGGCGCACGGCCTCAACTACGTGATATCGCACTACCTCCCGAAGAAGCTGGCGAACCCGGACAAGTTCCTGCCCTGACATGAGCCCGGCCGACGCTCCTCAAGGACCGCCTTCCCTGCGGAAGCGGCTCTCGCACGCGGCCCTGTTCCTGTGCGGCCTCGCGGTCACCCTCGTCGTCTGCGAGCTCGGGGCCAGGCTCCTGTACCGCGGGCTGGTGGTCACCGCGTCGCTCACCCGGCGCGACCCGGACATCGGCACCCGTCTCATCCCCGGCGCCTCCGGGCGGGCCACGTGCCCGTCGTACCGCGTCGACTACTCAGTCAGCAGCCAGGGTATCCGGGACCGCGTCTACGACGAGCGGCGCTCCCCCGACACATTCAGGGTCCTCGTCCTGGGCGACTCGTTCGTGTTCGGACACGGGGTGAAACAGCAGGAGATCTTCACCGAGGTCGCGGAACGGGAGCTGAACGAGCGCGGGCGGAAGACGGAGGTGATAAACGCGGGCGTTTTCGGCTGCGGGACGGACAACCAGCTCCTCTGGTTCGACGGCGAGCTCCAGCACAGGTTCGAACCCGACCTGGTCTACGTGCTGGTGTACCCGAACGACTGCGCCGACAACGAGTCGCACGGCTTTTTCTCCCTGGTGCCGGAGACCAGGGGCGGCGACCTCTCCGGGATACACGTCCGCCTCGAACCGTCCCGCCTGAAGGCGTTCGCCTCGGTGGAGACGCCCGCCGACAGGATCCCGCTCTACAGGCCGTTCCTGGTGAAACTCCATCTCGTCCACGTGCTGGCGAACACGTTCCTGCGCCCCACCTTCACCCCCATCGAATATCCGGAGCGTGCGGACCCCGCCGCGCTCGTCCCCGCGCCGGTCGCCCGGGCGGACCTCTCCGACGCCGTGCTTCTCACCGTCGGCATCCTCAACGAGCTCGACGCGCGAAGCGACGCCCCGGTGCGTATCGGCCTGGTGAGAAACAGGGACGCGTACTACCGGAGCGACCGGACCTTCGAGGAGCTGCGCGGGGCGCTTCAGGCCCTCACCGGGGGGCGCCTCACCGTGTACGAGTTCCGCGAAGAGGACGTCATCGCCCCGCTCTTCATCCAGGACGGCTGGCACTGGAGCGCCGAGGGCCACCGGCGCGCCGCGAAGCTGTTCGTGGAATCCCTTCGCTGACGTTCCCATGTCCTGGAGCAGACACCGCCATTTCCTCGCGGCCCTGGCGCTGTGCGTGCTCTCGATACTCCCCTACCTGCGCGCGATCGGCGGCGGCTTCTGCTACGACGACTACACCACCTTCCTGTCCGGCCGGGACGCGAAGGGGGCCGTCGTCAGGCCCGCCTTCCACACGCTCGGCGGCGCGTGGCACACCTCCCGTTTCCGCCGGCTCCCGTTTCTCACGTACGCGATCGACTACCGGCTCGGCGGCGGCGAGGACGGCCGCGCCCGCCCCCTCCCCTTCCGCCTCCACGGCATCGCCCTCCACGCGCTCCTGGTGCTTCTGGCCTGGTCGGCATGGCTGGGCATCTCCCGCCGTATGGAAACGGACGGCTTCGTATCCGCCTCTCTCGGCGCCGCGGTACTCGCGGTCCACCCTCTCGCCTCCGAGTCGGTCGTCTACGCCGCGGCCCGCCCCGGAACGCTCCTGGCGGTATGCGCCCTCGGCACTCTTGCGCTCCTCTACGGCGGGCTGAACCGCTCCGGCTGGAAGAGGTGGACCATGCTCGCCGGCGCGGCGGTCTGTCTCGTTCTGGGCGCGCTGTGCAAGGAAACCGGCTTCGTGGTGCCCCCAGCGATCGCCGTCGCGTCGCTCGCCGTCACGGAACGCCGCCGCCTCAGAACCGCCGGCTCCATCGCGCTTATCGTCACCCCGCTCGTGCTCGTCTCTATGCTGTACCCCGCGTCGGGCGACCTCCGCACCGGCATCGCCCGCCGTTTCACCCCCGAAACGATCAGGGACGATCACTTCGGGCTCGGGCAGGACTTCGAGTTCAGCGCGGTCAATTTCATTGCCACGCAGACGCGCACGTTCTGGAGGGCGTTGTCGCTCGCCGCCTTCCCATTCGGCAGGCAGAACGTGGATCACCCGGTGAGGTGGAACCACGGCCCGTGGGACCCGCTCCGGACGATACCCGCCGCGGCAGCGCTCCTCATCGTCCCGGCCGGCCTGCTGCTGTCGTACGTCAGAAGAAAGGACGGCGGAGGGCTCCCGGCCATCGCCGCGCTGGTGCTCGCCCTCGGATACCTCCCCTACCTCGTCGTGCCGGGGCTCCAGCCGCTCGTCGAGTACCGGCTGCTCATCCCGCTCGCCGGGCTCGCCCTGCTGGCGGGCTGCGGCGCCGCCGCCCTCGACCTCCGGCGCCCCGCTGTCATCGGCGCGGCCGCCGTTGTCATCATCACCCTGGGCGCCGCCACCCACGTCCGGACCGGCGCGTGGGACACCGAGCTCGCGCTCTGGCGGGATTCCGTGGGAAAGAACGGGGACCGGGTGAAATCGCGCGTCGAGCTGGCCGTCGCCCTCACCCGGGACCGGTTCCGTCACCCGGCCTCCCTGGACGGCGCGGTGCGCGTCCTGGAGGACGTCGTCCGGGAGCGCCCGAACAATATCCTGGCCCTCGGCAACCTCGCCGCGGTGCTGACGCTCACGGACCGGGAGAGGGAAGCGATCGGCCACCTGGAGAGGATGCGCTCCCTGGGCACGGTGCGGGCCAGGCACCTGTTCCTCCTCGCGTGGCTGTACGGAAAGTACGGCCGCAGCCGGGAGGCGCTCCAGGTACTGGATTCGGTCGAGGACCGCCTGCCCCCGAACCTCCGCGCCCGCGCCCGCGTCCTCCGCGCCCGCCTCCAGGAATAGCTACTTCTCCACGTTCTCCTTCGAGATCGGGAAGCTGCTCCCCACCGAGTGGTACTCCAGCGGCCCGAAGTCGTCCGCACCGGGACCCACCCACGTCTTCCGGAAGCCGAGCACGTACACCCTGCAGCCGTCGGCCTTCTCCACGGCCAGCGCCGCGTTGATGTAGCGGTACACCCCCGCCTCGATCTGCCCGTCGTTGTTGAACTTCGCCTTCGCGGCCTCGGTCCACCCCTCGCTGGTGATCAGCGTGCGCAGTACCTTCTGCCCGGCGTACTTGGCCTCGTACTGCTTCTTCATCTCCGCCTTCAGCGCGTCACCGTCGCCGCCGCCGTATGCCTCCTTCGGCATCCGCATCTTCGCGACCTGCTTCAGTATCTCCTTGTAGGTCGCCATCGCGGCCGGCATCACCTTTTCCTTGGCGTTCTTCACCTTCTCGCTGTCCTTGCCGTCGATCGCCTCCAGCGTCGCCAGCGTCTTGTCCATCCGCGCCATCACCGTGCATCCCGGGCCCGGCTCCGTGGTCTGCTTCATCATGTCCGCGTCGCCTTCCAGGTATGTCACCAGGTCGGCCTTGAGCGATTCCACCTTCTTCTCCGCCTTCGCGATATCGACGTTCTTCAGACGGTTGTACTTGAACGAGAACTGCTTCGTCTTCGCCTCGTCGTTGTGGCCCTCGTACTTCTTGGTATCGGAAATGTCCACCTTTACCTTCTCCACGATCTCCTTCGCCCGTTTCGCCACCGGCGCGATCGAGGGTGCCATCTCGTACAGCGCCTGCCGCTCGTCGTCCGTCCGCCCCTGGTTCTTTAGGAACCGGGACAGCACGTCGTACGCGCCGTACAGCTCCGCCCCGATCGCCTTGTAGGTAGCGTCAGGCACCTTCATCTCCGCGGCCATCGCGCCCTTTGCGGCCCCGGCCTCCCCGGCCTTCTTCTCCAGCCGCTCGCGGATCCTGCCGATCTCGCCCAGCCGCTTCTTCGCGTCGCTCTGCGTCTCGTCGGCCCCCACGGCCGCCGCGGCGTCCTTCACCGCCTTCTCGGCCGCGTCCAGCTTGTGCTTCCGCTCGTCGCTGTAATCCTTGTTGAAGTAGACCGCGTCCTTGCACTCCTTGATAAGAGCGTCGACCGCGCCCAGGTCCGGTTTTCCCATCGGCTTCTTGCCCGCGGCCGGCTTCTTCGCCGGCGCGTCCTTCGGGGCGTCCTTCGGGGCGTCCTTCGGGGTTACCGCCCCGGGCGTTTTCGGCGCCTTCTTCGCCGGGGCGTCCTTCGGCGTCACCGCGCCCGGCGTCTTGCCCTCCTTCGCCAGCCTCTTGGCCAGCTCCTTGCGGGTGTCCGCGATACTCTTCATCAGCCGCGCGATGTCCGGGTCCGTCTCGTCCACGCCCGCCTTCTTCGCCAGGTCCTTCAGCATCTGCTCGGCCTTGTCCAGCTGCTCGGCCATCCCGTCGTACACCTTCTTGTAGTACACGTTCGACTTCGCCTTGGTGATCAGGTCCCGCGGCTCCTTCAGGTCCTTCTTGAACTCCGCCGGCACCGCGAACGCCTGCGCACACACCGCCGCCGCAACCACTACCGATGCCAGCACCGCCATTATCCTGCCCATGCTATCCTCCCTATGCCCTGTTCTTCCACTTCTTCTTCATCCGGCGCATCTCCGCGTTCAGCGCCGGCTTCCTCGTTCCCGTCTGCGACTTCTTCTCGTGCACCCATCGGCCGTCGTTCGAGCGAAGCACCGGCTTCCGCTTCGCCGCCGGCAGTATGCCGAACTTCCCGTGCGGCTCGGTCTGGTACCAGTACGCCACCGAGCTCATATCGTTGGCCAGGTGGTTGCCGTGGCCGTGCTCGATCGTCACCTTTATTCCCCTGTTGAACCGCACCGGGTTTTCCAGGTGATGCACGTACGACGTCTGGTACCCGTCGGTGTGGCCCTCGTGAATGGAGCTGCCGTTCCGCGCGAACGCGTTCGGCTGCATGCCCCACGCCTGGTTCAGGTAATCCTCGCTCCCGGTGCCGTGCAGGTCCGGCGGCCACCTGTAGCCGTCCACCCATATCATGTCGTCTCCCTCGCCCCACCACGTGCCCTGGAAGTTGGCGACGGACAGGTTACAGCCAACGTAGTGCCCCGCCCCCTTCGCCTCCAGGATCACGTAGTTCTCCTTCCACGCCTGCTTCTCCTTGTTCACGATATTCGCGGCGGGTGTATTCACCCGTATCTCGTGACCCCACCCGTCGGTCGGGTTCTCGCGCCGGAACTGGGCGTGGAAGTACACCGTATCCTCCGGCAGCGGCTCGTCGTACAGCTCGTAGTCGATGTAGAAGTACTGCCCCTGATCCTTCTTCGACTGGTTCACCAGCTCCACCCGCGCCCGCTTCGCGAACGGCATCTGCGCGTAGCTGTTCAGCGCGCACCCCTGGTTGAACTTGTTGTTGTGATTCGTGGACGCGGTGAAGAGCGCCGACTGGTACGAGTTGACGATCTCGTTGCCCAGCCCGAAGAAATCGCCGAGAGGACACAGCACGCTCGGATTCTTCTCGCCGTCCCAGAATATCCGGATCAGCACGTCCCGGTACCCGTCCCTCTGCGTCATCCATATATGATTGATGCAGCCCGGGCCCTTTATATCGGCCAGCACCTTCGTCCTGCCCGCCGGTATCTTCCACCAGTCCGCGTTGCGCCCGTCCGTCGCCCACGACGACGCCCTCAGCGACCTCGCCTTCTTCCTCCGTGTCAGCGATCCCAGCAGCCCTTCCGCGTACATGTTTCCTCCCTAGAAAAGGGGACATTCAGAAAAGGGGACATTCATCTTTTCCGTTTTCCCCCGCGATCGATAGCCGCGTTGAGCGCTCCTGAGCGGGTTCACGGGCCGACCGACAGGCCGAAGGCCTTTCCTTGGTCGGTCGAGCCGTGTCCTCGGAGCCGCTCCATCCCATTGATGAGCGGCGAGAATGAGCGAAGGTGCATCCAACGCGGCT
>CAYMFW010000180.1:0-9741 GCA_964389785.1 uncultured Planctomycetota bacterium
GCCTGGCCTGGAAGGATATGCCGGCGTCCGTGGGGAAGGTCCGCCGGTGCGTCCGCATCTTCTTGACTGATCGGGCATAACGTGACACACTGTCGGTATATGTGTCACACTTTTTTCTGTCCTTTCACACGGAGGCGACGGCTATGAGAAGATCCCTGGCGATTCTGGCGGCGGTGTTCGTGTTGGCGCTTGTATTCGCGCAGTACGGTGAGGCGGCGGGCGCGGCGAACTTCGCTCCCGGACAGCTCATCGTGAAGTTCAAGAAGGGCGCGCCCGGAAAGGCGATAGACGCCCTCAACGCGAAGCACGGGGCGAAGGTGCTGTCTGCCAGCAGGTTCGCCGGCTTCAATGTGCTGAGCGTACCCAACGGCAGGACCGTTGCGCAGATGGTCAATATCTACAAGGGGAATCCGAACGTCGAATACGCCGAGCCCAACTACATCGCGCACGCCACCGCGGAGGCGACGGATCCTCTCTACTCATACCAGTGGCATCTGCCCGCCATCAACGTGGAGCCCGCCTGGGACGTGACGATCGGCGCGGGTGTGGTCGTGGCGGTCGTGGACACCGGCGTGGCGTACGAGGACCACACGGACGTGTACCAGCGCAACAAGAGGAGGGTCGTGTACACATACTACAGCCAGGCGCCGGATCTGGCCGACACCGACTTCGTCGCCGGCTACGATTTCGTCAACAACGACGCGCATCCCAACGACGACGAGGGCCACGGTACGCACGTGACGGGCACCATCGCCCAGAGTACGAACAACGGCCTGGGAGTGGCGGGAATCGCCTATGGCTGCTCGATAATGCCCGTCAAGGTGCTGGACGCCGGCGGCTCGGGCACCTACGACGATATCGCCGACGGCATCTACTTCGCCGCCGACAACGGGGCCGACGTCATCAATATGAGCCTGGGCGGGTCCGTGGGTTCGGCGACGCTGGAGAACGCGGTCGCCTACGCCTATAACAACGGCGTGACGATCGTCTGCGCCTCCGGAAACGACGGCTCGGCGACAGATGTGAGCTATCCGGCCGCCTACGACGCGTACTGCATCGCGGTCGGGGCCACCAGGTACGACGAGACGGTGAGCTACTACTCCAACGGCGGCGCGTCGCTCGATATCACCGCTCCTGGCGGCGACATCTACGTGGACCAGAACGGTGACGGGTACGGCGACGGCGTGCTCCAGCAGACCCATGACGGCAGCGACTGTACCGTGTTCGGCTACTATTTCTATCAGGGCACGTCCATGGCGGCCCCTCACGTCAGCGGCGTCGCGGCGCTGGTGATATCCGCCGGCGCGGGGAGCACCCCGGACGAGGTGAGGGGGGCCCTCCAGGCGACCGCGAGGGACATGGGCGCGACCGGGTGGGACGCGGCGTACGGCCACGGGATCGTGGACGCGGCCGCGGCCGTGAATTACCAGACGGAACCGAACAACCCGCCGGTAGCGGACGCGGGCGGTCCGTACACCGGGACGGAAGATGCTGCCGTAGCGTTTGACGGGTCGGGCTCCTCCGATCCCGACGATGACGCGCTGACCTATTCATGGGACTTCGGAGACGGTTCGAACGGCTCGGGCGTGAGCCCGAGCCATGCGTACGCGGCGGGCGGCACCTACACCGTGACGCTGGTGGTGAACGACGGCAAGGCGGACTCCGATTCTTCGATAACGGCGGCGATGATCGCCGAGGTGAACGACGCTCCCGTGGCGGACGCGGGGAGCGATCAGTCGGCCGCGCCGGGCGAGGCGGTCGTTCTCGACGGCTCCGGATCGTACGACGTGGACGACGGCATCGTTTCCTATGACTGGGATCTCGGTGACGGGAACCCGGCAAGCGGCGAAACGGTTTCTCATACGTACGCGGCGGCGGGCGTCTACAAGGTGACGCTTACGGTAACGGACCTGGGCGGTCTGACAGACACGGACACCGCCGTGATTACCGTCGAGGAACAGACCGTGACCGTGGTGCATGTGAGCGACATAGTTGTCACACTGGTGAAGCGTGGGAAGAATTACGCCGCTTCCGCGACCGTGACGGTCGTCGATGAGGGCGGCGCGGCGGTCGGCGGCGTCGAGGTGACGGGAGACTGGACGCTGGACGGAAGCGCCCTCAACACTGCGGTCGGCGTCACCGACGGATCGGGCGCGACGACGCTCGTGTCCTCCAACGTCAAGGTCAAGACCGGTGCCGAATTCGTGATAACGGTCACGGACGCGACCGGGGACGGTATCGATTACCAAGCCGGCTCGGTAACGAGCGGCTCCGTAACGGTTCCGTAGGCTTTCCGGGTCAGTTGCTGCCGATAGCGGCCGCCACCCGGGCGGCCGTGGAGAAGAGTTTCTCCGTCCTCTCCTGCCAGCCCGACTCGGCGGCGTACCAGTCCCAGCCCTTGTTCTTGTCCTTGCCCACCGCGTAGGCGTCGCGCATCCGGAGCACGCGTTCGTCCAGGATCTCCTGGCACTTCGCCGCGAGGTCGGCGCCCAGCTTTGCCTTCAGGGCCTCGTTCGTAAGCGCCTTCTCGATGAATATTCGCGCCTCCGCCTCCTGGATCCCCTCGCGCATCGTCTCGAACCGGATCGTCGAGAGCGCCCCGTCGGGACCGGGCTCCAGCACGGACGCCACTGACGTCGAGAGGTTGCACTGGCTCCAGTTGCTCTTCGGGTACCGGGCGATTATGGCAGCCTTCTTCTTTCCGGGGAGCACCGGCCAGAAGTCCGCGCCCAGGCGGCCGAAGCCGCGGGCGTTGGCCAGCAGGCACGCCTCGCCTATCAGCCGGTAGATGCCCAGGGGGGCGTTGCTCCAGAGCGGAGGATACAGCACCCACGGGTTGCCCCCGTAGCGGGGGAAGATGCACTGCTGGCCCTTCAGCTTCCATCCGTAGTAACGCTGTTTCGAAGGATCGGGCGGGGTCTTCCCTCCCCACACGTAGGTGAGATAGCCCACCTCGGTGCCGCGCATGTTCGTGATCTTGCCGTGACCCTGGCTGCTCCAGCGGGCGTAGGGGGCGATCTTCTTCAGGTTCACCATGGTGTTCTTGCCCGGGTGCATATCCGGGTTGAGACCGAGCATGAAATGCTCGTCACCCAGGCCGCGCGCCTTGAGCCGCTCGCGGAGGCCCTCGAATACCGGCTTCCAGAACTCCTCGAGCTGCTGCGGGTAGTTCAGGTACTTCGTGGTGGGATGATTCAGGCAGGGGCCTTCCATTATCGAGAGCTCGCCCTTTTCCGGGTCCAGCTTCGTCACGAGCGACCCCTGGTCGAGCACCTCCTTCTTCGAGCCGTGGCCTCCGCCGAGGAACGGTTCGTAGATATAGAAGATGACGGCAAGCGGCTTTCCGACCCGCTCGAGGTAGAGATCGAGGTACTTCTCGGCGAGCGTGAAATCGTGCGTGAGCTTACCGTCCTTCTCGATCCATCGGACCATCGATTCGGAATGCCCCATGTTCGTCTTGCATATCAGCGGGATGATGATCACTTTGTTTCCCACCCTGGCGAGATGGTCGAACGTCTTTCCGATGAGCTCGAAATGCTCGTCCGACCAGTACTTCTTCCCGTACTGGAGCGCGACGGACTCGGCCGACTGTACTATGCCCACGTGGGTGATGAAGTCCTTCGGGTCCGGGAGCTTCCATGCCGCGACGGTGAGCGTTACCGGTACCTGCCGGCCGGCGACGGTGAGCGTCCCGGCGTACGTGCCCGGCTTCGCGTCGGACGGCACCTTGACGGTTATCCATGCCGCGTGCGTCGCGTCGTTCGCGGACGGCTCGGGCCGGAGACCGTCGAAGCGTCTCCCCTTCTTGCCCTTCTCCCCCCCGGTCGGGAGCGCGTACTCGATGCGCATGGCGGACGCGGGTATCATCGCGTCGCCGTCCTGGAGCTTCAGTTCGACCGGCGCGACCGGCTCCAGCTTCACCGGTTCCTTCGAATACACCGCGACCATCCCCGAGAATTCGCCGTTCAGGGCTCCGTGTATACGGACCGCTGCGCTCGGGTCGTTCATACCCGCGTAGTCACCTCCCTTGAACAGGCCGGTAAGGGGATTCGGACTCCATACCGCCACCTCGGCCGCAGCCGGCAGGCACAGGAGTATCAGTGCCGCCGCGGCTCCCATCGTTCTGCTCAGCTTGTGTTTCACGACATATCTCCTTTCTCCTCGGCAAGCGCCCTTCTCAGGAATCCTTCGCAGGCCTCCAGCCGTTTCTCGGCCTCCGCGGGGGACAGGCCCAGCTTCTTCATGACGATCGCCGTTTTGACCTGGCCGTTGGCGTCTTCGATACACTTCCACGCGTCGTCGTCGTCCTCCTCGCCGGTCACCTTCTTGAATATGCGCACCGCCCGGTCCCGCATCTTCTCGCTCAAGGCGCGCAGGTCCACCATCAGGTTCTGGTACACCTTTCCCAGCCGTATCATCGCGCCCGTCGTAATCATGTTCAAGATCATCTTCGTCGCGGTGCCCGCCTTCATTCGGGTCGAGCCGGCGATGACCTCGGGTCCGACCGGAGGGACGATGACGACGTCGGCCTCCATCGTCATCGCGACGTCCTCGTTACAGGTAAGGAATACCGTCGCCGCGCCGAGTTCCCGGGCCCGTTCGACCGCTCCGCGCACGAACGGGGTGAGGCCGGATGCCGCGATGCCGATCACGATGTCGGACCCGGAAACGCCCTTCTCGTCGAGGGCGTGGGCGCCGCCCTCCGGGTCGTCCTCCAGTTCCTGCGACGACCTCACCAGCGCCGACATACCGCCCGCAATGATGCCCTGCACCATCTCGTGGCTGACGCCGAAGGTGGGGGGGCACTCGGACGCGTCGAGGACGCCGAGCCGGCCGCTCGTCCCGCAGCCGACGTAGAACAGCCGTCCTCCCCGCTTGAAGCGGTCCACCGCCAGATCGATCGCCTCGGCGACCTTGTCCAGCTGGGAGCGGACCGCCTTCGCGACCCGCGCGTCCTCCGCATTCATCACCTCGGCGATGGCGCGGGACGACATCACGTCGATGCGTTCGGACAGCGGGTTGATCCGTTCCGTGGACAGGCTGGCGCGATCGATGTGCTGCGTGCTCATTCGGTTCTCCTTCCCGGGATTATCTTGCCGAGGACGACGCGTTCCTTCGCGCCGGTGGCGCCGAGCACGTTGCCCGGTCGGCCGGCCAGCGTGAGATACGCCAGAATTGCGAACGCTACCGCTTCTTTCGCGTCCGCGGGTATACCGAGTCTGTCGCTGGTCATCACCTTCATGCCGGACAGCGATTGGCGGAGCATGTGCATCATCGTCTCGTTGCGCACCCCGCCGCCGGACATCACCATCTCCGGCGGGAACGGGCCCGGCGTCTGCGATACCGACGCCACGTTGGTGTCCCACACACGGGTGGCGGGCGCCTTCGCGCGAACTGAACGAACGATGCTCTTCACGGTCAGCGCGGTCGCGGTGGCGATGATGTCGTCGTCGGACAGCCCGCGCGATCTTCCGGCTTCCAGGAGTTGCTGCGCGTACGGGCGGCCGAACCTCTCGCGCCCGGTTGACTTGGGCGGCTCCCTGTGGAAGTAGCCCTCCCGCAGCAGCTCGGTCAGCAGGTCCCTGCACACCTCCCCGCGCGCGGCCGCCGCGCCGTCCCTGTCGAAGGACTCGCGGCCCCTCGTCATGAGATCCATCAGCGCGTCTATCACCATGTTGCCCGGGCCGGTGTCGAACGCGACGACGCCGTCTATGCCGCGCCCGGCGGGCATTATCGTGACGTTTGCGATGCCGCCTATATTGAGCGCCACCCGGTCCCGCTGGTCGTTGGCGAGGAGCATGAAGTCGGCCGCGGGCACCAGCGGCGCGCCGCATCCGCCCGCGGCGATGTCGCGGGGGCGGAAGTCGGCGACCGTCGTGATTCCCGTCCTCTGCGCGATGACGGCGGGCTCGCCGATCTGCAGTGTCGAACGGTCCTGCCGGTCCGCCATGTGGCAGATTGTCT
Source organism: uncultured Planctomycetota bacterium (assembly GCA_964389785.1). Lineage (GTDB taxonomy): Bacteria > Planctomycetota > CAYMFW01 > CAYMFW01 > CAYMFW01 > CAYMFW01. The sequence continues at coordinate 5,965 of CAYMFW010000180.1, forward strand.
GGCCGTGGGAGCCGATCGCGTATACCTGGTCCGGCTTCACGCCTGCCTTGCCGCACAATTGCAGCGCGGCCTCGGCGAAGACCTCCCCCAGCTCGAAGTTCAGCGCGCACGCGTCCTCCACCGTGTTCACGCCGAGAACCCGGCTTCGCACCTCGGAGGAGTAGGGCACGGTGTGAAAGGCCTGGATGTCGCACGGGATACGGGGGGAGGAATCCGGCGCGTACGCGCCGATTTCAACGAGACAGGCGTCGACGCCGTCCGCGGAGGTGCCGGACATCAGACCGATTATCTTCATGCGTTGATTGTGCCGAACCGGCCGGGGCATTGCAAGCGCCTGATAATCCACTAATATACAGGGCTATGATATGGAAATACGTACTCAGATATAGAAAGCTCTATCTGCTGGGGATGCTGTTCGTCGTATGCACCAGCGTGGGGCTCCTGATTCCCAGGCTGATGGGAAAGGCGGTGCACCATCTGAAGCACGCTCCGGATCCATCGGTGCGCTACCTGGGGCAGATCGGGCTTCTGATCGTGGGCGTCGCGCTTCTACGGGGCGTATTCTTCTATCTTTCCCGCATGACGCTGGGTCCGGCGTCCCGCCACGTCGAGTACGACCTGAGAAACGACATATTCGAGAAGCTCACCCGCCTTTCCATGAGGTACTACCACGGGGTCCATACGGGCGACCTGATGACGCGCTGCACGAGCGATCTGGAGGCGATACGCAAGGCGGTGATGCCGGGAATAATGACCCCGGTGCGCTTCTGCGTGACGTTCACCGGCGCGCTGATCCTGATGATGGGGATCAGCCCGGTGATGACACTCATCGTGATAGGCCCGCTCGTCGCGCTCGCGCTCCTCATGATGTACGTCGGCCCGATCATTCACCGCCGCCGGCGCGCGGTGATGGACCAGATGGGGAACCTGTCGACCCGGGTGCAGGAGGACTTCAGCGGGATTCGCGTCATCAAGGCGTTCGCACGGGAGGAATCTGAATCCGCCGCGTTCGACGAACTGTCGCGTGACTATGTCGAGCGGAACATGAGCGTGGCGCGGCTGCGCGGCGCGTATGAGCCTCTCCTGATGGGAATCATGACGATGACCATGCTCATCACGCTCTACTCCGGCGGGCGCGCCATCATCGCCGGGAATCTGGAGCTCTCCGGCTTCATCGAGTTCCTGGGCTATCTGGGCATGGCGAGCTGGCCGATGATCATGCTCGGATGGGTCGTCACCGTCTGGCAACGGGCGGCCGCGAGCCTGGCGCGGATCCGGGAGATCATGGACGCGCCGGTGGACATCGAGGACGGACCGCGGACCCGCTTTGACATATCGAATATACGGGGAGACATCGAGATTCGGGATCTCACCTTCTCGTACAACGGCAAGCCGGCGCTGGAGAACATCTCTCTTCGCGTCGAGGCCGGCAAGACGGTCGCCATCGTCGGGCCGATGGGGTGCGGCAAGAGCACGCTCGTAAATATGATATGCCGCCTGCTCGACGCGCCGCCGGGAAGTGTTTTCATCGACGGCAACGACATCAGCGAGATACCTCTCTCCGTGATCAGGGGCGGCGTCGGCTACGTGCCGCAGGAGCCGCTGCTCTTCTCCGATACCATGTTCAACAACATCGCCTTCGGCAGGGAGGACGCGCTGGCGGAGGAGGTGGAGCTCGCGGCCCGCACCGCGTGCATCCACGACGAGATCGAGGGGGGCTACGACGCGATCGTAGGTGAGCGGGGGATCATGCTCTCCGGCGGGCAGAAGCAGAGGGTGGCGATCGCGCGGGCGCTGATCGAGGACCCGCCGATACTGGTGCTGGATGACGCGCTCTCGTCCGTGGACACGCAGACGGAGGGCGTGCTTCTGGAGAACCTGGCGGAGGTGTTCCGGAGACGGACCACGCTGGTGATATCCCACCGCATTACTACGGTGATGAACGCGGACCGGATCGTGGTGCTGGACGAGGGCCGGCTCGTGGAAGAGGGGACGCACGGAGAGCTGATAGGGGCGGGCGGGCTGTACGAGAAGCTCTACCGCCGGCAGCTGATCGAGAGGGAGCTGGGGGAAGAATGAGAAGCGGCATGGGCGGCTCGATGCTGGAGGAGGACAAGCTCGGAAGGGCCTACGATTCCGAGCTGATGCGCCGTCTGCTCGGGTATCTGGCCCCCTACAAGGGCCTGGCGACGGTCGCGCTCGTGCTGACGTTTGTTCTCGCCGGCTCGGAGCTGGCCTTTCCCCTCATCGTGCGGGAGGCGATAGACGGGCCGCTGCGCGAAGGCGCGGCTTCACCGGAGAAGGCGGAGCATCTCCGGTATCTCACGATACTGGTCGGCATGTTCCTGGGGGTTCTCGTCGTAAAGTCGGTTCTGCATTACGCACACGTTGTCGTGCTCAACCTGATCGGACAGAACTCGATGTTCGATCTGAGGAGCCGGCTGTTCAGGCACATGGAGGAGCTGGACCCGACGTATCATTCCAGGAACCCGGTGGGGCGGCTGGTGACCCGGGTGACTAACGATATAGAGGCGCTCAGCGAGGTATTTACCTCCGGCCTGGTTACCGTGTTCGGCGACCTGCTTCTCATCATCGCGGTGCTCGTCCTGATGTTCGTTCGGTCCTGGCGGCTGACGCTCGTCGCGCTGGCCATATGTCCGGTGATGGCCGTCGCCACGCTCTGGTTCCGGAGCAGGGCGCGCAGGTTCTACCGCGAGATGAGAATCCGCCTCGCCCGGATAAACGCGTTCCTTCAGGAAAACATAACGGGAATGAGCGTGATACAGATATTCCGTCGGGAGGAACGCAACCGGCTGGCGTTCGCCGGAATAAACGCCGATTTCCGCGAGGTGTCGATAAAGAACATCTATTACTACGCGCTGTTCTTTCCTTCGGTGGACGTTCTTCAGTCCGTCGCCACGGCCTCGGTGGTGTATTTCGGCGGGCGGCTCATCATCTCCTCCATGGGAGCCTTCAGATTCGGTGACTTCTACCTGTTCTGGTTCCTGTTCGGAAGGCTGTTCGAGCCGATACGGCATCTCGCCGAGAAGTACAATATTCTCCAGGCGGCCATGGCGGCGTCGGAACGGGTGTTCGGGATTCTCGATACGAAGCCGGAGATAGCCGCGCCGGTGGAGCCGCACGGGGCGGCGCACGTGCAGGGGGAGATCGAGTTCCGCAACGTCTCGTTCCGGTACGGCGCGGAGCCGGTGCTCCGCGACATCAGCTTCCGGATCAGACCCGGTGAGAGGATCGCGCTGGTCGGCGCGACGGGCGGCGGCAAGACCACCATCGCGAACCTCATCATGCGCTTCTACGACGTTGGGCGGGGTTCGGTGATGATAGACGGCCTGGACGTGCGCCAGTACGATCCCCGCGAGCTTCGAAACCATTTCGGGCTGGTGCTTCAGGAGGTGTTCCTTTTCACCGGGAGCGTGCTCGAGAACATACGGCTGGATACCCCTGAGATTTCCCGCGAGCGGGTGATGGAAGCCGCCCGCCACGTGTACGCGGACCGGTTCATCCGGAAGCTCCCGGAGGGCTACGACTCGCCGGTGGCCGAGCGCGGCGCAACGTTTTCCAGCGGAGAGCGTCAGCTTCTCTCGTTCGCCCGCGCGCTCGCATTCAATCCCACGATACTCATACTGGACGAGGCCACCAGCTCGGTGGACCCCGAGACGGAACGGGTGATACAGGAGGCGCTGCACACGCTGATGGAAGGGAGGACGTCCATCGTCATCGCGCACCGGCTCTCCACCATCAAAACGGTGGACCGGA
>CAYMFW010000181.1:0-8761 GCA_964389785.1 uncultured Planctomycetota bacterium
TCGGCGAGGCGAACGAGAAACGCAATTCATGCGTCGCGTTCACTTTAGTCGAACTCCTGATCGTCATCGCGATCATCGCCCTGCTGGCGGCCATCACCCTCCCCGGCCTCACCCGCGCTCGGGAATACGCCTACTTCACCACCTGCAAGAACAGTCTCAGACAGATATCCATCGGGTTTCTCACGTACGCCCCGGACAGCAAGGGGATGCTTCCCGAGGCGGAGAGCTTTCACAACACGTGGTACGCCACCGGGCGGCGAATCGGGATGCGGCAGCCGGACTGGGACACGTTTCGAAGGATAGACAGTACCTACGGCGACGGGGGCGCGTATCCTCACAAGAGCCTGCTGGTGAAGATCTATCACGGCAATCTGAACGCGAATATAGGATGGGACGGGGAGAATTGGAGCAGCTCCACGCCCCGATGGGTGGGATATCCGCGTCTGCCCGGGAAGTACCTTCCGATAGAGATCCTGTGGGACCCGATCCTGAAGGTGCGGGACTGGGGACGATTCGGGAATGATGGGTCGGAGGCGTTCATATACACGATAGGCGGGAAGGAGCGGGTATACCCGTATTATTCCGGTACGGAGAAATCCCGCGACTATCTCGCGCGCTGCAAGAATACGCTGGGGTATGAGTTCTTCGTGGGCAGCGTGGGCTGTCAGCCCAATCATATCTCGACTCACGTCCTGAAGGCGATCGGGGGGCAGGCGTACAACCAGATAAGCAAGTACGGGGAAGAAGGGCTCCGGCCGAACACGAAGAACCGGTCGGTTCGCAGCCATCACAGAGCGAGTGTCTGGCTGGCGGCGTGTCACATCCCTCACATCTCGGACACGCGCAACGACTACAGCCCGCGATTCTACTACTCACACTTCGGATACCGGGAGAACATACCGGGAGAGTGGCGATTCAACGTGGTGCACCTGGACGGTCACGTGGATGATTCGATGTGGAAAGAGGTGAGCACGTGCAAATCGTGGCTGACGAAGGGCCTCGAGCCGACGGAAGGGCTGGGCGGCCCGTACGGCTGGGAATGGGTGGACCCGTCGAACAACGATACCAAGTCGATACAAGGAATCAGGATACAGAACCACATGGTCAACAACGGTTCGTTCGACGAGAATCTGCAGAAGTAGCCGGAATCCGAATTCCCTACGTCCCGGGGATTTGGGTCTTTTCCTCCGCGCGGTAGCCGAGTTTCAGAACCACGATGCGCTCGCCGCCGTCCTCGTAGACCATATAGTTGTCGGTGGCGGAGACGAAGCGGATGTGGGACTGCCCGAGCTTGTCGGCGTCGTCGAATGTGCCGTATCTGCCGACGTGCAGCACCAGGTTGCCGTTCGCGTCCACGATGCCGATGGAATACCGGTACATCTCGGGGAGATACGATCGCTTGAACCAGTCGGTGCAGAAGTTCTGCTTGGGGCAGCTGCAGCCGCAGTGTACCAGCGGCGACGCGCCGGCGTAGAGCCAGTCGGCCCCGTCTACCCATGCCCAGTTCTTCGCGCTGAACGCGTTGGGGAAGGCGTGCGTGGAGAGGTCCGGATCGCGGCCGGGAAGGGGATCGATCGGGGTGTGGCTGCCCGCCATCCGCACCCGGACCAGCGCGTTCTTCTTGTTCTTCATGAGCGTGCCGGTGTACGGGTTGGTGTTCACTTTGTCGTTTGCGACGCCGTACCGTCCGCCCTGTCCCTGCAGGAAGAACTGCTTGCCCAGCATGCGCGGGTTCTTGTTCACGAAGTAGATCCTCCCGTCCTCATCGAGCTGGCAGTTCTGGATGAGGCCCGACATGATGACGGCGGCCTCGGTGCGCAGCTCGCCGGTGGCATCGTAGACCCACACCGTCGGGCCGCAGAGCGGAAGGCCGGGCTGCCGCTTGATGAAATACGTCTTTTCTCCGGCCGCTTCCCGCTTCTTGACCTCCGCGAGAAAATTCGCGTATGAGGAGGGGCCGCCGCCGACGTATTCGCCGCGTCCGCTTGCGGCCCGCGTGCCGGCCTCGAACACGGCCGCGCCCGCGTCCTCGAACTTGGGAACGTAGTAGATGCAGGTCTCGACGGCGACGTCGCCGCGCATGTTGGCGCCGATGCCGTCCTGGAAGTACTTGCAGCCGGGCTGGTCCTTGACCGGGAGCACGCCGATGTACTGTTTTTTGTAGAAGCTCCTGGAGGCGAGGCCGTAGTCGTACGGGACCTCGGCCAGCGTGAATTGGGGGAGAATCGACTCTTCGCGGCCGGAGTACTTCTCCGCCCGGTCGGGATCGAACCGCGCCACGCCGGGGACGTGGAACCCGGGGTTCAGGTGCGCGTGCATGTAGCCGCGCTTGTCGAATGAGAGGTCGTCCACCGTGCCGGGGAACTTGATGGAACGGACCGGCTTGCCCGTCCTCAGGTCGAACACCCGGTTATTCGACATGCCCTTCAAGGCGCCGTGGTAGGCCGTCTCGCGGACCGGGTCGCAGAATACCTTGTTGCCCAGGCCGCAGCCGTTCCAGGGACCGGCCCACATCTCTCCGTCTTCCTTCTTCGCGCGTGCCGCGAGGTCGGACACCAGGTCGAGCTTGTTGCCGTCGTGCTCCCAGACCGTGACGCCGGCCATGGTGAGCCGGTAGTCGTTCTGGAAGCCCTCGAGTCCGCCGATCGCGTCCGAGGAGCCCGGTCCGTGCTTCAGCTCGCCCTCGCCGGCCAGCCACAGGCGGGGCTTTTTCGACCAGGAATCGACGGTCATGTAGGTCCCGTCTCTATTCACGAAGGCGCCGGCTTTCAGATTGTCGAACGTGCCGAAATACGTCAGGCGTCCGGTGGACTTGCCTCGTATGCGCGCGCCGTGTATCACGTAGATGCCGCCGGTCTTCTTGTGAACCGCCACCACGCGGGCGCGGTCGGCCTTCACCGACTTCAGAAATCTCCCGTCGGGAGAGAATATCTGCAGGCGGTTGTTCTGGGTGTCGCATACGTATATGCGGCCTGAAGAATCGGTGTCGATTCCCTGGGGACTGGCCAGGTGATTGTTGTCGTTGCCGGGCTTGCGGAACTCGCCGATGAACGCCTTGGCGGGTTCTTTGCCGTCGGCGGCTCTGCGCCAGACGACGCTGACGCCGCTGCGCGCGCCCGTGTTGTCCTGCGTGATGTACATCCACTTTCCGTCGGGTGACGCGGCCAGGTGGGGGAAGGGGTGCTTGCCCTTGATGAGACGCATGCCGCTGGTGCCCCGCACGTCGGTGGAGCCGTCCGTGTTGATATAGAACATACGGGTGTGTGTCATGCTGGTATTGGGCGGGACGGAGTTGGCGTAGTAGAAGCGGCCGTTTGATACAACCGGTTGGCATCCGACCATATGGTATGTGCCGACTATGGGCAGGTGGCAGCCGTTGTTGTTCAGAGAGTGTGAGAGTATGGGGCCGAAGGGGGCCTTCCTGCCCTTTTCATACTCCACGTATCCCATACCGGTGCGCTTGCTTTCCGGCAGAGACGCGGGAGGTGGCAGAACAGACCGGGTGTAGTTGGTGTCGTGATCGAACTTGCGCAGGAAGAACCGGTAGCACTTCCCCACCGACCACACGTACACGCCGGTCTCGTCCGCGGCCATGCCGAATACCTGTCCCGGGATGTTGTACGGGCTGGTTCCGCCCAGGCGTTTGTCGAACGTGGGGTTGAGACCGAGCTGTACCCGCACGGCGAGCTTTTCGGGCTCCTTCACGTAGACGCCCAGGTCGTCCTTGCCGTTCCAGTATATTTTCTGGTCTTTCGAGTTCTTCTGGAACGGGGCGGGGGCGTTGGTGCCGAGCACGCCGGAGGCGAGGTGCCGGACGAGCGTGCCCTTTCCGTCGATCATGCCGACCGTGGCGTCGCAGAAGCCCTTCACCGCGAAGGTGATCTCGTATTTATCCTTGGCGACCAGCTTGATGACCGGCTTCGCGGCGAACGCGAATACGTTTTCGCGTTCAGTCGCGGCGCCGCTGTACGGCTTTTTGAAGTCGGCCGCGTGGGCGGCGGTGAATACTGCCAATCCGAGCACGATCGCCAGCGTTGTCCGAATCTTCATCACATGCCTCCTTTTCTGCATCATAGCACATCTCCGAATCGAGTTACCTGTCCCCGAATTACTTCGCGTAGCGATCGAATGCGCCGTCGATGACGGGCTCGTCCACGATGCCGTGGGTGTCCCACGGGTACGAGCCGCCGTACGTGACGGGATCCCAGTCATACTTGTACGGCCAGCCGTATGGGGCCGTCCTTCCGCCGGGGAGGACGACGTCCGCCCAGTGCAGGGACGTCGCGTCGTTCATCTGCCAGGTGGAGTCCTGGACGCTGCCGTCCAGGTGCAGGACGTTGAATCGGAAGAGCCCGGGCGTGGTGCTGCGGACGCCGAAGTGCGACGAGTGATTGCGGTTCATGCCGCCGTGCGTCGCGGTATTGGCGTCGTAGTTGCTCGGCGCCAGGTCCGCCGCGAGCCACGCGGAGGGCCGGCTGGAGGCGTGGACCATCCTGCTCTTCGTCGTCGGCCGAAAGCCGTCGTGGCAGGTCCAGAACGCGGAGCCGGTACCGCCGCACTTCGGCTCGGTCACTCCCCGGTATCCCACCCGGTGGCACACGCCGCCTATCCGGCTCGGGTCCTTTATCTGGTGGGGGTAACAGCCCACGCTTTGTATGAAGAGGTCGTAGCCGAACACGCCCCTGCCGCGGGTCAGGTTGTCCCGTCCCACCATCGTTCCCGCGGTCTTGTCGCCGGGGTCGTGGGGACGGGGAGGAGGCACCGCGCAGTTAGCGCACGACTCGATGGTCCACAGCGTCTTCCAGCCGTAGCGCCAGTCCCGGACCCTGGTGATCGGGCACCAGAAAACCTCCACCGGAAGGTACTTTCCCGGGATGCCGCGCGCGCCGGCCCAGCTGCCGCTTGTCTTGGTCCAGTGCTGGCGGCCGTCCACGTCGCCCGCCGGCCTGTCGTCGAAGACCTTCCTCAGGAACGTCCGGCCGGCGCCGTTGCCTCCGTACATCCACTCGTGGGATGCCGCGCCGATCATGAGCGCTTCGTCCTCGTAGCCGGCGCCGCCGGCCAGCGAACAGCGCAGCTCCATCTCCGGCATCATCCCCCTGTTGTCGGTGGCGAACATCATCAGGCCGAGGCCGATCTGATGCAGATTGTTCTTGCAGGAGGCGAAATAGGCGTATTCCCGGGCCCGGCCCAGGCCGGGCAGTATCAGGGCCGCCAGGAGGGCGACGATGGATACCACGACCAGCAGCTCGACCAGCGTAAATCCTTTTTTCATAGCATGTTCCTGCGGTTTCGGGCTTCCGCCATGTAACTTCCGCAGGCCGGATTTCGCTACAGGGAAATGCAGGGGAGATTGCAGGGGGTCAGAATCGTTGAAATCCCGGGCCAGGATTCAGCGACTCAGTTTCAACGACTCTGACCCCCTGCAATGCAGCTCGCGGATGAGGACGTTGTCGATCTTCGTGGCCTTGCCGGTGCTTATGATGAGGACGTGCCGGTCCTTCACGGCGCGGCGGGTCCGCCACCACAGCTCTCCGGCGACGAAGCCGCGTATCTCGAGTATGTCCGTGTCCGCGTCCTGTCCGGTGCAGACCACCTCCCACCTCATCGTGTGCCAGCTCCCGGGAAGGCGGCCGTTGCTGTCCACGAAATCGCGGCGCATCATCTGCTCCACGATACCGCCGAAGGACATCTCGGGGACGGTCCCGTTCTCGGCCACGATATCGCACTGGACGGAGAACGCGGCTTTCGCCGGGGCTTTCCTGAGGCGGAGCGTGACCGCTTTCTCCCCGGCGCCGGGCCGCAGCTCGATGCAGTGCCCGTCCTGCGCTCTTCTGCCGGTGCGCGGCACCGTGAAAACGGCTCCCTCCCAATTGCCCAGACCGTTTTCGAAATCATCCCGCAGGATGACAGGGCCGTCGGGAAGCGGCTTGTTGGTGAAGAGTCCTTCGGGCCTGTCCCTGAGCGGGATCGCACGGGCCACCAGCGCCACGTCCTCCCCGGCGACGGCGTACTGGCCGGCTTCGATTTCGATCTCGGCGCTGTCGGCGACGCGCTCGCACTGGACCCGGCCCTCGGTGACCTCGACGCGGCTCGCGTCTTCCTGCACCGCCAGGACGAGCTTCGTGCCGATCACCACCGTGCGCGCGTGGGGGGTGGTTATCACCATCGGGTCGTCCGGCCGCGGGGCGATGGAGGCAGTGAGGCTGCCCGCGGCGAGATGCAGGCGAGCGGCGGTATGGAACTCCAGGGAGCTTCCCGCACCGAGCTCGATCTCGGTGTTTTCTTCTATGTATGTGAGGCGCACCTTTCCGTCGTTCTTCGTCTCGAGTTTCGCCCCGGAGCCAATCGTATCACCCGTCTGAAGCGGAACGCCCTGCGCCAGCACGATGCCTTCGATCTCGACGACCCTGGCGAGCCGCCCGCCGGCGGCGATCCACCACGCGAGGCCGACGGCAACAATGAGCGCCGCGGCGGCGGCGAGCGGGACGGCGTGTCCGATTACGCGGCGCGGTTTCACCGGGCGCGCGTCCGCATCCGCCATCTTCATGCGGAGATCGCAGTTCACCGCGCTCATCTCCATGTAATACCGGAGGGCGTTATCCGATTCCTCGAGAAGAGAGGTGAGCTCCTTCGCCTCGGCGTCCGAGAGCGCGCAGTCGATATGCCCGTCGACCAGCTCGACCAGGCGGCGCCATTTCGCGGTATCAAGACTCATGACGACGCCTCCGAGGGAAGAACATCCCGGATGCCGAGTCGGCTCGCGATGCATTTGCGCAGCGCGGCGCGTATCCGGCAGAGCTGTGTGCGCACGTGGCTCTCCTTTTTTCCGGTGTCCTTCGCGATCTCGGCGTAGCGCTTGCCCTCCCGGTAGCGGGCGGCGATGAGCGAGCGGCCGTCGTCGGCCACCTGGGACAGGCAGTGGTCGAGCGCCTTCTGTCGCTCGTCCTCGGAGGCCAGGTCGAACGGCTCCAGCTGTTCGGCTGCCTTCTCGGAGAGTTCCGGCGTCAGGATGATGCGGCTGCGGGCGTAACGGCGGCGGGTGGTGTATATCTCGTAGCGGGCGCACTGTATCGCCCACGACGTGAACGACGTGCCTTTCTCATATTCGTCGAACTTCTTCCACAGGACGGCCGAGGCGGTCTGCAGGACGTCCTCCGCCTCGTGATGGTCGGGGACGTGGGCGAAGATGAATCGCCGAATGGCAGGATGCGCGAGCGCATACAGCTCGATAAAGTCTGTCTGAACGTTCTTCATAGGCCTCTGCATAGCTACTTCCGCCGGATCGAAAACGCTACAGGGGTCCTCACGTCCAGTCGAAAAGCACTCCCAGCGCCTTCGTGCGGTCTTCCAGGAGCATAGCATACATCTCCGGGGCGTCCGTGTATTTCCTGCGATGTGTTATCAGCGGCTCGACGTCCAGATCGCCGTCGGCGACCAGGTCCAGGAACAGCTCCACGTCACGATTCTTCGTCCAGGGGTCGGAGGGCGTTTCGTGGACGGGATGCGAGCCGTTGTGGACGCCGATGATCTTCACGCTGTTTCCGACGCACAGGTCGTGGAAATCGATCTCTGACGCGCCGCGCGGACCGCTCACGATGCCGAGCGTGCCTTCCTTGCGCAGGAGCGGAAGCTGTTCCGGGATCAGCTCCGGAACGCCGGTGAGCTCGATCACGATGTCCGCCATGCGGCCGCGCGTCGCCTCCTCGACTCTCTTTCGGAGGTCGTCCTTCCGCGGGTTCACCGGTATCACCGCCGGATTGTCCGGCAGGAGCGCCAGCCGGTCCTCCCCGGGGTCGGACGCCAGCACCGGCCGGGCACCGGACAGCCGGGCGAACCGCACGGCAAGCTGGCCGAGAATTCCCAGGCCGCAGATGACGACGGATCTCCCCATCCCCACGCCGGAGCGGCGCGCGCCGTGGAATGCTATCTCCGCCATGGTCGCGAACACCGCGTGTCCGGACGCCACGTCGTCGCGCACCGGGCGGGCCATATGCGTCGGCTGCTTCAGGTAGAGGGCGTGGTTGCCGTAGGACTGCACCCGTCTGCCGACGAGTCCGGGATCCGCGTCCGGGCCGGTCTCCAGCACCGTCCCGACATTGCAGTAGCCGTGGTACATAGGAAACTGCGGCTTCGACCAGTTCTTGCCCATGTCCGGCTGCCGGTCCAGGCAGGAGAGCTCGGTGCCGATGCTTATCATCGTTACCGCGCTCTTGATGAGGACGTCGTCGCCCTTCAGCTCCGGCATCTCCCGGTCCGTGATCTCGACCTGTCGGGGCCCGGTGAATGTGACCGTGGGGTTAGTCATAGTCTGTCCTGCTCAGAGGAGGGTCGCGAGCTCCTTGAACGTTTCGCGGATCGGGATACCATTGGGACACTTCTCCTCGCACGTGCCGCAGTCGGTGCATTTATCCATCCGGCGGGCTTCGGGGGTGTTCTTCACGCTGTTGCGCGCCATATCCTCGAGGCCGAACGCCTTCCAGAACAGGTACAGGTCCATGTAGGCCGGGATGTTGATGCCCTCCGGGCACGGCATGCAGTACCGGCACTTGGTGCAGACCCTGTTGCCGAGCTTCGCGCGGATCTTCTCCAGTCCCTCGCAGAAACGGTCGTGCACCCCCTGCTCGTTCGGATCGAACGCCTTCATGGTGCGAACGTTCTCTTCCAGATGCTGCATGGCGTTCATCCCGGAGCACGCGGTGCTTATGTTCGGGTTCGAGAGAACGAAACGGAGCGCCATCTCGGTGGTCGGCGTGTCCAT
>CAYMFW010000181.1:8771-9649 GCA_964389785.1 uncultured Planctomycetota bacterium
GGGTGGTCGGTTGTTCAACCCCCTGCCATTCCGTGTGGGGGCTGTGGTGGGGGCTTCGCGCGCCGCCCGCCACCGGGCACATCGCGACCACGCCGACGCCCAGCTCGCCCGCGCGCGCGATGGTCGGCTCGTAGCTCCGGTTGATCAGACTGTACGGGATGGTGAGGGTATCGAAGAGCCCGGTCTCGATCACCTTCGTGAAGTTCTCCGGCGTGTCGTGGCCGGTGAAGCCAATATGATGAATCAGTCCCTCGTCCTGGGCCTTGCGAAGCGCGTCCAGGGCGCCGCCGCGCTTGATGAGATGTTTGACCCGGTCCCAGCCGAACCATCCGACCTGGAAGAACTTGAAGTGGGTGAGGCCGAGCACGTCGAGCTGAAGCTCGATCTCCTTGCGGAACGTGTACTCGGTGGTGTCCGGCCGGAGCGCCGCCTTGCCGGAGACGATGACGCCGGTCGTCTTGCCCTTGAGCCCCGGCGCGGTCCTCTGCTGGCACTGGCCGTCGCAGTAGCCGCGGGTGGTCTCGAAGTAGTTGACGCCGAGATCGATCGCCTTCGATATCAGCTCGGTATTGAGATCCTGGTCCTCGCTGAGGCGCATGCAGCCGAAGGAGAGGGCGGATACCTCCAGCCCGGTGGTGCCCAGTGGGCGGTAGCGCATCGTCTCGTCGTTTCGGATGAGGGGTTCGCTGTTCGATGCCTTTGTGATTGCCATAGAGGGGCCTCCTTTTGTGCGTGTTTGTGAAGAAGCCATACTACGCCCCGAGCCGCGTATCGTCAAGGCGCCGACGGGGTGTTCCTTCGCTCATTCTCGGCGCCCACAGGAGATTGGGCACCTCCGAGGCAGGGTTCGACCGCGCGAGGTAAGGTCCGCCTCACGG
>CAYMFW010000182.1:0-9644 GCA_964389785.1 uncultured Planctomycetota bacterium
TACCGTCAATGTAGAATAGAAGACCAAGGTAGCTGGATGTAGAACAAAGTTGCCCTCATTGATCTGTCGGAAGTCAGCATTGAAGTAGGTGTTTACAAAGCTTGGCGGATTGCTGGCGATCGCTGCTGCCAAACAGACGAGAAACAGAACAAAAACGGGCCATCTCTTCTTCATTACGATTCCACCAAAGGAGTCTCTATCAACGATCATACGTTATGGGAAGGTCTCCAGGTTTCTTGCTTTGCCACCCGCCACATCTGTCGTAGGTATTCCAAATGGGTTTTGCCCCGCGCATAGGCCACCCCTGGCGCTCACATATGGAGATTTCGACACATATTCGGCACAGAACCCTAATAACCTCGCAAGGATCCTTGCCCCATGCTAAAGCCTCGCCTCGCTCAATCACCAGCTGCGTGAGATCCTTTCTCTTGCAGTCTATCCATGTCTTGCGAATTACGAAATCGCCCAGAGGTACTGACTGAGAGTGATCCAAGGTGCCGTCTTTATTCAATTTCGTACACTTGTTATCAGGACCTCGTGGGAGGGGAGGATTGTTACCGGGCCCTTCTATAATCATGTCAATGGCATCGCCCACGATCTCTTCCGCAATCTCATCTTCCCCTGGGACGGTCGGCATCCCGTCGCGTTCAGCGTCGTGGAAACTGTCGTCTCCAGACTCGTCTTCCGTGCCAAACGGATCCAGCTTGCGCACAGGCTGACCGCCGACATATCCATACAGGTTCATCCCATCCTCATACCCAATCGGATCTCTCCCTAAGAACCGTCCGAGTTTCGGCGAGTAATACCGATTCCGGAAGTACATCAGCTCTGATTCCGGATCGCTACGGCGCCCTGCGAAGGTAAGTGACGACCTAACACTTTCCGAAGTGCTTTCCGTCCAAGACGTTGGGGTTTCGCCTGCGTGTACTCGACACGTTTTTTCGAGGGTCTCAACTGTCATACGTCAGGTTCTCGCTTCCTTCGTCCTTTCGCATTCCTCCATACTATACCACTACTTACGCCGCAATGTCCACTACGTTTCAAGGTTCATCTTCTCTCTGGGATGCGTTCGAAAAATCTCTTTTTCGAGCTCTTTGGGAGCAATATGGGCATATATCTGCGTGGTGTCGAGCGACGAGTGCCCGAGAAACGCCTGGATATACCGCAGATCCACACCCCTCTCCAGCAGATGCGTGGCGATCGAGTGCCGGAATACGTGGCACGAGAGCCGCTTCGGGAAGCCGTACTCTTCCCGGACCAGGTGGTCGAGCTTGCGCATAATTGTCGCCAGGGTCGGCCCCGGCATGCGCCGACCGTTCGAGCTTACGATGAGCGCCTGCAGCCTGGTCCGGGTCTTTTTCCGGAAGGTGCGCATGTACTCGTTGACGTAACGCACGGTGGTCCTGGGAACGGGAATGACACGGTCCTTCTTGAACTTGCCTTCCCGGACCGTGAGGATCCTCTCCCGCATGTTCAGATCGTTCACGTTGATGGTGAGAAGCTCCCCTTTTCGTATCCCCGTCCCGTAGAGGATCTCGACGATCGTTCTCAAACGCAGATTCTTTACGGTGTCGAGCACGGGTAGCCCCAGGAGAGTGGTTACATCTCTCTCGGTGAGGACGTTCCGGGGAAGCGTTCTCTCCCTTTTCGGGATCGTGACGTACATCCACGGATCGAAAAGTATCCGGTTGGTCTGCCTCAGATACGCGAGGAACCGCGCCAGCACGTAGAGCTTCATCCGCCTGGTGTTGACGGCAAGCTCCCGGCCGGCCAGGTACGCCTGGTAGGCTTCCGCGTGCTTCGGCGCGATCGCCTCGGTCTTCGCCAGGCGGTTGACCCGGGTGAATTCCTCGATCGTACGCCGCACGTGGCCTATGAAGCTCGCGCTGAAGGCCCGGCTTTCGTAATTCCGTAGATACTTATCGAGAACGCCTTCGATCTTCGGCATGGCCTATACCCCCTTCCCCGCGACGTAGACGCTCTCGATTACCTTCCGCAGATCATCCAGCACCTCATCGCTTGCGATCTGGTCGGGACCGAGGATCTGCTGGATCGTTCGAAGCGGTACGTCCTTTTCCAGAAGCCGCATGGAAAAGAAATTTCTGAACATGCCCGTATGCATCTTCTTGCGGACGTTGGCCGTCTCCGCGCAGCGCTTGAGCATCCCGTGAAGGAAGCTCTGCGTAAGCCGTGCCCCCTGGTCGTTTGCAAGAAGGTGCTCGTGATCCTCTTCCAGCGGATCCATCAGCCGCAGGCGATGCTTTTCGAGATACTCCCCGACCATCGCCGCCGTCGCCCGGGCGACGGGTACGGTCCGCCGCTTCTCGCCGCGGCATACGAGCGCCTCGCATCGACCGGGGTCCACATCGTAGACCTTCAGATCCATCACCTCTCTGTTGGATAGCCCCGCCGCGGCCAATAGCTCCAGCACCGTCCGGTCCCGGTAGCCCGGCGTCACGGCGGTGTCGCAGGCGTTGTAGAGCCGTTTGAGCTCCTCGATCGTCAGCGTCTCCCGGGGGCCTTTCCTCGCCAGCCGGGGAAGCACCAGCCCGTCCGTCGGATCGCCCGGTATCTTCCCGCTTTGCACCAGGTATGTGTAGAATAGATGCACCACCCCCAGAAGCCTCCTCTGGTACTGCGCGGAGACGTTCTTGCCTACCATCGTCCGCAGGTCTCCGTGCACGTAGTCCTGGTACGCGATCATGGTGTCCGTATCGACGTTGCCGAAGTTGCGAATACCTTTCTCGAGAAGGAACTTCATGAACGGCTTCAACGCGCTGGTGTAGGCCTGTATGGATTGCTTCGTGTAATCCTGTACTTCCAGGTACCTGACGAATGCCTGATACGGTTCCAGAAACTCATTGGTTGCCATGTCCTACTCCTCCATCTTTTCCCGGGGATGCGCCCTGTCGATGACCTTCTTGAGGTCGCCTACTTCCACCTTGGTATAGATCTGCGTACTGGAAAGCTGCTCGTGACCCAATAGCTCCTGGATCGCCCGTATGCTCGCCTTGTTTTTCAGTAGATGCGTGGCCATGGTGTGACGGAACGAATGCGTGGTGATCTTCTTTTTGATCTTCGCTTTTGATGTGTATCGCCTCAGAAACTTCGTGCTGAAATCCTTCGAGAGCTTCGTCCCGTATGAATTCAAAAGCAGATACCCTTTGTCGGGCTTGATCGGATCCAGCAGATGCCGGCGATGATCGCTGACGTACGTCTCGATCACCTCGCACGCCTTCTTCGCAAGCGGTATCACCCGGTCCTTCGCGCCCTTGCCCAGACGCACCACCAGCTCGCGCTTGGTGGTGTCCACGTCATGCAGCATCAGGTTACGTAACTCGTCTCTTCGGACCCCGGTGGCGTACAGGATCTCGAAGATCACCCGGTCGCGGTAGCCGTGCGGCGTGGAAAGATCGCACACGGCAAGCAGCCGTCGCATCTCCCGTTTGGTGAGGATGTCTCTCGGGAGGCGCTTGGGGATCCTCGGAAAGAGCATCAGGTTGGTGGGGTCGCTGAGGATATTTCCCCCTCGAAGCAGGAACCGGAAGAAGACCTTCAACACCGCCAGGAGATTCCTCTGGTGGAACGCCGAGACGGGCTTTCCCGTGTAACGGGAGAGGTGCTCGTGGTGGATGTAGTCCTGGTAGCTCTGGATCGTCTCCATGGTCACCTGGGAGAACCGGCGGATGTCTCGATCGGCCAGGTACGCCAGGAACGGCTTCATGGCGTACCGATACCCCTGGACGGTCACTGCGCTGTATCCTTCGGCCTCAAGATGCCGGAGGAATTCGTCCACGATCTTCATCATGGCCCGTCCGACCGTCGGCTTCTCGGCCGCTTCGATGGGATTTTTTGCCATTTCGTTACCCTTTCGTTACGCTGGAGAAGTTATTCAGAACACGTTCAGGAGCTTCCGCGCCCAGGTGCCCAGGTTCAACTAAGACGCTCATCCTTCTCGCTTTAGTTGCAAAACCAGCTTTGCCCAGGTTGCCCAGGTTTTTCACAATTCCTCCGGAGACGTGATCCCTTCGATCACCGATCGCTCCTCGTCCGATTCCCCCAGCCGGTAGACGTACCGGCTGCCGTTTCGCCCCGAGACCACCCGGACGTATTCCAGGTCCACCAGCGTCCGCAAAGAGCGCTTCACCTGGTCCTGCGAGAGGTGAAGCCATCCTCTCACCTGACGCCGGGTGAACTCGTATTCCATCGCAGGAACCCCTTCCTTGTCGGCCTGGGCCGCGACGGCTGCACGAACGCCTTCCAGCACCAGCCTGGCCGACCGGGGGATGTCGCCGTAGGTGGCTCCGACGGTCGACCGCACCAGCTCATACGCCGTGCGGTAATCGTCTCTCGTCGCTTCGATGTACGCTCCGAATGCCGGATCGAGCTTCTTGTCCCTTTGGTGTTGATGCAGGAAGGCGATCGTCTCGATGAGGTTCAGAAAGCGCAGGTTGTCCCTCCTGGCTCTGAGGTACTCCGTGGGAAACGTCACCTTGTCCATGAAGGGGATCGTCACCCTCAGGGGATCGAGGAGGCGCACGGCGTTTTTCGCCGTACGAACCTCCTCGTCGAGTCCCTGCAGGGTCTTCTTCCCCTTCAACGTCTTCGCCCGGTTCTGGGCCCGGACCACACGATCGGTCTGCTCGGCACTCTCGTCGAGATACACGACGAAGCAGCGGTTCTCGTTTTCCGGGTTGTCCCTGGTGGACGTGGAGCCGTCCATGTACGCGATGGGCCCGAGGACCTCGAAGATGGTCGTCTTGGCCTTCCCCGTCGAGGGGTCCTTCATGACGACGGCCATACTGAGCTTCTTTCGGGATTGGAGGTTGCGGATCGAGTATTCGGCTTCTTCCGCCCCGTGCTTCTCGTCAACGATGACGATCTTGTGGACCAACGAATCCGGCGGCATGTAGTAGAGCGCCTGGGGGGATATCCTCGAGAGGAAGAAGACGTCTTCTTCCGGCATCAGCGCCACGACCTTCTCGAGAAGCTCGCTTTTGCCCGCCGACGAGCTGCTCCGCACCAGAAGCGAAAGCGGCGAATCGAGCTTCGATGATACGGCCACGAGATACGCCAGCTTCCTGTTGGCATCCTCTCCCACGTAGCCCATCCGCTCGATGACGGCGTTCAATCGGTCGAGGAGTTTCCCCTCCTTGAGAAACGCAAGCGCCTCCCGGTGCTCCTCGACGCTCATCTTGTAGCCGGCCGGTTCCTGACGCTTGTCTTCCAGCTCCCGCCGGCGTCTCTCCTCGATCGCATGCATCAGCGTCCGGATTCCTTCCTCGATCTTCGCCTGCTGCATGTTCATCGCTCGTGCCGCATGACCGGTGAAGGTCTTGCGGCTTCGCGAGACGTATAGATCGAGCTTATCCGTGTGGGCATGACCGTTCGATCGCGCTTCGACGAGCACCCTCATGGCGGTATCCGTGACGGCGCGGAGTCCCCGCGCCGTGTACCGGATCCCGTCGTGATCGATGGCAAGATGACCGTTGCCGTTTCCTTCATGTCCGGCGATCGGTTTCGATGAGTGTCCGATCGGACCCATACCTAAGGTCTCGCGAGCTTCCAACAATCGCTCTACGGGCAAATATGAGCCTCGTTTCTGGAGAAGATCGTTCGGATCGGTCACTTTCGCCGGTAGTGTCGCCTTCGAGACGGTGACGCCGAGTCGCTTCACGCGCCTTAGAATCGATTCTACGGCTTCGTTTCCCGCCTGGTCGTTGTCCATCATCAGGATGATCTCTTCCGTTGCGTGCTTGGCGAATAGATCCAGGTGGTCGGTTGTCAGGCCTCCTGTTCCATACAGCGGTACGCAGTTCGGTACCCCCATGACGATCATCGAGAGGCAATCGATGATCGATTCCACTACGACGATCTCCTTGTGAACCTTCATCGCTTTGCCGTTGAATACTCCGCGATTCGTTCCCTTGAGGTAGCGGTGCTTCGGCTTGCTTCGCCCTGAACTTGCCTGTCGTGAGCTTGTCGAACCGGTCGAAGGACCGGCGCTGTCGCCGACCAGGCGGCCGTAGAGGTTGACGATGGTCCCCGTCTCATCCTGGACGGGAAAGACCAGGTACCCGGCAAAAACCTCTCGCCCTTTGTCCGCCAGGATCCCGACGGCCTTCGCCTTCTCGAGGTCCTCCCCGTGAAGCAGTTTCTTGAGTGATCCGTCGGCGTACCCGATCCGGAACCGGTCCACCAGCTCGGCCGAGAAGATACCGCGTTTCCTCAGGTAGTCCTGGGCGGTCTTGTTCGCCAAAAGTACCCGGTGGTAATACTCGACTGCATCCTGCAGGACCTTCAGGTCCTGGATATCGTCGGCGGCCGTCTGCGGCGGCCGAGCGGTCTTCACGCCGTTGGGTAGCTCGATTCTATCGAGCTTCTCTACGGCGTCTTTGAACTCGATCCCTTCGGCTTTCATCACGAAATCGATCACGGACCCCGATCCGCAGCCGGCGAAACACCGCCAGGTGCCTTTCTCGAGATCCACGAACAATGACGGGTTGTGATCGTCGTGGAACGGGCATAGTCCCATTGCTCGCGTTGCCGAGGCGTTCTTGAGCGTGACGCCGTAACGAGTCAGGACGTCTTCGATCGATAGGTCCTTTTTTATCTTCTGTGCCTTCCCGAGACCGAACATGCGCTCTCCTTTTCTTTCGTTTCTATTTCTTTGATCTTCCTGAACATCTCACGCTTGAGATGCGTCAGCGTGTACTTCAGAAGAGCGACGTTACACGTCGCCCTTCCTTCCCGGTATTCGTCTGCTGCGGTCTTTGCACCTTCGCCGAAGGCGAACGTGCAAAGCTTCTTTCCGTTACTGCCGACGACCGTGATCCGCTGCAGCTTGAATCCCCGGCAGAGTAGATACGCCCCCTCCAGCAGATCCGTGGTGATTTGATTCCCGTCCATTGCGTGCTCACCCCCTTTCCGGTGTCTTGCGAGCCCGCCTTGTCCGGTCCCGGTAGGGGTGGTAAAATCAGCCTACCGAACAGGGAGCGCTCTTGCTCTTTCTGTTTCATCCGAGCCGTCGGGATCTCTTTGCGGAGGAGCCGACGGCTCGCTTTTTTCAGAATCCTGTCAAGGGAAATCCAGGCCGTTCCCTATTTATTCTTCAGATATCAAACCAGATGCAATAATATAGCACATGGATATGTTGTCAAGAGGCTTTCTCGTCTCAGGAACATTTCTTTTTCCGATCAGGCTTATAATGCCGCTGTCGATCGGCAAGGAGAACGACCCATGAAACGAAAATGTGTCAATGGAGCAGACAGAGCCGCCGGCAAACGACTGGCAAAAATCAGGGCCGAACGGGGCATTACGCAGGAAGAGCTGGCAAAACGCCTCGGTACGGCGCAACCCATTGTTTCGAACTTCGAACGAGGTGAACGACGACTCCACACCCAAATCATCATCCAGTTGAGTCGAATCTTGAAGGTGCCATCAGATGAACTTCTTGGAATCAAATCGTCCAAGGAAGATTCTAAGCCAAGTCTTCGGCTTATGCGCCGCATGAGAAAAATCGAAGACCTTCCCCATCATCAACAACAGGCCCTTCTCAAGACGATCGATAATTTCCTTAAGGGCGCAACTCGATCATAAATCAAAACCCGATAAGGATTGACCGCAAGAATTCCCGCCGACCCCACCCAAGACGATAAGGTAAACGCGGCCGGAAGCGGCTGCAGCGCACGGCGTCCGCCTGTCGGCGGACCGGGCAAGCCGGTCGCGCAAGGCCCGCGCCAGGCGGGTCCCCTCTCGAACTCCCCACCTGGCACGGGCCTTGCCCTGCTCCCTGGCCGATAATCGTCGAGATTATCGTCCCTTGCCCTCGCCTCCGCACCGCAGCTCGCCCTTCGGGGTTACATAGAATATGTAACCTTCCGCCGCGTCATATGAGTTCCTCCCTCCCGCCCCGGAGAGTTATCGTGCGGAATTGTCATCACCGACGCCGGCGAATTTGTCCATATGCGTCCGGGTCCGCCCGGACGCGACCGAAGAATCGCTTGTTGAGAGACCGTAGCGGGGGGTGATCGATGTCCGTACACGTACGACGCTACCGCTACGACGGTCATCTATATGCGAACGTTAGGGAGCGACCTTTGAGGAACCAGCGTACGCGTCAGGGTGAAATGTAGAAGGGTGTCAGACCAGCCCGGTCAAGGCGACGTAACATTCGTTACGTCGAGCGCCGCGAGGGAAGTGGGCGCCGGCGCGCTGCTTGCTCTTCCGCAAGCAGCGTGACGAAAGCCCACCCCGTCGGATAGATGGTCATCTATCGGATGGGCCGCTGCGGCGCGGACTTGATCGGGCGGTCCGCATTCCAGATGTTTCTCGCCCACCGGGTCGGGTGGGCTTCATTATCCTTCCTTTGCTTTCCCGCTTTGCCCTGTAAAGGCAACCGTCATCTTTATTGTCCAAACGTTTCAACGTTAAGTTGCTAAGTTGACTCCGTCCCTTATCGTTCTTACTTAGCGCCCCCATCCAGCGGGGTGGGCAGGTCTGACGTTGCAGTCTTTAGCGGATGTCCCTTCTTGTCACCTTCACCCGCAAGTTCGCAGTAGGCTACTAATCCCCTGTCATCGAAAACAACAACAACATCGAGGTAATCGGCTGGAATCTTGCCAGGCAATTCCCTGATGACCATCTTTGGATTCTTTGCGAGCAGCTTTCTCCGCTTCTCAAAATCGATACCCCAATATTCTTTTGATCCATAAATCCATACTGGGGTCCCTGTACCTAACTGTAGAAGATCATCTGGCGGACCAGCAAGCTTCCTGAGGCCTTCCGCCGACAACCCAAGATACACCTTGTCAAAAAGTTGTTTTTGCGCTACACGTCCCCGTATTCGGCGATGCATAGAGAATCCCAACGGGAGTGCTGCTAAAACGAGTAATGCGAGAGCCCCGCACAAGAATACCCATTTGGGCCTTTTCATGTTACGCCCACACTATCCTGCAACACAGAAGAACCCGTACGCACAGAGCGCAACTCAGAATATATACCAATACCAGGGCTTCGCTGGTTCGTTCCCTTCCGGTCCACCATACTGCGCTTTGCAACAATCCCAGCAGCTTGTCTTAAAAGGACAGGTAACCGCGCCATAGTCTCCAGCGGAGATATCTTGCTCGGAATCAGGGCCTGGCCCGATTTGCTCCCACAACCATCCTCCGAGATGTACCGCTCCTCCGCCTACGAAGACACCGAGACAATCACGGCTTATCATACAGCCAGCGTAACAATGCACAAACCAAGAACCTTCATCAGTGCCGTCTAGATACTCTTCGGCAAGGTTCACTCGTCTCGTAATGCATATGACCGTCCTACAAGCGAACAAAAGTCCTCCGCCTATGATTATTTCTCCTCCGGTAAGTTCTCCGCTGGGATCAAGGTTGATTATCGGATTTCCACTGCAGTACTCGTAAAATGGTTCAACATTCTCTGGCGAAAAGCGATTTTCTTTTGTTTCTCGCAAGAAATGCTCAATCAACGAGCTGAGAGCATCCCTCGTCAGGAACCTCCCCATCCCCGGTGAGTACGGACGATTGCGGAAGTACATCAACTCAGATTCGGGATCAGAGCGTCTTCCGGTGAAGGTAAGTGACGACCTAACACTTTCCGAAGTGCTTTCCGTCCAAGACGTTGGG
>CAYMFW010000183.1:0-9546 GCA_964389785.1 uncultured Planctomycetota bacterium
GAACAGGCAGTAATTCCCACTCAAGGACCCGGAAGTTTCATCCCCATCTGTCCAGTCTCCATCTCCACCATCATCCACGTAGACGGTCACCTCGCCATAGGGCGTATACTTGTAGGTCTCGATAATATTGCCGGAGGTATCGAGCAGCGCTACGACGTTGTAGAGGTTGTTCGTGGTGTAATAGAACTGCTCTTCGGAATCCGCGAAATCCCCGTTATCATTGTTGTCACTTCGTCCGAAGATGGGCTCATCTATGTAGTTACCGTACACGTAATCTCTAAGCAGTCCCTGGTCCGAATAATCACGTTCCTCGACGACGCGCCAGCCATCGTAGAAGTACATGAGGTCGGCATCGGCCGAGCCGTCGTTATCCTCATCCGCCTCGCGCCAGACGCGGCGGTTCAGCGCATCATAGGCGTATTCACCAACGGTCCTGGAGTTGTCCTGATCGTACACCTCGATGAGACGGTTAAGCGCATCATACTTGTACTGGTAGTCGGTGCTGTTTCTTGCACCGTTATTCCTGGTGAGGTTCCCGTTCTGGTCCCACTCGAGATCGTCCGAATCGATCTTCGTGATTTCATTCACCGGGTCCGGTTCCCACGTCTCGGCGGTGGCAGAATTATCGTAGAACTTCGTCCAGTTGCCTACGCCATCCAGCAACCAGTCCTGGTAGAAATCCGGGCTGTCGACGCCGGTCTTGCCCACGTTCAGCGTTCCCTCGTCGAAGGCAGTCAATCGGTACACACCATCAACGCTATATACGAGAGGGTGCGAACAAATGGTCGAAGAGCGCAGATTAAGAGGCGAGTTCACCCGCATCGTCTGCGGCATACGTTTGCCACCCACTTGGTGAAGGCCGGAGAGGATATCGAGACCATTCGTGAACTGCTGGGGCATCGTCTGATCACGAGCACCCAGATATACATTCGTGTGACGGCCGAAGATCTTCGCAGCGCTGCAGCAAAGCATCCGGTCGAAAAACTGATCGGGACGGTAGCCGACCTGCTGCCCAATGTGAAGATACCGTTTCAGGAATCTCGGAGGGTGGTGGCCTTCGCCTGACGAAGGCCATCGGACAAGAGGGGTTGAAAAGGCTACCCGTGGAGGGTAGTATGGGAGAAGTCTGTTTGCGCCCCACCCCTAGGGGTGGGGAGAGGAGGTTCTCATCAGAGTTCGAGGCTTGGATCTCTATTCGGACGTCGGTCACCAGTCCCCCGGTGACCCGATCGCTCTCCCCACACACTCGGGGGTTAGTCTTTCCTTCTCGGGCACCGCTTATTCTTTACTCGGGTATCGAACTAAATACCTCTATGACGAACTCAACCGGCTCACGCAGGAAGCGTTCGAAGACCATGATGCCGGGAAGGACACGAAGGAGTACTACTACGACGACGGCGGCCGCCTTACGCGGCTTACCGACCAGGAGCTGAACGACCACGACATGCTCTACGATGACGTCAATCGCCTCACCAAGAAAGATATCGACACGTCCACCTCGGGAATGGGCGGGACGACATTGCAGGTGTTCTATTACGATCCGCTCGGGAGGATGACACGGGCCACGGATGACAACGGCTCCAACGACACCTCCACGGCTGACTGGGCCTACGACGACGCGGGAAGAGTGACTCTGGAAACGCAGCAGGTCGGCTCGAAGACGGCTCGGGACATCACATCCTACTTCGACCCTGCGGGCAGGAGGACGAGACTGGCGTATCCGCAATCCCGCAACATCGACTACTTGTATGATGATGCGAATAACCTTACTGAAATCAAGGAGGGCTCCACGGTATACGCCGCGTATGAATATGACGGCATCAACCTGGCAACCAAGAAAGGCCTGAATATCACGGGCGACCCCCCAGCCGCGATGATATCCCTTAACGTCTCTTATGACGGAGCGTACCGAAATACCCGCTACGACTGGGTGGACGCGACCCCCACCACTGTTGTGGGATTTAGTTACGGCTACGATGCTGCGGGCAACAAGAACTACCAGGAACACTTGCACGATACCGACATGAGCCAGTATTATATCTACGATAGCGTGTATCGACTAACCGCCTTCGACGAGGGAACGCTGAACGTGGGCAAGACGGGGATAACGAGTCCGACCTTCTACCAGGACTGGCTGCTGGACGGAGTCGGCAACTGGACCAAGTTCTACGACAATTCCGCGACGGCAGAGACGTGGGACCACAGTCCCACGAACGAGATCACCAAGATCGATTCGGATGACCTTCAGTGGGATGAGAACGGGAATCTGACGAGGGATAACGGATCGCGGTCTACGACGGATTACCAGTACAAGTATGATGCGCTGAACAGGCTCATCGAGGTGTACGATCAGGACAGCTCCATCACGGTCGGAAGATACTTCTACGATGCGCTGAACCGGAGGGTATTCAGGGAGGCGGATGAGGACGGGGACGGCGTTTCCGACGAGTGCCTTATCAACTTCTACGACGGGTGGCGAGTAGTCGAAGAGAGGCCGTATGATGCGGATAGCGGGCTTACCAGAGGCTACGTATACGGCAACTACATAGACGAACCCATATTCGTGGGATATGACAGTGATGGGAACGGGGTCACGGATGAGAACCATTACTACACGCACAACAACCTCTACAGCGTGGAAGCGATGCTGGATGATGCGGGGGATATCATCGAGCGGTATGAATACACGCCGTACGGGGAGGTGACCGTCTACGTCGATGACGGTGGGGATGGCGATTGGACAGATGGGGACGAAACGACAGGCTCCCTCTCCGGCAACTATTATACCTTTACGGGAAGGAGATCGGATCCGGAATCCGAGCTGATGTACTTCCGGAATCGGTACTACTCGCCGGAGCTGGGGAGGTTTGTGACGAGGGATCCTGCTGAAAGCCCGGAGGCGCAGAGTCTCTATCTGTATGCTCGGAGCGCTCCGACACGTTGGCTCGATCCCTTAGGACTGTGGACGCTGACGAGTCCACCCACACCCGCGGAAGCATTGAAGTGTCTTAAGAAGCTTACTATCGACAAGATAGTCGCCAGTTTAGTGAAGAAACTGACTAGGAAGACAATCTGTGATCAAGTCACCACGGACTGCGTGCCAAATAGGACGAAACAGGGGAAATTCAGCAAGTCGAATACTGTTACGGCAGAGTCTGACTTCGAAATTCTTAAGGGCTTCTACGAGTGCTTGCTGGGCATCTTAGTGCCTGATATTCCTGGTATCGCAGAAGAAGTAATTGAAGAAGAGGTTCCTACGCCTGATTTTGACATTCCAACCCTCCCGGAGGTTCCTAGCGTGTCCGGGATCACGTCTTTCGCTGGACATGTAGAGGTCGAGTGGTGGTGTGCCGGGAAGGACAAAGTGAAGTACCAGATATGGGGTTATGTCGAGGGAGGGGGAGCCAAGTCGGGGGCGGAATTCCTTGATGAAGGAACGTGTCCTAGAAAGACGGGGAACCGGTGCGAGTGTGTCTGCGACATCTACGGGGACTAGGAGTCGTTGCTTTTTTTCGGTCAGTGAGTTAGTCGCGCACTGCGCAAGAGGCTTTTGATGGGCATCATTCCGGCTACGACCCATACTTGGGATGTTCAAGAATGTCAATCCTGAGAGCGTGCTTGTTCGTGGCCGTTGTCTGTGCGTCGTGTACTTGTGGGAATGGTTCGGGAACTCTACCTCCTCCCGTGGTTGTCGACAATGGTATCACGCAGCGTTCTTCGGGAGACAGCTGGAATTTCCTTCCATGTGATCTGGCGGTTACCTCGAAAGGGGTCCCTCATATCATCTATTCTGTCTATCCTCGGGCTGATGATGATCGAACTCGTGTGGTGCATGCTGAGAAGACCGCAGATGGCTGGAGCATTTCGACTGTCTGTGGAGCGAAAAGAGAGGTACACCACGATTCCCTGAGCTTGTTGATAGACGAGGACGATCTTCTTTGCTGCTCTTGGCTAGAGACAAACTACACAAGTAATTCCACGAAGGTCGTCTACGGTACGAGGAAGAAGTCTTTTCAATGGACACTGGAAACGGTCAATAGCACTGAGATTGCCAAAAGGAGTTTTCCCATATGGTGCCTCAATACAGAAGGAGAACCATACGTTGCCTATTTCGAGAGAAGTAAGACGCAGGAAGCGCAGTTGGTGTTGGCATTCAGGAAGAGTGTGAGTCAGACTTGGTCAAGAGAAATCGTCGCGGTCAAGAAATACGTCCCGCTGGATTTGCGGTTTGATGAAAAAGCGCGAGTTCACATTCTAGCCCGATTAGGCGAGAGACTTGTTCTCTTGCACCGGTCAATAGAAGGATGGATCGAAACAGATGTTTCTCTAGGCAAGTTTCAGTACGCAAAGTGGAATAGATCGAGCGCTACTCCGAATTTCTTCGTCGTTGGAAAACTGGGGGACTTGTGGGGGTTTCACAGGACCGACAAGTCTCAAGGAAGATGGAGTAAACTCGCTTTGCCCGCGGGGGGAGCATTTGATCTTGGTGGGTCGAAAGACGGGTTGCGATCGTCTCTGCTTTATCAACATGGGCATGAGATATGGATCGCTCTAATCAAGAACGGAACGGTCTTGATTAGCAGGAAGCTGGATACCTGTGCTGGTATGGTTACCGATGTTGCAATTGCCGAGAACGGCGGCCGACTCCATTGTGCGTGGATAGATCCTGGGCCAGACGGAGCAGGTAAGAGCATTCTGAAGTATAACGCGTTCAACGCAAACAAAATGCTCCCTGCGCTGGAGCAGGGAAGTTCTCGTTCCGCTGACGGAGGCGAACAGTGACCATCACACATCATTTCGATCTTCACGCGCAAGGTATCTCCGGTTCCTCAAGGCCATGTGTGGGTCCCTCCCACACACGGCCAATCGTCACCGGAGGCCCTGCCCTCAGTCGCCGCCGGCCCCTGGCCGCAGGTTCCCCCCGCGCCCCCACTCCTTGGCCGACACCCCGGTTAATGTAGGGGGTCGCATGAATGAATGGCGGGGGGCACCAGCTCTTTAGGGGCCTAAGCAGCGGCATTCCCTCCGGCGCCGTTGCGGCTGCGGCCTGCGCTGCTCGCTTCGGCCTCCGCTCGCACCGCTCAAGCGCCTCCCCCCTGCCGCTGCTTACGGCTCCTTCGGCTGCGCTCCGGCGGTGGGGCCCCATTCCCCACCACCTGCGCTTGGGGCGAGGGGGCATCAATGTGTGACATGGTATACACCTGTGTATTACTACGGGAGGGATGTATGACAAGGTATACGTTCAAAGAGGAGAATGCCGACAGCGACAACTACTCTGTTGCACAGCGAGTGTGACAACAGGTGCTCAGCGGGGTCGGGCTGGTAGCGGGATGCTCACTGCGTTCGCCCCCGCGGCCCCCGCCCGCCCTCGGCATCTCGCTTGTGCGCTGCCGGCCGGAGAATCCGGCCGAAGCAGCGCCCAAGCTCCATGCCCCGCTGAGAAGAGTGGATGGCGTCCGGTACACGAACTCGGACGAGAACGATTGCTGCTCAGTTCTTCTTTTTCGCTTTGGTCTCAGTTGCCTTTTCCGGAAGATGAAGGAGAGGGGCACCTTCCAGTTTCATGAATTGAAGCGTCTTTGACGCTTTCTGAATAAGACTGATGTTTTTGGTCGTATCTTGATCTCGTTTTGTTTCATCCTCTCCTTCACTTTCCTCAAGCGGCTCCACGCGAACTTCGATATTGTATCCAGCGTCAATTCTGTTCGCGATCTTGTTCAAGGCTATGCGCAACTGGTTTCCGAGTTCATTCTTCCGGGACTCATCGGAATTCCTGCAGAATTGCTTCGCGATATCTTTACTAATCTTGTCGATGCCGACCTGCATCATTCCATCTGCATGCTCTTCGATACTCTTAGTTTTCCCTTTTGGGACGCCTTCGTTTTCGAGGTCGCTCTTGAGTTTACGAATCTCCAGAAGCTTTTTATAGAGTGCTATGATCCGTTCGACAGCAACTGCGACACATGCTGCTACACGTGGAATCATCTCGAGGTATACCATTAGCTCGCTGGAAGAAAGTGTCTTGATTTTAAATTCGTCAGGCTTTCCTGTTGCGATTTCAGAGAACGTCTTGAAGACAAAACAGAGCTCGTTTAGTTCTTTCGCAAACTCGCCCAACTTATTGTCTACCGCATCACGCGGAACAACAACGCCGAGTTCACATTCTCCTGGCTCAAGCTCTTCAGCACCAACTTCAAGGCATTTTAGCCCCTCGACTATCTGATCGATTGCGTTCTTGAATGCCTCGAGAGATTGCTGGATCTCCTGCATTTCTTGGAGAGCAACCGAAGGGGTGATCTGATTTCGCTGAAAAATACCTTGAATTCTTTCCTGGAGTACATGACCGAGAAGTTGAGTGCCACCGATCTCATCTACAACCTGACACCAGCCAGGGCTAAAAGCATTGCTTGGAACGTCTGACAATACTGCGTAGAGATTCTCCAGCGCTCCTCCCAGAATTTGCTGGTGGTTGGCTTGTGGTTGGTTGACCGCGTTTTGAAGAGCGTTGACCAGCTCTTGAACTTTTCCAGGCAGTTCTGTTTCGTCGAGTTCTGTTTGCAGTTCAATCGCTATTGCATGCAAACGTTCTGCGTTCATTGTATTCCCCCTCCCCGATCTAGAACAGGCATTTTACCACATCGAGGGCGGGTGGTGGGTATTCATATTCTCCCCGCCCCAAGCCCCGGAGGTGGGGACGGGGCCCCCACCTCTGGGGCGCAGCCGAGGGAGCCGCAAGAATCGGCAGAGGGAAGGCGCTTGAGCGAGGCCGCGGGAGGCGAAGCGGGCAGCGTAGCCGGAGCGGCCGAGGCGCCAGGGTGAATGCCGATTCTTAGGCCCCTAATGAGCCGGTGTTCCCCCGCCATTCATGATGAGTTCCCTTACCTTAACGGGGTGAGCCAGGAAAGGGGGCGGCGGGGGAAAACCTGCGGCGAGGGGCCGGCGGCGAGTGAGGAACGGGCGTTCCGGTGACGATGACCACGGCGTAGGGGTTCTGCGCCGTGGTCCTGAGGAACCGGGAATACCTTTCGCTTGAATTGTAATCGTCATTCGTTTTGCGGTGATGACGTCGGAGACAACCAGGGAACACCGAAAGCAAATGGTCGGAGACAGGCACGGCAGCTGACAGGCGGGAGACATTGCAGGAAGAGGCGAGTGTGAGGGAGAGGCTGCCGTTTCTGCGGCAGGCTCTCCCTTGCACGGAGGAAAGCAGGAAGAGATTCGCGGGGATGACGTTCGTGTGGGGGGAGGCACGATTGACGGCCCGACGGCAAGACGTGAGGCTTGGCGGCGGGACGGCAATGGTGCCGATCGTGGTAGTTGCAGGGGAGATGCTCTTCTGCGGTCCTCTCTCAATACGAGGTTTATATTACGCCTTCTTCAGGAACAGTCAAAGCCAGTGTAGGCCTCCCTTGAAGTTCTTCTTCCGTGGAGAAGTGACGCCAACAACCTCGATGGACTTGAAGAGAACGACCCACATGGTCAGTCTTTCTTTGTGGTTCACGGCAAACTCGTAATGAAACTCCTTATTGGCCAGAGACCCGGTCTTGTGGCTGGCTTGGCTTCGTACCCATTCTCGAAATGGTATGGTTACCTCGTCTCTTTCCAAAGGGTTCATGAAGTAGATGGTGTGTTCCAGAGGGACCCGCCTCTTGAGTTCGTGGCGATGAAGCCCCCTAACCACATATTCAAACCACTTGCGGAAGATGAGCAGCGTTTCATGAGGGAACTCCAGCACTAATTCTGGTAGGACGAGGCCTGACGAGTGCTTCGCCCACCGCTTGTGCAGTCCCATGCTGATCGCGTCTGCAAGTTTCTTGTTCTTCCTTAGCATCTTGGGAACACGATTCTTGAGCATATGTTCTGACGCATAATCTCCGTGGCCAAACTGGAAGTAAACGGCAGTTATCTGCTCAATCTTGCTCTTGTTCTGGTTGCACTCGTTGCAGGATGGCACCAGAATCGGATCTCTTCGATACTTCTGCTCGTTGGGCAGGAAGCATTTCGCCAAGACGTGGTCCTTCGCAAGAATTGTTCGCCGCCCACAGTAACAGCAGGTTTGCCGCCGTTTCTTCTTCACTGCTGGATGCTCCTTCTATGGAGAAGCCAATGTTCCTCCGCCACGCCTTGCTCCTCACAGCCCAACGCATGCTCAGATCATTTCATACGTCAGGGACGAGACGAGGTGCGGGTCGATCCCAACAGCCCTTGTTGCGCAAAGCTGAAGAACCTATCGTCGCCGATAACGACATGGTCGAAGAACTTCATACCCAGGGCATCGATAACCAGCTTCAGGTCTTTGGTGAATTTTTCATCGGCAGGAGAAGGAGATGGATCACCCGAGACATGGTTATGAACGACAATCACACTATACGCATTCACCATGATTGAAGCGCGAACCACCTCCGCAGGTCGGGCATACACGGAATCGACGGAACCAATGGATATCACTTCAAAGCAGATGATTTTCGTTTTGGCATCGAGGCTGATGGTAATCAGTTTTTCCTTCGAGGCACGCTGCAGTTCATGGAACAACTCGGCGATCTTCTCCGGGCCGTCGACAGACTTGCCTGCAGGAGACGAATCTTTAACGCGACGCTTCTTGTAACGGATCTCAACTTCACGAAGGTACGTACGCGCCTTCTTGGTGGCGGCTTTACTCTTTCCCTTGGTTTGTTTCTTCATGGACTACCCCTGCTGACTCTTTAGCTTGGCGTTTTCCAGGAACGTGTCGATAACACCGATGAGCGCTCTTCGTCCCTTCGCGGGGAGCTTTTCTATCTGATGGAATCGTCGCCACAACCGCTCGTCCCTTTTGGGACGCGTGCGTTGCGGAGGCTTGATACCGAGGATCTCGTCCGCGCTGACATTCAGCAGCTTCGCGAGGGGGACAAGGAAGGAAGAAGGAGGATGCGCCGTCTCCTTTTCGTAGTAGGCTATCATGCGGCGGCTGACGCCAAGTTCGTCGGCAAGCTCCTGTTGGCTGTATCCGGCTTCACGACGGAGCTTTCCCAGCCGTTCTCCGAACTTGCCGTTACCTGCACCTACCGGGTCCCGCTTCGGCATGGACATCGCCTCTGTGACAGTTCGTTGCTCCGACCAGTTCATTGTAAGCCCCCTGCGGAAAAATCCCGTCCAGCACGAAAAAGCTCTTGACACATCTGAACGATAATCGTACAACATTTTGCACGGAAAGCAAGAGAAAGAAAAGGGGTTCGGAAAGAAAATTTGTTCTTGACAGGATTTTGAAAAACGAGCCGTCGGACTCCCCGCTAAGAGATGCCGACGGCTCAAGCGAACTCGAGAGCTGAGCCCTCTTCGTTCGGAGGTAGTCTAGCAATCCTGGACGAGCCGGACAAGAGGTGCTCACGGAGAATGAGAGGAGGTGAGTCACGCCATGGATCATTCGAAGATCTCTATCCACGATCTGTACGAAGGAGCGTATCTGCTGTGCCGCGGATTCCAGCTCGGCAAGATCACGATACTCGGTTCGAACGGGAAGAAGCTGTGCGCCTTCACCTTCGAAGGGGAAGGCGCTCAGCGGGCCTC
>CAYMFW010000184.1:0-9516 GCA_964389785.1 uncultured Planctomycetota bacterium
ATGCGTTGATGAGCGCAGAATAGGAAAAGGAGGGAAGGATGGAAAGTTGGAAAGATGCACCAGGTGGACAGGGACGTGTTGAGGCATTTGACAAAGAGCATGAAGAGAGCGGACCGGCCTTGCGTAGTGGCGCGTGGCTGTACTATGCGAACGGCGCACGGCGGGAAATCAATCCCAACGGCCCGCTGTGTGACCCGCCGCAGGACCCGCAGCAGCAAGCCAAGGCCAAGGCCGTGTATCTCAAACTGGTCTTTGACCGTGCCAGCACGATCTTTGCCGACCGCAAGGCGGAGATCGAAAAGCATCTTCAGTCAATCGCCCACTCTCAGCTCATCATGAGCACGCCGCCCAGCGTGGACGCCGTCGCTCTGTCGGCCGAGCTGCAGGAGCTGCGGGACGAGGTTCGCAAGGCTCACAAGGCTTACATGCAGGCCCGGGACGCCGCCGAGGAGGCCGCCCCCGAGGAGCGCCGCCAGCTGGAGGCGAAGGACGAGGAAGCCCGTCACGCTGCCAATGAGGCGCTGACGAGGGTTGCAGGGATAACGCTTTGAAAGGAGATCCAATGAGTGTTTTCGTTGTGAACGTGCGACCGGACGGGGAGGAGCCACTGGAGGCTCCGACGATGGATTTCAAACCGGACAAGAAACCGGAGAAGGCGAAGCCCTCCTATGAGGGGAAGGGTGAGACGACCAAGACCGACGCGAAGGGCGAAGCCCCGATGGCCCCGCCGCCTTCCGTTTTCGGGAAGAAGGAGGGGTGAGCAATGGGATACCCAAGAAAACAACTGGAAGGCCGGGAGCACGTCGTGGTCCCCGTCGTCATGGCCCTGGAGGGTGTGTTGCACGGCAGTCAGGGCGCGTTTCTCTACCCGGCGGACGAGCTACGCCGCTCCGTCCCGCATTGGAACGGTAGGCCCGTCGTGGTCTACCATCCAGACATGGCGAATGGGGGAGTCGCGAATCAGCCCGACGTGTACAACCGCCAGCGTGTGGGGACGCTCTTCAACGCCCGGTTCGACGGGCGAGCATTGAAGGCGGAGGCGTGGCTTGAGGTGGACCGGCTCCGGGCGGTGGACATGCGCGTTCTGGAGGCGGTGAACAAGGCGAAGATGATGGAGGTTAGCACCGGGCTGTTCACCGAGAACGATGACACGCCCGGCGTGTTCAACGGACGGGAATACACGGCGATTGCCCGCAACTACCGCCCGGACCATCTGGCGATCTTGCCGGATAAGGTGGGGGCGTGTTCTATAGAGGACGGGGCCGGACTGTGCCGCAACGATCTGGTCCCGGAGCCATTGGTCCCGGCGGCGGTGCTATGACACAACCGGGGCGGGGATACGGAGTCGCTGTCCGTCTCCGGCGCGGTAGCTTTCTCCTTGTCCACCGCGTGTTTTCTCCGCCCCGTTCTACATGGGAGAGGGGCCGGTGACTCTCGGTCCGTCCAGCCGACACAGCCGGTCCTTTCCCTCTCTTCTGTCGAGCGAACTCCTATCCGATCTTGTCCCTGAGTTCTTGATAGACTTTGACCAGCTCTTCGATATAGTTGTCAGCTTCACGCTTGACGTCTCTCATTCTCACAATCTCCCTCGCCTCTGCCAGCAATGCAATTGCGAGGTCGTAATGAGTGCTTCCTCCCCATTGCTTCTTCTCGTCGCCCATCTTCCTCCTCCTTTCCTCGGTTCCTCCTATCGAAAAATAGGGAGGCGCCGGATATCAGGGTGGCCAGTCTAGCCGAGTCCTGATGCCCTAACGGCCCGCGCGCTGCCGCCGCTCCCCAGCGCTCAGGGGAAAAGGGTTTGAACAACGGAGTGACTAAGCTCCGAAGCAATCACCCTTCACACCAATCTTCGCCGAGCACCAGTTTACGAGCGCCACCCTATTATTAGCCGAGCAAGAAGCTTGCTCATGGCTGCCTCCATTCTACCCAAGAGGGCGAAAAGGGGACCAAGAATAACAGGGAAGGCACCACGCCTCCGAAGTGCTCATTTTATCTCAGGGTGAAAGGCCCGTCAATCAAGTTTGACCACCAGCCCTTGACTCTCCCCCCTTCGATTCGCAACGGACCTATCTCGTCAAGCACTTGATGAGAGATCCTCCCGCCCTCAATTGTTAGCGAAATACGCTTCCAGTTCAGCTTTCTGTCCTCGGAATGTGTCTGGATTGAATCTATCAGGGTCGGATTCCATCAGTTGTTGCTGCGTGAGTTCCATGCAGCGTTGCGTGTGATTCTGAACATGTATGTTCACGTCTGTGATGGTCCACTTGGCCCAATCGGTGTTATCTCTAGTGTACGTGATAAGACCGAGAGACGAACAAGCGATCAAGAAGCCAAGAGAATAGGCGGTGTTCAACGTGGGTATCCTTGCGAAGTTGAAGCTTCTTCCGCTACGCTTGGCAAGAATACAAGCGTACAGCGCTCGAAGGCCAGCGTGTGATGTTCGAGAGAGGAAATCCATGATTATCACCTCGACAATTTCTGGGGCGGTAGCGGTCTGAGACGAGCGCGCCGTCTCTGTCATGTCAAGCCGTGTTTCGGCGGAGAACTCCATGCCGCCGGCACGGGCGCTTGCTTTGTGGAACCGGTCAAGGATTCCCGCGATGTTCCGGCGAAAGTGCCGCAGACATATCAGCAGGAACGCGAATGTCAGGACCGGCCAAGATAGAAGAATCTCCAGCACATCGATCAATAGGAATGTATTCATATATCCACCTCCGATAACCTGTTTGTGAAGTATACCAGAAAAATGGGATGCCACGTGGACAATCGAACGCCGCTCGGGGTGTGGGCGTCTAGAGGGGCGATCTGGACGGGCGAAAAAAGTTTTGGCTAGCCCCTTTACGGAGTACCGAATGAGGGGTATACTATACATAGATACTTACTACACTGTCTGGTAGTACGGAGGGGGGAAGAATGGCTGAGAGACCGCTTCGCTTTGCTGCGTTGATACGAGTGAGCACGGAGAAACAGGAACAGCAGGGGGAAAGCCTCAAGGTCCAACGCGCCAGTATTGAGCGGGATGTTAAGGCGCTCGGGGGCAAGGTAATGGAGTGGTACGGGGGACAGGAGCACGCTACGGAGGGATGGGAACGGAAAGAGCTGGACCGGCTGCTGCACGATGCTGGTCGAAAAACGCGGAAGTTTGATGCGGTGATCGTTGCATATCAGGATCGTTGGAGCCGCGACAACGCCAAGAACAAACAAGGCCTCAAGATATTCAAGAGCCGTGGTATCCGCTTCTTTATAGGACAGACGGGATACGACCTCTTCAACCCCGAGCACAATTTGATACTTGGGCTCTCGGCGGAGATCGGAGGGTTCTTCGCAGCCCAACAGGCGAAGAAGTCAATCGAGAATCGGATTGCTCGCGCCCGGCGTGGACTCCCCAGCGGAGGGAAGAAGCCATATGGTCGCAGGTGGGTGTGGGATTCAGACAGGCAGGGGGGCAAGTGGGTCGTTGACAAGGAGAAGAAAGCCAAGATTCAAGA
Organism: uncultured Planctomycetota bacterium; assembly: GCA_964389785.1. GTDB lineage: Bacteria > Planctomycetota > CAYMFW01 > CAYMFW01 > CAYMFW01 > CAYMFW01. The sequence continues at coordinate 3,489 of CAYMFW010000184.1, forward strand.
TGTCGCCAAACGCTACCTGGCGGGTGAATCCATGCCTCGGTTGGCTGACGAAATGGGAATGAACAACGCTTCCCTTTGGAAGACACTGACGCGCCGATGCGGTACGGAATGGGAAATTCGATTCCATTCCGAAGATTTTGGGATAGATGAGACGGTACCGTTCAAGATTCCTCGGCTGCTGCCGGAGGAGGCCATTATGGCTATCCGGGCGCGGGCCGAGGCAAACAAGACGTACAGACATGGCGAGATTAAGAACCGTTATCTGCTGAGCCGGATGATTCTTTGCGGGCAGTGCGGTTATGCTATGTTTGGCCAGACCAATCACAGCACAAAGCGTTACTACCGCCATGCTCATACACGCCGGGTCCGCGCTTGCAGGGTTCCAATCAGTTGGCTTCCCGCTGATTGGTTTGAGGATGTGATACTCCGCGAACTCTTCCTGTTCTTTGGGAATCCTCGTGCTGTTGAGACGGCGATTCAAGCCGCACTGCCGGATATCGAGAAGGCCAAGGAGTGCCAGGAGGGGCGGAAACGAGTACTGGAACGTATTGCCAAGATTGGGAAAGGCCGCGACAAGATACTTGGGCTGATTACAGAGGGTATCTTGACCGACACGCAAGCGAAGAAGAAATTGAAGGACCTCAACAGCCAGGAATTGGCCGCAAGGGAAGAATTGGAGCACCTGGAAACGTTCCTGAGCAATCGCCCCACAGAAGAACAGGTCCGAGCCGTTGCCAAGAGCGCCCGCCGAAGAGTCCCAAAGGCTTTTGTTCAGCGTAACGCCCGCATCAACGTTGCCAACGAGGATTTTTCAGCCATGAGCTGGGAGGACAAGCGGGCTCTCGTTGAGTCGGTGTTCGATGGGAAAACGAAGGACGGGGAGCGGATGGGGGTGTACGTTTGGCCGATGGGAACGGGACGTGGTAATCAGTCTTTCCGATACGAAATCCGGGGGCAGCTGATAAACCGATCGGGCTCGGAGCCAATAGGGTCTGTTGGTGAGGAAACGGGAGGGTTCAATCGTCGAGGCAAAGCAGTAAGTAAATCTGCTAAGCGTTGACGAGACAGAGTCCCTCCCTGACGCCGGTTTCGAGGACTATGCGCTCCACGTCATCGGTTATATTGACGAACCCGCGTCTGTCCGGAACCTTGAACGTGAGGTATTCCGTGCTCGACTTCATGTCTTCTCCTGTCGGCCGATCCTTCGGGAAACCAGTCTACAGGATAGTAAGCATATTCTCTCGTTCCCGCAAGGCTTTTCTGGAGATGCCGGTGTGCGCCGTTATCATCGGCCGTACAGCACCAAGACCGGGACTTGAATGATCTTGTGCAGTTCGTCGTCCGTGGCAACTGTGATGAGTGCCCTGAGATTGGAGCCGCCTTCCGCGGGCGCGACTGAGGCCGTCACGACGTGTTCGAATTCCGAGACGGAAGCGGTCTTGAGGGCGACCGATTCGCTGTCACACTTCACCTCGATCACGCTGAACTTCCTTTCGTTCCTGCCGATCAGCGTCACCGTCTTCTCGTAAGAGCGTCCCGGCGCGACCCGCGCGAATATCAGCTTGGGCGGCATGACGAGTATCTTTCCGATAACGCTGCCGTGCACGTAGAACGCAATAGGCTTCTCTCTGTCCGTGACGCACGTGCCCTCGATGAGCGACGAGAACCCTCCCACCGGTGCCGCAGGCCGAACCGATACCTCGATCTCGACTGTGGCCCCGTCCGCTGCAGCGATGGTCTGCATGTCGAAGATCTTCTGCGGGTAGTTGAGCTTGACGTTCCGAATCCGACCGCCCGAGTTGGCCTGCATCCTGAGGCGTAGAGTCTTCGTCTCTCCGTACTCCAGGGTGCCGAAGTTGAGGGCGCGGGGCGTGAAAGCGAACTGCCGGATGACCTCGGCTCTGATCGGGAGGCTGGCGATCGGGCGCTCCCGGTCGTTGGAGACGATGAGCAGCTTGTCTTGTACCTTACCGGTCTTCATGAGCGGCTTGCAGGTCAGCAGGATATCCGTGGAGCCGCGGGGCGGGACCGTCTTCTGTGAGCGCAGCGTGGCGGCGAACCCGCAGCAGGTCCGGACGCTCTCTATCTCCAGGTTGGAGTCGCCCGCGTTTTTCACTTTCACGACGCGCACCCTCTCTTCGAACTGAGGGACCTTCCCGAAGTCAACGAATCCGTCCGCGAGCTCGCAGCGGGGTCCGGCGGATATCTCGAGGTGAGGAACGAGCGCCAAGGATATGCTCCCGGCGATCATAGCGGTTCTCATTGGGGCGTGGGGGAAGCCTTCTTCTTCTGCTCTTTCTCCCACCAGAACTGCCAGGCCTGGGGACTGTTTCCTATGTCGGCTCCCACGATCTTCTTGAGGGACTCGTGCGCAGCCGACTTCGCTATCGCGCTCCGGTCCTCCATCATCGCTATCAGATCGGATATGACCGTCTTCTCTCCTGTGTCGCCGAACGAGCGGGCGGCCTCTGCCCTCACGTGCTCGGAGTGGTCGCGCAGCGCCCGTACCAGCCTCTTGACGACCTCCTCGCGCTGCAGGCGCTTCAGCGAGGGCGCGACTCTGGGAAAGATCTTGGCGATCGACCATACACTCGTCGTGCGAAGCGACTGGGTGTAAGACTTGGAAAGAGTCATGAGGAGGTCGAGAACGGACGCGTCACCCACGTCCGCCAGGACCTTGACCATGGTGACCAGCTCTCCTTCCTTGCCCTGCTTCTCCTTGGTGGTGCGCTCTATTTCGGCGACTAGGGCATCCTTCACGCCGCCTCGCGGGTCATTGTGGTAAAGTTTCTTGAGGGCCATGGACACCTGCTTGGATATGAACCTGTCGTTCATGCGGCACAGTCTCGCGAGGGCGGTGATGTTGGCCTTTTCCGGCTGCCGCGAGAGCTCTCTGGCAAACAGGATCCGCAACACGCGGTCCTGAGGCTGGACGGCCATCTCCTGCATGATCAGGGAAAGGGCCTGCATGTTCTCCGGGCTCTTCGAGCGGCCGAGCACCTCCATGACCGCCATGCGTATCTTCTTGTCCCGGGTATCGTTCAGCGCGACATACAGATAGGGCGCGGCGTCATCACCGATCGCTGCGACATTGTCTATGAGGGCGGTCCTCTCCCCAGGGTCTTCCTTGGATGCGATGTCCGCGAGAAAGGCCTGGAAGAGAACCATCTTCTGATCGTCTATCTCGGGCTCGACGTCCTCCGCGACTGCCTTGGCCTTTGCATCGGATTTCTCCTCCGGTCCCTTGTCAGAGGCGGTTTTCGAAGGGATCTCCTTCAGGACGGTGTCTATATCGGTCCTGTTGACGGTGATGTTCCCCTGCTCGGTCTGGATCAGAAGTACGGCGCCGTTGTCCCTGACGATCTTTCCCCTGAGAGCCGTTCCGTCTTTCCTGGTGACCATATCGGCGGCGGCACAGGCCGTCACCATGCAGACTGCGAGAGCTGCGGCCAGAGCACGGTATGTCACTAGTTCTGCCCTCCTCCCTCGCTCTGCACCTCGAAGACTTCCCTGCGGCAGGCCAGCTGCCACGAGCCGATGTTTCCTCCTGTCGGGAGTCCGGGAATGGCTACGGCGCCTCGTGCGACACGGTCGTCGAACACGACGGTCATCTGAGAGTGGTCGGTAACGGGCGGGTCCACCATCCACACCTTGCAGTTTGCCTTGCTGCCCTTGCAGGAGTTGCACTTCGAATAGCCCTTCCAGGGGTTGAGCCCGCAGCAGGAGCACTCGTAGTGCCCGGTGCCGCCGACCACGAAATCCCTGTTGATGTCCACGTGGTTCCCGGCGGTCATGTTGCCGTATATCTCGAAGTTATAAGATCCTTCCTCGTCCAGGTTGAGGTCGTAGAATGTGTCCTCCGCGTACAGGAACGAGTTCAGCTCGCCGACGGTTCCGTACACAGGGTCGCCGATATAGATGTTCCCGCTGTCGTCCACGTCGGGATCCTTCATCGCGATGAAAGCGACACCGTCCTTGTTCTTGTTCGTGTAGAACGTGTTGTCGGAAAAGTACACGTTGCCCTTCACCACGAACGTGGCGGTCACGCCGGCCGAGTGCTCGTCGTAGAACTTGAAGCTGTAGCTCTTTTTGTTGTGAATCCAGACGTTGCCGTCAACGTAGTATATCTTGTGGTTTCCCTCCTCCTGTCCCTTGCTTTCGTCGCCGAAGGTTATGTGATACGCGTCGGAGCCGTTCTGGTTGGGATCGGTCCGCACAGGCTCGTACGGGTCCTCGATGAAGTAGTCGTCCTTGACTGTGCCGCTGCACTCTGTGGCGCGGTCGGTCGGATTCTTGCGGAATATGTGGGCGGCGTACTCCTCCGGGACCTGATATGCGCTTCCGCCCGCGTCGTCGCTGGTGTAGTAGCCGTGGTCGGCGAACTGGTCGCTCACCTTGACGTCGGCAATACTGGAGTAATCCATCCCCTGGAGGTCCGGGATGGGCTGGGTCACTCCCTCCTCGGGGTCCTCGGACATACCGTCGCCGGTGATAGTGCCCTTCGCCCTGGCGGTTCCGGTGATGGAGGCATCGTCCGACGCGGTGATGTCTCCTCCGGAGTATACGTCTCCGGTGACGTCGTCGCCCTGTGCCCCGACGCCGCCGAAGGGCATAGTGTAGGTCGGATCGTTTGTGGAGTTGCCCGCGAATATGGCATTCTCATACACGGCGTTGAGACCGCGCGTCATGATGAACTCGATGATCCTGCCGGAATCCTGGGAATCTCCGTACGCACGCAGGACCTTCTTTCCAGGCGAATCGTCCACGACGTCCACCCTGTAGGTGCCGATCTCGCGTTCTCCGCAGGGGTCTCCCGTTGTAGAGAAGATGTGCCCCATCTGGTTGTACTGCGTGACCACGCCGGTGCCCCCGTTGGCCAGATCCCTCATACTCTCCGCCATCGCGGATTCCGCGAGATAGAGAGACTGAAGCGCCATCTGGCTGTCCGACGCCTTCTTCGATTCAACGGCGGCCAGCGTTAGATACACGGATGCCATGGCGCCGACAACCATCACGATCGAAAGCGCCACGATAAGCGTCGTTCCCTTTTCGTTCCTGATGATACCCATGGCGATCCTCCTTTCTTCCGGAACCCTAATTCATCGACACTACGGACGTCTGGATATGCTTGGCCAACACGTTTCCGTCGTCGTCTTTGATGTACGCCCAGAAGTCGATCACTATCGATCCGGCACGCAGGTAGAACATTGGATCAGGCGAGCTGTTATCATCCATGTCGCCGGAGATAATAATCGGTCCGGTCATGTTCCTTTGCGACGCCAGGGTCATGGTGCTGTCGTATTCCCTTCTGACTATTCTGCCGAGGTAGAAGACGTCTGCCTTGTCGCCGTCCCGGTTGTAGTCCCTGTCGTCGACCGGCTCGCTGGCCTTGTGCTCCGCCTTGGGGGACGCGACGTAGGCGAATTCGAGCTTTCCGTCGAGGCCGGCGTAGGAGCCCCAGTTCACGTCATTGGCCCCGTTGAGAACATCACCGTCCACCTCGACCGGAATCTGGAAGGAGACGCTCATGCCGTCGGCGGGGAGCGGGTCTATCTTCGCCCACGCCAGATCGTTCACTATATCGGTCGCAGCTCTCTCGGTGTCCGAGATTGCATTGGCTATCGCCATGCCGGTATTGACCGAGCGCTGGCCTATGACCATGGTTCCCAGGAGCGCGGCGAGCACGATTGACATTACGGCCGTCACGATCACTACTTCGATCAGAGTTACACCGGATCTCTCTATTTTCTTCATAGCGTCACGCATTGTCCTCGTTCGACATCGAACGCTTCACCTCGAAGGTCCTGTATCGGGGAAGACCTTCGACCTTGCCTATCACCCAGCGGACCCGGATCGTCATACGCAACAGAGTGGGGTCAGTGTCGTCGACGATGATGGTGCCGGCTGCGTTGTCACCCTCGTCAAAGCCGTCGACTCCTACATCGAGCTGCGGGGCGTACATCTCTACGATCTGGTCGCACGTATAAGCCTTCATGGCCTCCATGAGCCGGCGGGCCTCGTTCTTGGC
>CAYMFW010000185.1:0-9469 GCA_964389785.1 uncultured Planctomycetota bacterium
GACACCGTCGCGACGTTCGAATCGGCCTCGCTGTCGTTCGCCTTGAACGTGAAGGAGTCGGCGCCGTTATAGTTCGCCGCCGGCGTGTACGTCACGTCAGGGGCGGTGCCGGAGAGCGCGCCGTGAGACGGCCCGGCCACTATGGAATACGTCAGAGCGTCCCCGTCCGCGTCGGTCGCGACGAGGGTGATGCCGACGGACGAATCCTCGTCGACGGTCACGCTCTGGTTCTGGGCGACGGGCGGATTGTTGTCGGGCGCCTCTTCACCGAACGAGTAGCGGACGTACACCGTGTCGTGCGCGTTGTTGTCGGACGACCATATCCAGTGAGCGGGGGTGTCTCCGGGCATGCCGGATACCCCGGTGCCCCAGGGGCTGACGCCGTAGGCGCCGTAGTCGTTCGCCTGCGTCCAGCCGCTGTCGTCGAAGTCCACCGCGTTCCAGCCCTCGGGACCGGTCAGGCTCACCTTCCAGTCCACGCTCGTGCCGATCCGCTCGCCCGCGATCTGGAGCTCGGAGAGAAGGGCCGCCGCGCCGCCCGCGTCCATGCCCTTCACCGCGACGACGTTCCTGCCGGATATCATGCCCACGTCGTAGGTCTGGCTCTGGTTCCAGTTCGACCCGCTGCCGGCGAGACTGCCGTTCATGTACAGCTCGTACGAATTGTCGCAGGTGATGATTATCCGCATCGTGTTGGATACCATCAGGGAGACCGTCGCGGTGTTGCTGTCGAGCTGGCCGTCATTCGCCTTGAACGTGAAGCTGTCGGAGCCCTCGTAGCCGCCGTTCGGCGTGTAGGTCACCGTCGGGGCCGTTCCGGAGAGCGTCCCGTGGGATGGGGCGGTCAGCACCGTATAGGCGAGGGCGTCGCCGTCCGGGTCGGACGCGGCGAGGGTTATCGCGACGGATGTGTCGGGAAGCGTCGAGACCGACTGGTTGTCGGCGACCGGCGTCCGGTTGACGTTCGTGACGGTGATGTTCCACGTCACGCTCGCCGAGCCGCCGTACCCGTCGCTCGCCGTCGCGACCAGCTGGTGCGATCCGGCGGCGTCGTAGTTCGGGCTGTAGGTATAGGAGCCGGAACTCCCTCCGACCGTTGCGCCGTCGAGCTTCCAGCCGTAGCTTACCGTATCCCCGTCCGGGTCCGTCGCGCTGAGGGTAAAGGCCTGGGAGCCGTCCTCGGCCACCGTCACCGGGGACCCCGGCGACGAGCCGGTAATCACCGGCGCGCTGTTGTCGTCTATTACCGTGTACGTCACCGGTACCGATACGTCTCCCTCGTCCGGGTCGTTCGAGACCACGTGTATCGTCGCGCTGTGCGTGCCGATACCCGCCTTCGTCCCGTTGAACGTCACCGTCACGTCCGTCGAGCTCAAGCCCGGCACCGTCCCCGATCTCGGCTCCTGCGTCAGCCATGTGACCTCGCCGGAATCAACCAGATACGCGATCTTCGTCGAATAGCCCACCAGCCACAGCGCCGAATCCTTGTCCGAACAGAGATCCAGAATCGAGTTGTCCGCCGGGCCCTGGAAGCTCTTCATGATGCTTCCGTCGGCGACGTTCACCTTGTAGACCATTCCGCCGCCCGAGTAGGGGGCCAGCCAGAGCGCACCGTTGAAGTACGTAAGGCAGTACCCGTATCCGGTGAAGCCCGATACGCCTATCGAGCCCAGGACCGACCCGTCGTCCGGGTCCATCTTGTAGATGGTGGTCGAGCCGTAGCCGTACGGCATCACGTAGAGCACGCTGCCGTCCGTGGCGATGCCGCTGGGGTAGATGCCGTTGGGCGCCGCGAATTCCTTCAGCTTGGAACCGTCCGACGGGTTCACCGCGTAGATCTTCTGGGCCCAGTAGCCCGCGATCCACAGCTTCGTCCCGTCGTGCGCAAGACCCCACGGCTGGGGGCAGACCGCGCCTATATCCAGAGACCCCGTCTTGTGCCCGTCCACCGGATCGCACTTCACCAGCACCGACCCGTAGTAGCCCTGGCCTATCCACAGGGTCGAGCCGTCGAACGTCGCGCCGTACGCGTACGTAACGTCGGAGGGCAGGCTGAACTGCCTCTTCACGTCGCCCTCGGCCAGCGTTCCCGTCATCTGGTTCCATATGGACCAGTTGAGACCGGAGCCGCCTTCGTTGGCGATCGTCATCGTCTCCGATGCGGTGTCATGAAGGTTGCCCGTCACGCTCAGGGAGCCGGGGGTCACCGCGACGTCCGCCGTGCCCATCTGGAAGTTGATGCCCGAGGAGTCCGGCGGCACCGTGATGTCAACGGGCGCCGAATCGAAGTACGACGCGTGCGTGCATACCAGGGTGAGCGTGTCCGTCCGGCCGAATACCCTCGTGATGTCATACGTGCCGTCACCGGCCGTCGCGGCGGAGCCCGAAAGCCCGCCCGCGTAGTTTACCGACGCGCCGCTCACCGGATTGCCCGAGAGGGCGTCCGTCGCCGTCCCGGTGATCGTCGCCGTCGTGAACGAGAAGTCTATCCCCGTCTTGCTTCCGGGCACCGTCACGTTCACCGGCGGCGTGGGAAGGTAGTCGTCCTTGGAGGCGACGAGCGTATACGTTCCGTCGATGCCGCCGAAGAGGTAGTTCCCGCTTCCGTCCGTCTGAACCGAGCCGGAAAGCGGTCCGGTGTAGGTCACCGTCGCTCCCGCCAGGGAAGAGCCGTCCAGCGTGACGCTGCCCGAGATCTGGCTGGAGGTGTACACCATCATCGTCACGTTCGCCGTCCAGACGTTCGCGGCATCGTCCGTCATCGTCAGCACCAGTCCTACCTCGCGCGGGGTGGGGGTGTTCCCCGCCACCTGTATCACGTACTGGCTCGGGCCGGTGACGTCCGTTCGCGACGCGATGTCGCCGTACGCCACTGAATTCTGTGTAATGGATATGTACGAATCCGCGCTCGCGAGCGCCAGCACACCGTCAACGCCCAGCGCATCCTCCGAGCCGACGTTCATGAGCACCGTATCGAGGCCGATCGTCTCACCGGGGTTCACCAGGCCGTCGCCGTTCCCGCCGGCGCCGTCGTCCACTGTGTGGCTCTTCAGCACGCAGTACGGACCCGCCCCGAAGAGCACCGTCTTGAACGCGTTCAGCCGTCCGCCCGTCACGCATTTCCCTTCCATCGAGGCCACCGGGTCCACCGCCTCGAGCAGGCGTGCCTTCAGGTCCGTGTGGCTTATCCCCGGGTCCACGCTCTTCAGGAGCGCGCACACGCCGGCCGTGTGCGGCGTCGCCATGGACGTGCCGCTCGCGAGCCGATAGCCGCCGTTCAAGTTGCAGGAGAGGGTGTCCACTCCGGGCGCCGCCAGGTCCACCGACGTCGCCCCCCAGTTCGAAAACGACGCCTTCCCGTCGTTGTGGTCCACCGCGGCCACGCAGATCAGGTTCTCGCAGTCGTAGCTGGCCGGGTAGTAGGGGGACGGGTCTATGTCACGGCTGCTGTTGCCCGCCGCACACACGAAGAGGATGCCGTTCGCCCCGGCGTCGTTGATCGCCGTCCTCATGTCCTCCATGTAGCCGCCGCCGCCCCAGGAGTTCGACGTCAGGTCGCACCCTATAAGCGTTCCGTAGTAGATCGAGTCTATCCCGTCCGTGAGCGACCCCGAGCCGCTGGAGCTGAGAAACTTTATCCCCACTATGGAGACCTTCCAGTTCACGCCCGCCACGCCCTCGGCGTTGTTTCCCACCCCGCCGATCGTGCCCGAGCAGTGCGACCCGTGGAAGTGGTCGTCTATCGGATCGTTGTCGTCGTTTATGAAGTCCCACCCCTTCCAGTCGTCCACGAACCCGTTTCCGTCATCGTCGACGCCGTTCGTCCGCTTGTCGTTGCCGCCGCCGTCCGTTCCCGTCTCGCCGGGGTTCGACCAGTAGTTGTCCGCCAGGTCCTGATGGGTGTACTCCACGCCGGTGTCTATCACGCCTACGAGGACGTCGCGGCTTCCCGTCGTGATGTCCCACGCCTCCGGCGCGTCGATGTCGCAGTCCGCCGTGCCGCCCGTCTGACCGGTGTTGTGCATGCCGTACAGCTCGTCGAAACGGGTGTCGTTCGGGAACGTCTGAAGCGCGTGCACGATGTAGTCCGCCCCGACGCTCGCCACCAGCTCCGTCTCTTCCTTGTACGTCTTCTCCAGTTCCCGCACCGAGTCCGTCCCGCCCTGGCCGAACTGCACGATGTACATGTCCGGGGCGAGCATCTTTCTGCGTATCACCGCGCCGTGCTTCTCGTTGACCTTCTCCAGGTCCTCCCGGGTCTTGCCGGGAAGAAGCCGTATCGCCACGTGGTCCGCCACCATCGCCACGTGGCTGACGATCTCCTCCCCTTCCGGTTTCTGCCGTACCGTGTCCTCTATCCTGAGCAGCGGGTACTTGGGCACCGCGTCGGAGCGGACCACCCTCACCCGGGTGAACAGCCCCGTCTCGTCCGGCAGGCTGGAGGTCTCGCTGACGATTTCGTGGAACTTCACGTACACCGGGCCGGGCGTTTCGAGGGAAACGTCCGCGGCCCCGGCGGCTTTCGGAGCCGCATCTTCGTGCGAGGCATCGAACGCCGGTGCCTCCGTGGTCTCGAAGATGTTTCCGCTCTCCGTGGGCGTCCACACGTGTGTTCCGCTCGCGGAGCCGGCCGCAGCCTCGTTCCCGGCGGGCGTTTCAACGGTCGCCCGCTCCGGTGCCGCGGGCGAGAACGCCCATACCAGCACGAGCGCCGCAATCAGCCCCGCCGCGCAGCCCCACATCGCCTTCTTCATATTGCCCATAGACCCGTCTCCTTTCCTCCGCCCGTCACATTGACCCTATATAAAAATAAGAGCTACAGCCATCACTAAGAGTATTGCCGCACTCCACATCCAACCACTCATACCGCCTCCTCTACCTTCCATCCGTGGTCTCTTTCACCTCCACGTCGAACGTGAACCTCAGGTACGCTTCCTCCGTTCCCTCGTTGTTGGAGGCCCATATCCAGCGGGCCGGGGTATCCGAGGGAAATCCCGCGACCTGGCTTCCCCACGTGCCCTGGCCGAAGAGGGCATGTTCGGTCGCCCTGGGCCAGGTCGTATCGCTGAAATCCTGCTTCTCCCAGCCCTGGGGCGCGGAGAGGGAGATTTTCCATTTCCTGTCGGTGCCTATCCTGTGGGCGTCGTAGCGGATCTCGGTGAGAAGGGCGGCGACGCCGCCCATGTCCCTGCCCCTGACCGCGATGACGTTTCTGCCGACGGGGAGGGTCACCTCGTAGGTCTGTGCGCTCTGCCAGTTCGCGCCGCGGCCTATCTCCTTGCCGTTGAGGTAGAGGATGTACTCGTTGTCGCAGGAGATGGTGATGGCGCCGTCCACGGGGGCGGGGAGCGCCGGTTCGGGCTCGGGGGCCTGCGGGGCGAGGGGGGCGAGCGCCAGGGTTGCGGCCGAGGCCAGCGCGCGCTGGCCGGCGGCGACCCTGAGTGATTCGTCCTGGCCGATGCGCCTGAAGAGAACGGTGCCTTCCAGCACGTCAAGGCGGGTGGAGGCCGGGTCCACCGTGACGATGAAGCGGGTTCCGACGACCTCGCAGACCGCGTGAGGCGTGGTCACCACCATCCGCTTCCCGGGGGGCTGGGGCGCGACCGTCGCGTCCAGCCGTCCGTCGGCGACGAAGAGCCGTTTTCCCTCGGAGGCGTCACCGATGTCGATGGTGGTCGCTTCCCTCACGGCTATGATCGTCGCCTCGCCATGATAGACGAATTCGAGCTCCTCGCCCTTCTTTGTCTGTATGCGGTCCTGCGGGCGCAGGCCGGTCTGCGCACCGGCGATTGCCCCGCCGAGCTCGCCGCGGTAGACCACCACGTTCGGCGTGGTGGCGCGTACGTGGGCGACGAAGCTCTCCTCCGCGCTCCGGTCGGCGTGTTCCCTGAAGAGGAGCCAGCCGGCCGCGATGATGACGCCCGCGGCCGCCGCCCTCAGCAGTCCCCGGCGCAGCGCGGAGAGCGACCGCTTGAGCCTGAAACGAACCGTCCCTCGATATCTGCGCGAGGGGGCGGGCCGCCGCGTCGATTCGACCTTCTTCAGGTCTCCGATCACGGAGCCGACGAAGGCCTGCTCGTTCTTCCTGATGTCGGTCACCACGGACGACGCGAACATCTCCCGCGCCTGCTCGTCGTGGATGACGGAGAGGGCGCCGTGGGTCCGGTACATGTCGGTGAAGGTCCGGAGCTTCTCGTCGTCGGTTTCGATAATGCGGCCGAGCTCGACCGACCCCCTGGGGTCCAGCGACCCGTCGAAGAATTCCGTGGAAAGCTCCTCAAACCGTTTCATACGAGTTCCCGTTCCTGCGAAGCAGCTTCTTTCCAATGCATTGGCGGAGCTTCTTTCTGATGGCGAAGAGGTGGTACTTGATATTGGACACGCTCTGTTTCTTCGTGCGGGCTATCTCGGTGAGGGGGGTACCCCGGGAATAGCGCATCTTTATCAGCGCTCTCGATTTGTCGGGCAGGTTCTCCAGACAGCCCAGGAGGGCGTCGTATCGCTCCTTCTCTCTCTCCAGGTCGGACGATCCGCTCTCGAGCGCGTTGAGCAGGGCGTGATCCAGGTAATTCCGTATATTCTTGGACTCCCTCTCGATCCTGCGGTATTCGGCCCTGACCAGGTTCTGGGCGAAGGCGCAGAGCCAGGAGTAGAAATCGGTGTGAGGGATGTAGGAATCTATGTTCTGGTATGCCTTTACGAACGAGAGGTGGGAAATCTCGTCCGGGTCCACGCTGGGGGGGCACCAGCCGGCGACCGCGGCCCGGAGCCGGCGCTGGAACGCCTCGACCACGACAGCGTAAGCGTCTACGTCACCACACGTTACGTCGCGTACCGCCTGTTCCACTCGGTCGTTTTCGGATCGATTCATAGGTAGATTTTCCCTCACCATATATTGTAGAGCACGAGAAGGGGTTTGGTTAGTGGTATTTTGAAAAAAAGTGTGACACCTTTATAATCCATCCAAACCGGAACATAGCCAAAAGGAGGACCCATGAGCAAGAAACCGAATCTACTCGTCATATTCACCGACCAGCAGAACCGCTGGACGCTGGGCACGTACGGCGGAACCCTGGTGGAAACGCCGCACCTGGACCGGCTCGCCGAGGGCGGGGTCCGTTTCGACAACTTCATGGCCAACAGCGCGGTCTGCACCCCGTCGCGGGGGTGCTTCATGACCGGCCGGTATCCGCACTGCCACGGCGCGTACCACAACGATATCGAACTCAACCGGGACGAGCAGACCCTCGCCCGGGTGCTTCAGGGCGCGGGGCACGTCACCGGGTACGTCGGTAAGTGGCACCTGGACGGCAACCCGGGATGGATCAAGCCGGAGCGGGCGATGGGATTCCAGCACACCCGGTACATGAGCGAATTCGGGTTTCCCAAGGGGGTGCTCGAGGACGAGGACGGAAACGTGAGGTTCGACAAGGACGTGAACAAGGGGCGGTACTCCACCGACTGGCTCACCGACAAGGCGCTCGATTTCCTGAACATGGGCCACGAGAACCCCTTCTTCCTGATGGTGAACTATCCGGACCCGCACACGCCGTTCACGGTGCGCACGCCGTACTCAGAGATGTACGACCCGGCGGACATGCCGATTCCAGCCACGTTCAGGCAGGAGGGCCTGCCGTCGTGGGCGATCGATCCCGAAGAGGGGTGCGGCTCCGCGCACAGGGGAGACGATCCGGAGGGGGAGTTGCGGAAGAGCAAGGCGATGTACTGCGGTATGGTCAAGTGCATAGACGACAACATCGGCCGGATGCTCGACTGCCTGCGGGAGAAGGGGGTGCTGGACAGCACCATCGTCGTCTTTACCACCGACCACGGGGAGTACATGGGGGAGCACGGAATTTACGGAAAGAACCTGCTCTTCGAGACGGTGTACCGGATTCCGATGCTGATCCACTGGCCCGACGGTATCAGGCCGGGTACGGTGGTTGATCGCATCGTCGACTCCATCGATTTCCAGCAGACGATACTGGGTCTGATGGGTATAGAGCCGAGCGGGCGGGAGCAGGGCGCCGACGCATCGCCGCTGATACGCGGCGAGGACGCGGACTGGACGGACGAGGCGTATGTCCATCACTCCCACTTCTGGTTCTCGGGGATCTTCACCCCTGAGTACGAGCTGGGGCTTCACAACTCGGGTGAGCACATCCTGTTCGATCGAAGAAACGACCCCGATCAGACGACGAACCTGATCGACAGCCCGGAGCACGAGGAGGTCGTGAAGGACCTGACGGCGAGGGTAGTCGGGCACAACCGGGAGCTGGAATCCCCTGCCTGCGAGTGGCTGGACAAGCTGCCGTTTCCGGAGTAATCTGGTGGACGTATGAAGATGAGAAAGGGTTCCGGATTCACGTTGGTCGAGCTCCTGGTGGTGGTCGCCATCATCGCAATCCTCGCCTCGTTGCTGCTTCCCGGTCTGACGAGGGCCAGGGAGTACGCCTATTTCGCCCGCTGTAAGAACAACCTGAGACAGGCGGGCATCGGACTGCTCATCAACGCGGCCGACAACAAGGGGCAGATCCCCGAGGCGCAGAGACACTGCGACGAGAACGGGAGCGACGCGGGAGACCTGCGGATAGGAAGCTACGGGATGACCTGGGTGACCGCGCACAATTCCGCCGGCGAGAGGCTGATCGAGAAGATCTACGACGACTCGCGCTGGCCCGGGAACTCGCAGTACGCGTACGGCTGGAACATGGAGATGGCCTTCCAGTGGGTGGGAAAGCCCCGCCTGCCGGGCAAGTATCTGCCGATAGAGATCCTGTGGGACCCGATAATGAAGATCCGCCGATGGACCTTCGGGAGCGGCGGCGTGAACGGTTACTCCGATACCGAGGAGGAGCGGGACAAGCTGTGCAGGAGCAGGGGGAACTTCGGCTACGAGTTCTTCGTTCACAGCGTCGGCTGCAAGAAGTTTCAGAACACCGGGTACCTGGGGCATACCCTCATCGGGTGCGGCGGTACCAACGCGAGCGACTGGACGTGCCACGCGCCGTTCCGCCCCAGGACGAAGAACCGGCAGCCGCACACATCCAACGTCGGGGCGGTGTGGCTGGGGGCGTGCATGGTGCCGGGAACGGGAACGCCGTGGGCAGGCTGCCTGTGGCGCAAGCACGTCTCCCACTTCGGGTGCGCGCAGATGGCCCCGGGAGACTTCCGATTCAACGTGCTGCACATCGACGGGCACGTGCACGATTCCGTGTGGGCCGAGCCCAACGTGAACGAATGGCGGTGGGGGCCGTTGTTCCTGGGCAGGAGCTGCACCCACCCGTACGGCTGGAAGGTACACCCCAGCGGATACAACTACGGCGTCGTGCCTATCGAGGGATTCGAAGGGTCCTACGACTACGGCAAGTAGGTCTCCCGCGCGCGCCGCTACTTCTTCTCTATGGCGCCGCGGAGCGTTTCCCGCAGCCATTCGTTGGACTCGAGAAAAGATTGGTAGCGGCCTAAC
>CAYMFW010000186.1:0-9252 GCA_964389785.1 uncultured Planctomycetota bacterium
GAATTGGCGCTGCGCAGTCACGAGAAGATTCTTTCTGATTATGGGGTATCTTCGGGGAGTGCGGAGACTACGCCAGTTACGGAAGATACCTCGCCCAAGAAGTGATGGGTGCGACGGCTGTAGTTGCTCCGGGGTGCCGTGGTAAGGAGGCAGGTTTCGACGGGTGAGCCCCCCTTGGGAAAGGTCGGCCCCCAGGCAACTGCCCCTGCGACGATGGCGGTAACCGAGTCACCGATGGTTGCCCTTGTACATTCTAGAAATAGGCTTTATTATCCCCTTTATCAATGTTCATCAAGAAGTGAAGAAGGTGTGACGCATGGCAATGGAGAAATGGGAGAAACTCCTTTACTATCCGCTGATTGGATTCGTGGTCATTGGCGCGTTGGCAGCGCTTGTGTGGGTGTACGTGGTCCAGAAGGACTTCAGCGACCATGGTCCGTCAGAGGAGCCTGAGACTGCCAGCGTAACGCCCTCAGCGCCTTCCAGCGGACAGAAAGCAGAGGTGTCCGGTCCAAGGAAAGCCCCTCCCAAAGGCATTCCGGCAAGCGAGCGGCCGAAGCCTTCGCCCCGAGGCACTGAACCCGAGAAGGAAGAGCCGGCCATTCCCGGTATTCGTCCAATCAATAAATCTCCGCAGGATGAACTGAGGACTGACAAGGGAACGTATGAAAGGGCTGCAGACATTTCCGAGGGTGATGAATGCTATCTGGCGGAATACACGAACGTTCGGGTGAAAGGGCCCAGAACTGTTCCGGTCCTCGTCTCTCCGGACAAGTCTCACATCAGATGGAAGGCGAAGTTGGGAGGAAGCGTATCAGGGGTGCCTGTGGTTTATGGCGACAGGCTGTATTTCGGCTGCTACGACTACCAGATGCTCTGTCTCGAGAAAGACACCGGGAAGCTGGTCTTCCAGGCCAAGACCCCCTCGCAGGCGATCGGAAGCCTGCAGAAGTACGGCAGCAATATTATCGTGCCGCAGAGAAACGGCCACCTGAGTGCCTTTGATGTCGGGAGCGGTAACAGGAGTTGGAACCACAGGATTGCGGTTGACAAGCCGAAGGATGAGATCGATGTGTCCATCTCAGGCATTACGCTCATCGGAAGCAACATATACGTATCCAAGCACTGGGGTAGCCTCTATATTCTGAGCGCGACCAAGGGGCAGATGAAGGCCGTTGCCAATCTGCCGTATGAATCGCGAATCAATCTGCCGGCAATGGCCATGAAAGGGGATCTTGTCTTCTGCAACGTGGCAGGAGAGATCATGTGTTTCGATATGATGGGAAGTTCTTCCAAGTGGAAGTACCAGATCGAGCATGGATACCCTGTGACGATGAGATACAGCGGCGGGAAGCTGCTGGTTGCCACCAGCGACAAGGAATTCTTTGCCATGGACCCGGACACCAAAGAGACTGCCTGGAGTACGTACACGTCCGGTTGGGCCTTTGACGCCCTGACAGCGAAGGATGGGGCAATCTACCTTGCGGCCGGGAGTCTTTATGCGATGAATGCCAAGGACGGAAGCACGATCTGGGAAAGGAAATCCACAGGTGCCAGGGGGTTCTGCAGGGGAGACCCTGTTGTGGAAAAGGATGTGGTCTTTGCCTGTGAGGAAGAAGGGGTGCTTCGCAAGATCGAGAGAAGCTCGGGAAAGGTGCTTCAGAACTACGAGGTCGGGGGAGTGGTGAGGAACGGCATCCTGAAAGACGGCAATCTCGTGTATGTCTCGACAATTGACAAAGAGCTGATTGCCGTTGACGTTTCGAAATAGATGAGAATCCCGCTTTGATGAAGAGTGGTTATGACTGCTGACGCGATGTCGCAAAATATTCGTCCTCGAGCTTTCTTCTTTGACAGCAACAAGGGAATAGTTCGAATCTCCATGAAGAGGTTTGGGCATCTTGGAGCCCCGGGCTCAGATGAAGCATTCCCAGAATATGCAAACCAGCGCATCAGATATGCACTTGTGTTTCTGCGGATGGAGAATCGCAATCCCATCGGCATCGAGCATGCGGAATTCGGCACAATTGATTTCGATTCCAATGGGCACATCGACAAAAAGAAACAGGAGAAAAGACTCCGTGTGTCGGCAGCTATGCTGGATGTATCACCTGAACAATCTCCTGAGAATGTAATCAGAGCAGGGGCCTTGTTCGCGAAGAAGAAACACGAAAGAGAATATGAATGGGTTCCCACTGATGAGGAAATGGACTTGCTGGCGAAGAAACTTTTCCCCAAGAGGAAGCCGAAGGGCTGCAAGCCGTAACGCACGCCATATCATATGCTTCCGATAGTCGTGCAGCTTCCAGGCAGACCTCGGAAGCGAAGCCCGACTGAAAACACACGCGAAACAAGCTAATAAAGAGAGACTCTACTTGCAGGAAGGAATCTTTCAGTGGGGCAGGAATGGCCAAGAAGAAAGTTCAGGAGCTTGGATCGGCCGTCGTCGTAGAAGGACTTGGCAGGGAAGTCGCTGCCTTCCTTCAAGACACGCCTGATGAACCAGTGCGTGCGATACTTCAGTACCTCAGATCATCCCCCCATAAGAGCAAGAGTGTTGCCGCACCTGCGCCTGCGACTAAGGAACCTTCCCTCCTGGATGCCGATGCTGTGGCCAAGATGCTTGGGTTGACAGACCGCAAGAGACCTCGACAGGCAGTCTGTCGCCTTCACCGGACAAGACAGCTTGTTGGGGTCCGGGTCTCGAGAAGTCTCCGATGGAAGATCGAAGACGTGAAGTCCTTCATCGAGAGAAGCAAGGGGTAGGGGGGGTCACGTAAAAGTCACCTATCTCGCTCCAGCTCAGTCCATCTCAGAACAATTCTCGTTCAAGCTCAGATGTGCTAAACTGTGCGCTGAGTTGAAATAGGGTAAAATGAGATGAACGACATGAGGGCGAAACTCGGGACTTAAAATCCCTTGGGGGTTAATCCCTCGTGAGGGTTCGAATCCCTCCTCGCCCACCAGGGTAAAGCCCGCAAGGTTAAGCGCTTGCGGGCTTCTTGCCTTTGTTGGCAGGACTGCCAATTTGGTCGGAAGATGGGGGTTTTGGACACACGAAAACCACATGAATCAGCACCGGCACGAGCGCAGATTGCTTCGCATCGTCTGGAGCATCTGCATGTGGGATGTCTGATCTCGGGCGGGAACATCAATGCAGCGATCGGATTTCGCATTCGTCTTTCCCTGGCTGCGTCGAAGAAAGCAACTTTTCATTTGGAGACGAGTGCTGATCGTGATAGTATGAGTATATGGTACGCTCTAAGATCATGCGGGAGAAACGGCTAGAGATGATCGAGGCCTTTTCGCGTCTCACGCCCGAAGAGAGAAGGGCAGAAGCGGAAAGGCGACTTGATGAATCCCTGGAGCGGATGGCACGCGTTAACAAGATTTCCGTGGGTGATGCGTATGAAAGACTTGTTGAAAACCGTAACCGCTTGTATAGACGAGTTCTGCGCGGAGAGGAACGCGTCTAGAAGAGCTGCTATTGTGGGCGGCGAAGCGGTTATTCTCCATGGTGTTCCACGCACGACAATCGATATTGATGTGCTGCTGGCATTCGTCGACCAGGACGGGGATCCCGCAGAGCTGACTGCTCAGTTTTCGTCCTTTCTTCGGGAACGGCTCGGCGATAAGTATCGCGTCGCGGCACATCGCGCATCCAAGGACCCGGACGATGCGCTGAAGCACGACATTGTGCTCATTACGGATACGCATAGAGAATACAAGAAAGTCGATATTCTGATTGCGAACTTCGACTGGGAGCTCGAGGGGCTTCAGCGTGCTGAAAGTCCAGGGGCGGGAGAACTCCCGGTATACCCGAAGGCATATCTCGTGGGCATGAAACTCCTGGCGGGAGGGAGGCGGGATGAGGAGGATATCATCAGCCTGTTCCACCTGATGTCTGAATCCGAGCGGGATGAAACAATGGAGCTGGCGCGCCGGATAAAGAAGGATAGGAACCTGTCCGTGTTACTGGAACAGGAGGAAAGGGGCTCTCCGAAGGTGTTCTGAGGGCACGGGAATCGACCGCGCCTCCTGGTCCAAGAAGGACGCTATGTCCCTACGGACTCAGCAGATCCTGCAGGTTCTCGAACGCGGACTCCATGGCATTGCGAAGATCTGAATAGGACGAGAGAAGGTCGACGGTTGCTTCCCCGTAATCGGTCGTCACTTCGTCGTCGACCGCGTCGTCGCCCGTGGGCCAGGGCACCATGATTCCTTCCAGCAGGATGTCTATATATATGATGTCATATGCCCGTGCGTCGCTGATGGCGTCGGTGATCTCGTCGATGTCCCCGGCGCGGTGGGCTATCTGGGCGAGCTTCTGGGCGTAGTCGGCTTCGTTGGTCAGAAGGTCCCTGATTCCCACGACCAACTCGGTGTAGGTTTCGGACAGGTACGCGGCCTGCTCTTCCGCGGCCGCGCCCGCGCCGGGCCGCCCGGCAAGCTCCGCCGCCTCGAAGGCGGTCACGAACTCGTCGTGCGCCGCGGCGAGGCCGGCCGCGACCAGGGTCGAGAACGTCGAGGCGTCGGCGGTGTGCCGCTCGTCCCGCCCGAACATCGGCCAGGGGGCGTCCGCGTCCAGCGGGCTGTCTCCCGCCAGTGCGTAGAGGGTGCCGGCGGAGGAGCCGACGTAGACGGTGCCGTCGTCTCCTATCGTCGGCGAGTAGGTCAACGTTCCGTCACACCGATACCACGACTTCAGCGTGCCGTCCGGATTGAGCACGTGGAGAATGCCGTCCTGCGACGCGACGTGCACCGTTCCGTCCGCCGCTATGGCGGCGGTGCCCTCCACGCAGTCGTCCGTTTCGAAACTCCACAGGAGCGTTCCGGCGGCATCCACGGCGAAGACACCGTACACGTCGTCCGGCGTCTCGTACCAGCCCGCGTACACGGTGCCGTCCGCGCCGATGGACGGTGACGAGACGATGTCTCCGTCCGGCCCCGGTCCGTACCTCCAGGCGAGGATCCCGTTGGTGTTGAGGGCGTAGAGGTAGCCGTCGAGCGAGCCGAAGTATATCCTGCCGTCGGACCCGATGGCGGGGGAGCCCCTGACGCAGTCCTCGGCCTGGTAGCGCCACCTGAACGTTCCGTCGGCCCTGATGGCGTACAGGCAGTTGTCGTGGGAGCCGGCGTACACGGTGCCGTCCGGACCTATGGCGGGCGCGCACACGTCGCCGCCGGTCGCGTAGCTCCATTTCTCCGTGCCGTCGGGGTTCACCGCGTAGAGGCTGCGGTCCTGAGAACCGGCGTAGACGGTTCCGTCCAGGGCCAGCGCCGGGGAACAGGTGATGTGATAGCCGGTCTGGAAACGCCACTTCTCGGTGCCGTCGGGGTTGATGGCGTAGAGCCAGCCGTCCTCGGAGCCGGCGTACACCGTGCCGTCCGTTCCGATCGCAGGACACGAGTGGACGTGGCCGCCGGTCGGGAAGCTCCACTTCAGCGTCCGGTCCTGCAGTACGGCGTACACGCTGCCGTCTTCGGATCCGAAGTGGACGGTTCCGTCGGAATCGAGAGCGACGGAAGACGCGATCGGTTCATCGAGCGCGTACTGCCATTGGACGGCGCTGTCGAGGGGATAGGTGTCCTCCCCGTCGAGCATGCCGTCGTTGTCGTCGTCCGGATCGTCCCCGTTCAGCGTGCCGTCGGCGTCGGAGTCGAGGAAGTCTTCGAAGGACGGGATGTCCACGTTCGTGCCGAGCTCCGTGTAGCGATCCTCCAGGTTCTGCGCGATCGCGGCCGGATCGATGGCCGCGGAGGCCTGCAGGAGATCGTCGGCGAGCTGCGCGTCGTCCAGCACGCCGTCCTCCGCCAGGTCGGAGCTCAGCTGGGAGAGGGCCTGCGACAGCTCGGCGACGATGGTGGCGGGGGAATCCGCCCGGTCGGCGGCCAGGCGCTGCAGGACGGCGGAGACGGCCAGAAGAATCGCGTTGCTTTCTCCGGTCTCGGAGATGTTCATCCTGTCGAAGTCGAGTGCGTCCGGCGCGGTGATGCCGAACACGGCGAGCACTTCCTCCCGGGCCCGGTCTGTCGCCGCGGCCGGGCCGGTGCCCTCCGCGACGAGCTGGAGTATCCGGTCCCTCGCCAGGTGGGTGAGGATGTTCACGTTGATGTCCGCGCCGCCGGCGAGGTCCGCGACGGCCCTCAGGGAGAGCTGTGCCGTCGAGAGCTGCGCGTTCACCTCGTCGAAGTAGTATCCGTCGGCTATCACTTCGAGAAACCGGCGTCCCAGGGTGATCGGGATGGAGAACGCGCCCGCATCGTCGGTGACGGTGGTGCTGAACGACCTTCCGGTCGGCACCAGCTCGCCGTCCAGCACCTGGATGGTGACGTTCGTTCCGGTGATGAAGGGGCCCTTCTGGGCGTGGCCGCCGACCGTGTAGGTGTAGGTGGTGCGGCTTCCGCCGCCGCTGCAGGCGGTCGCGAGCGTGAGGGCTGCAATCAGGGAACACGCGGCGAGCGCATCGATTACAGCTCTTCTCTTCATTTCCCACCCTCCTTCCCGACGTCGCATAACTATACTCGGGATATGCGGGTTGTCAAGGTGAGGGTGTGCGTGCAGGCGGCCGTTCCATCGAACTTTTCAGGGGCCGCGGAATACGCTACACTGCGGGTCGGCCGGAGGGATACCAATGAACGATCGTCCCATTCTCATCGGGGGCTCCAGCAGCTCCGGCACCACGCTCCTGGCGTCGGTGCTGAGCAGGCACCCGGAGGTCGCCTGCGGCGAGGAACTGAGCTGTTTCGACAAGGAATCCGTCTACGAGGCGGACTGGCGGGAGTGCCGTCGCCTTCTCACGGGCAACCCGCGCCGCCGGGTGGAGATTCCGGACCTCCGCTGGAAACGGCGGCTGTTCGACGGGCTGGAGGATTACGGCATATCGGCCGCGGAGATACGATCCATGGCCGCGAAAGCCGACGGACTGGCGTCGTTCTTCTCGTCCTTCGGCGGGCGGTATCTGGAGCTGACCGGGAAGAGCCGGTGGGCGGAGAAGACGCCGAGCAACGTATACTGCGCCGGGCGGTTCCTGGAGCTGTTCCCGGAGGGGCGCGCCGTCGTCATGATGCGTGACGGCCGGGACTGCGCGCTCTCCATGATGCGCCGGGGGCGGTCCCTCTACTTCAGCACCTGGACCTGGCTCTGCGCCGCCGCCGCCGCGAAGCGGGCGGAGGGCAATCCCCGCTGTCTCGTCGTGAAGTACGAGAACCTCGTCACGGACCCCGAAAACGTGCTGAAGCGCATCTGCGGGTTCGTGGACATTTCCTACACGGACGACATCCTGGTGCCGCAGGAGAAGGACCGCCGAACGGTTCACGAGTCCTGGAGTGTCAGCCCCGCCGACGCGATCAGCAGCGGCGCCGTCGGGCGATATCTGAGGGACCTGGACAGGGAGGCGGAGCAGGTGCTGTTCTCGTTCTCGCTCACCGACACGGCGCGGGAACGGTACGGCGTGGCGTTCAGGACGTTTCCCGAGGCGCTGGAGGCCTGGGGCTACGACATCGGCCGGCGCGCGTATCCCGACGAGCCCCTGGATTACGTTCTTCGCCTCCCCCGGTTTCCGGCGCTGAAGAGGCTACGCCGGTGGCTGAAAGGGAAACAGACGCCCGACCATGTGCCGCAGGACCTCATCACGTCTCCCTTCCTGGGGGAATAACGAACCCCTTGCAGACGCGCCGATTCTTCACTATATTGGAAGCTTTGAAATCCCCGGAAAAGGAGAGAAGTGATGGCAGATAAGAAGGCGGATATCGGGCTGGTCGGGCTGGCGGTGATGGGGGAGAACCTCATCCTCAACATGGAGAGCAAGGGCTTCACGGTCGCCTGCTTCAACCGGACGGTCAGCAAGGTGGATGCCTTCGTCAACGGCCGCGCGAAGAACAAGAACATCATCGGCTGCCACACCCTGGAGGAACTCGCGGCCAACCTGGAGAAGCCGCGCCGGGTGATGCTGATGGTAAAGGCCGGCCAGGCGGTTGACGACTTCATCGAGCTGCTCGTGCCGCACCTGGAAAAGGGCGACATCGTCATCGACGGCGGCAACAGCCATTTCCCCGACACCATCCGTCGCTGCAACGCGCTTGCGGAAAAGGGCATCCTCTACATCGGCACCGGCGTCTCTGGCGGCGAGGAAGGGGCGCTCCTCGGCCCAGCCATCATGCCCGGCGGCAACCCGGACGCGTGGCCCCACGTGGGGCCCATCTTCCAGGCGATCGCCGCGCAGGTGGACGACACGCCGTGCACCACGTGGATCGGCAGCGACGGCGCCGGCCACTTCGTCAAGATGACGCACAACGGCATCGAGTACGGCGACATGCAGCTCATCTGCGAGGCGTACCAGCTGATGTCCAAGGGGCTCGGCATGGCGGCCGGAGAGATGCACGAGGTGTTCACCGAGTGGAACGAGGGCGAGTTGGACTCCTACCTGATAGAGATCTCCCGCGACATCCTCGGCACGACCGATCCCGAGACCGGCAAACCGATGGTGGACGTCATCCTGGACACCGCCGGGCAGAAAGGGACCGGCAAGTGGACGTCGGTGGCCGGGCTGGACCTGGGCATCGGTATCCCGCAGATCGCCGAGGCGGTGTTCGCCCGGTGTCTTTCCGCGGTGAAGGAGGAACGGGTGGCGGCCAGCACGGAGCTCGTCGGGCCGGACGCGTCCTTCGGCGGCGACAGGAAGGCGTTCGTGAACAAGCTGAGGAACGCGGTGTTCGCCTCCAAGATATGCTCGTACGCGCAGGGCTTCCAGCTGATGCGCGCGGCGGCCGCGGAGTACAAGTGGGACCTGAACTACGGCGAGATCGCGATGATCTGGCGGGGAGGCTGCATCATCCGTGCCCAGTTCCTGGGCAAGATCAAGGAGGCGTTCGATCGCAAGCCGGACCTCACGAACTTGCTTCTGGACCCGTACTTCAAGAAGGTCGTCACTGACGCGCAGGACGACTGGCGCGAGGTGGTGAAGACCGCGATCGATCTCGGGATTCCCGTTCCGGCGATGGGCACCGCGCTCACCTACTACGATTCATACCGGAGCGAGCGCCTGCCGGCGAACCTGCTGCAGGCGCAGCGGGACTACTTCGGGGCCCACACCTACGAGCGGGTGGACAAGCCGCGCGGGGAATTCTTCCACACGAACTGGACCGGAAGAGGCGGTACCACCGCGTCTTCCGAGTACACCTTCAAGGCTGGGACCGCGACTACTTCTTACAGAGTGACACCCCTTCGACGACCTCGACGCGAATCCGGCG
>CAYMFW010000187.1:0-9195 GCA_964389785.1 uncultured Planctomycetota bacterium
GCTCTTCCTCGACCGGTGAAGCCGCGCCCTCGGTGGCGCCCCACACTTTTGATGGGCGCCGAGAATGAGTGTGTCAACACCCCGCTGTCCGCGGTCAATTCCATCACTTAACTCCCTCCCCGATCGGGGCGTCCCCGTCGGTAGCCTCGATCTTCTGTTTCAGCTCCCGCAGCTTCAGCAGCGCGTCCACGGGCGCGATCGCATCCACATCCAGGCCGCTGATCTCCTCCTCGATCCTGCTCGGCCCGATGTCGAACAGGGGGAGCTGCCGCTCCCCGGCCTCACTGCCGGACGCCGCCAGCGCCGGCTTCCCGGAGGGATCCAGCGCCTGGTTCTCCAGCTGCTGCAGAATCGTTTTCGCCCGCTCTATCACCGTTTTTGGAACGCCCGCGAGCTTCGCCACATGGATGCCGTAGCTCTTGTCCGTCTCTCCGGGCTCGATCCGGTGGAGGAATATCACCTCTTCCCCCCACTCCCGGACGGCAACGTTGAAGTTCACCGCCCTCTCCAGCAGCCCGGCCAGACCGGTGAGCTCGTGGTAGTGCGTCGCGAACAGGGTCCGCGCGCCGACCCTCTCGTGTATATCCTCGCCGACCGCCCATGCGATGCTGAGGCCGTCCAGCGTGCTCGTTCCGCGGCCGACCTCGTCCAGGATTATCAGGCTCCTGGTCGTCGCGTTGTTCAGGATCAGCGCGGTCTCGTTCATCTCCACCATGAACGTACTCTGTCCCCGGGCGATCTCGTCCGACGCCCCCACCCTGGTGAACACCCTGTCCACCACGCCCACCGTCGCCTCTTTCGCCGGAACGAAGCTTCCCGCCTGCGCCATGATGCAGATGAGGGCGACCTGGCGTATGTACGTGGACTTTCCCGACATGTTCGGGCCGGTGAGGATCATCAGGTTCCCCTTCTCGTCCAGCTCCGTGTCATTCGGGGTGAACTCGCCCGCCTTCAGCGTCATTTCGACCACTGGATGCCGGCCTTCCCTGATGATGAGCTCTTCCGAATCCGTCATCGCGGGGCGGCAGTATCCGTTTTCTGCCGCGGCCTGGGCCAGTGAGTTGAGCACGTCGACGGTGGCGAGTGCGCGCGCCGTCGCCTGTATCCGCTCAGCCTCACCGGCCACGCGTGCCCTGAGCCCGGAGAATATGCGCCGTTCTATCTCCTTGCATTCCTCCTCGGCCGTCAGCACCCTCGTTTCGTGTTCCTTCAGCTCTTCGGTGATGTACCTCTCCGCGTTTTTCAACGTCTGCTTACGCGTCCATTCCACGGGAACCTTGTCCCGATGCGTGTTGGTCACCTCGAGGTAATACCCGAACACCCGGTTGAACCCTATCTTGAGAGACGGAATGCCGGTCCTCTTCTTCTCCTCCGCCTCGAGCGACGCGATCCATCCCTTGCCGTCGCTGCTCAGGCTCCGGAGAGCGTCCAGCTTCTCGTCAACTCCCTCTCGAATCATCCCGCCTTCCGTCACCTCCGCGGGCGGCTCGTCCACGAGTGTGTCGCCGATGTCCGCCGCCGCCTCCGACAGCGGGTCCATGCTCTCGCCCGCGCCGGACAGCACCGCGGATGACATCCCGGTCAGGATGCGCTTCACGTCCGGGACCATGCGTAACGAATCGCGAAGCGACACCAGGTCGCGCCCGTTCGCCCTCTCGCAGGAGACCCTGGCGCAGAGCCGCTCCATATCCCGCACCTCTTTCAGCGACGCGGCAAGCTCCCCCCTGGGTCCCGGCGCCAGCAGCTCCTCCACCGCGTCGTGGCGCCGGCGTATCGCCGCCACGTCCACGAGCGGCGCCGATATCCAGGACCGCAGCAGCCGCCCCCCCATCGCGGTCGCCGTCCGGTCCAGCGTCCACAACAGACTGAAGCGACCCTCACCCGTTCCCGCGCTCTCGAGCAGATCCAGGTTCCTTCTGGTGTTTCTGTCCAGCGAGAGCACGCTGCTGCGCGAGTGCATCCGCACGGACGAGATATGGGGAAGCGCGTCCTTCTGCGTCTCCGAAAGGTACTGAAGGACC
This sequence comes from uncultured Planctomycetota bacterium, assembly GCA_964389785.1. Taxonomy (GTDB): domain Bacteria; phylum Planctomycetota; class CAYMFW01; order CAYMFW01; family CAYMFW01; genus CAYMFW01. The sequence continues at coordinate 2,022 of CAYMFW010000187.1, forward strand.
GCTCCCGCGGCGCCGACGGACGTCTCCGCGTCGGCGCACCCGAACCCGTCCAGCGAGTTGACGCCCAGATGCTCCGTCAGTCGCCTGAAGCACGACGCCCGCTCGAACACATGGTCCGCCTGCGTCGTGATCATGCACCCCAGACCGGACACCGCCGCCACCGTCTCCGGGGATTCGGATTCCCGCACCAGGATCTCCGAGGGGTCCACGCGAGACACCTCGTCGGCCAGCGAGTCAATCGCGCAGTCCTCCATGAAGAACTCCCCCGTGGACAGGTCCGCCCAGGACAGACCCGCCGACCTGCCGGACGAGCACACCGCGAGAAGAAAGTTGTTGCCCTTCTCGTCTATCAGCCCCCCCTCCGTGACCGTTCCCGGCGTCAGCACGCGGGTGACCTCCCGCTTCACTATGCCCCTGGCCTCGGCGGGATCCTGCACCTGGTCGCACACTGCGACCTTGTGCCCGGTAGTGAGCAGCTTCTCCATATATCCCTGCGCGGCGCGTATCGGTATACCCGCCATGGGTATCCGGCCGCCGTCCTTACTCCTGGCGGTAAGGGTGATGCCCAGCACCTCGGAGCAGGTTTTCGCGTCCTCGTAGAACGCCTCGTAGAAGTCCCCCAGATGGAAGAACAGGATCGCTCCCTCGTACCGGGCCTTCATGGCGTGATACTGCTTCATCATCGGGGTCATGAGCAGCTCCCGGTCATCGTCACCCTACGGAATGACGACTGCATCGAAGCCGGCGGCCCTCATCCTCCGGGCGATGGCCTCGGCACGATCCTGCATGTCGTAACGGCCTACCCTGACGGAGTAGAGAACCTTTCCCTCCCTGCTCAACAGCCGGAGATGCGCGGGGAAATTCCGCTTCTCCAGCCGGAACCTGAGGTCCTCCGCATTGTCCCTGTCGCCGAACGCGCCGGCCTGGACGCTGTACTCTCCCCCGGCGCTGCCCGTTCTCTCCTCACGGATCGTTCTCGCCTTCGCCTGCGCGGCGAAGACCGACCCCGGATACTCGTTCACCACCCGCCGGAAGTACGTCTCCGCGGTCCCGGCCCTGCCGAGCCTGCGGTAACTGTCCCCCACCCTCAACAGGATTCTCGCCTTCTGCGTGCCGGGATACTCGAGCGCCCTGCGGTAGTTTCCGACCGCGGACCGGAATTCCCCCGTGGCGAAATCACAGTCGCCGAGCGCGGCCAGACACAGCCCCTTCAGGAACCTGGTGCGCGTCCTCGCGTAGGCCCGCTCCACGTGCGCCCTCGCCCTGCCGCGCTCACCCAGTTCCAGCGCGGACACTCCCGCCCAGTAGTGAGCGTCGGAGACGTACCGCGAGGACGGATCCCCGTCGAGGAAGGATTCGAACTTGTCGAGCGCGCCGCGGTAATCCTTGAGAAGAAACCGTGTCTCGGCGTCCGCGTAGGCGCCGGGCGGCCCGTCAGCGACGATCCCGCCGGTGGTCCCGCACGAGACCGCCACCACGCACAGCATGAGAACCGGAATCAGACTGGCCGTCCTCAATCGCCCTCCCCCGAGAGCACGCATCGTATCGGAATGCGCAGTCTCAGCCGCGGCAGCTTGAGTCCCTGCGGAAAACACGGGAAGGGCGCGGCCTTCTTTACCGCGTCCACCGTCGCCTTGTCCAGCGTCGCGATCCTGCTGCTCGCTATCACGTTCACCGACTCGAGCTCCCCGGAAGGCAGTATCGATATGGAAAGGACGACCACCCTATCAACGCCGGCCGCCCGGGTGCCCCTCGTCATGTACTTGTCGCAGCTCTCGCTTATGCGCTGCCGCACCACGTCCATGAAACGGGGAGACTGTTTCGAGGACCCTCCCGTCAGGCGGCCCACCCGATCCGTGAACCGGAGCTTGCTACCCTTCACCTCCCGGTCCCCGGGATTGGACGCCGCCCCCGGCGACTCCGGCGACTCCTGTTTACTCACGTTCAGGAAGCTGTCCAGCGCGGTGCTTCCGTGGATGCTGCCCACACCGGAAGCTTCCGCAGGATCGGCCGACGACCCCACCACGTTCCTGCTGTCGAAGTCGACGGGGTTGAACACGTACGTCCCGTAACGGCTTCCGCGGCCGGACGGGAGCAGCACAAGCGCAGTCACGTGCAGGACCACCGAAACAACGACCAGCCTGCCGAAGATGTCCTTCCGCCCCTTCATAACATGCGCGCTACCTGTCTGTTCTCAGTTCCGGATCCACGTTGTGCGGAGCCAGGTGGTCCGTCACATTCTTCTTCACCTTTTCGAGCCCGGCGACGACACGTCGCACGGCCTGGTTCGCCCTCGCCGCCACCTGCAGCTTCTCGTACTCGCCGGCGCACAGCTCGACCCTCTTCTTTCCCGCGTCGACGAGCAGCTTTCCCATGCTCCTCAGACTGGCGACGGTCCGATCGAACTTCTCCTCGATGTCCCGCAGTCTGATCTTGCGGATGACGCTGGTCTCGAGATCGGAATGAGAGATCTGCCAAAGCGCATGGTATCGCTCGTAGCTCACCTGCTCGCTGGCGCCGGCGTCCTTCTTCTGCGGGCGCCCGATGGGGCGGATCCCGTCGGGCTTCCTCTCCGCGCACCCGGCGGCCGCGAGGAGCGTCAGTGCCGCGCACAGAATCACCGGCGAACGCACGGGACCTAGCCCTCCACTTCGCGAATCACGTCCTGGAGCGAATCCCGCATATTGAAGACATCGTCGCCGCCAAGACATCGTATGACGTCCACGACCCCCGCCATCGGACCCACCAGGTACAGCTCGGAGCCGCGCTTGCCCAGGATATCCTTGAGCCTGACGAGCACGCCGACACCCCTGCTGTTTATGTAGGTAACGTGCTCCAGGAGCACCGCCACGTGCTCGGTCTCCTCCTTCTGCGCGATCTCCTCCAGGGGCTCCAGCTCTCTCTCGGAATCGATCTCCCCCGCCAGCTCGATAACGGTGACGGGATGGTTCTCCAGCGTGGTCCACTTGCAGCGCATTAGGTGCCCTACCCTTCCCGGGAGGCGCGGTTCTTGAAGAAGCTGACCTCCGTGAACTTGCCGGGCTTGGTATTCACCGCCCACCCGTCCATCAGCCGGTCCACCAGGTGCAGCCCGGTGCGGCTGGAATCGGGGTGCTTCTCGTCGAATTCCCGGTACTTCCTGTAATCGAACGGCCTTCCGGCCGGGTCACGCACGCACACGAACACCCCCGCGTCGTCGAAGGTGAGGTTGACGTCGATCTTGTCCACGCCGTAGTTGATGCATCCGTGCTTGAACGCGTTCGTCAGCACTTCATCGAACGCCACCTTTATCTTCATCGCGTCCTCTTCGGCGAAGCCGGCCTCCCGGGACAACCGCTCGCACAGCTCCCGCACGTGGGCCAGGTAGAAATATCTCGCCGGGAAGTTCACGTTGACCACCTCCGGCTCGCCCACCCCTTCTCTGGCGGGCCCTTCCTCCGCTTGGGCGGGCACCGGGGGCTGCGCCTCCGCCTGCGCGGCGACGTAATCGGAGATCGCCACCTTCTCGCTCTCGTTCAGCGATTTGAATTCGAACGCGGCAAACATGTCGAAGTCCTTGCGCCACGAGTTCTCGACCCTCATCACCACCAGAGCGGCGGGGCCGATGGGGAATCCCATATCCAGAACCACGCTCAGGTCCATCTTCGCGAGGGCCTGTTTCATCTCCTCGGGGGCCAGCACCGAGTAGTCGATGGACTCCCGGATCGAGTCCTCCGCGACGGTCCGCAGAAACGCGGAGAACCCGCTGACGCTGACGTCCCGCGTAACGCCGTCAAACCTCTTCTTCGCCCCCTCAAGCATCTGGACGGCCACCTCGGCGCGTATCCTGTCCTTTCTCTCTCCGACCGGGGAGGCTGCGTGTTCGCTCATGGTCACCTTGTTCGAAATCTGCGTCAGTCAATACGTTAATGGCCGCACGATCAGATTCAATTCTACCTCCTGCCATCCGCACTGTCAAGTCGGAGGCGCCGAGAATGAGCGAGGAAACACTTCCCCGATCTCCTGCCCCCGTCACTATTGATGTCGGCGGGCCGCGCCGATAGAATCCGGCATGCCGATACAGGTGCTTCCCATCAACGTTTCCGAAAAGATCGCCGCGGGCGAGGTGATCCAGCGTCCCGCCTCCGTCGTCAAGGAGCTGGTGGACAACGCGATCGACTCGGGCGCCACCCGCATCTCCGTGGACGTCGAACAGGCGGGCAAGGCACTGATCCGCGTGTCCGACAACGGCTCCGGCCTTCCTCGCGAGGAGCTGCCGCTGGCGTTCCAACACCATGCGACGAGCAAGCTTAGTTCCGTCGAGGATCTCGGAATGATATCCACCATGGGCTTCCGGGGAGAGGCGCTTCCCAGCATCGCCGCGGTGAGCGAGACGGTGATGGTGTCGCGTCCGCCGGACGCGGCGCTCGGGGCGCAGATAGAAGTGGATTTCGGCAGCATCGGCGAGACGATCGAGGCGGGGTCCCCGACCGGGACCACGGTGGAGGTGCGGAACCTGTTCCGGAACCTTCCCGCCCGGCTCAAATTTCTCAAGAGCGACCGCACCGAATGGGGCAGGATCGCCAGCGTGGTCACTCACGCAGCGGCCGCCTTCCCGTCGGTGGGATTCCATCTCTCTCACAACGGACAGCGGGCGCTTTCGGTCGAGCCACATCCGGACATTCCTTCGCGGATCGGAAGGTTGTTCGATGCCTCCCTGGCTGACTCCCTGTCGTACTCGATGACCCGCCTGCGCGGCCTCGAGCTGCAGGGATGGTTCTCTCCAGTGCACGTCACTCGAAGCAACATGAACATGATCCATACGTACGTCAACTCCCGATACGTCAGGGTGCCCGCCGCGCTGCGCGCGCTCAAAGACGCCTACGGAGAGCATCTGCCCCGCGGGCGCCACCCGGTGGCGTTCCTCTTTCTCCTGGTCCCCCCGGACGCCGTGGACGTGAACGTCCATCCGTCGAAGGAGGAGGTGCGCTTCGAGGACGCGGGAACGATACACGACATCGTCCGGCGGGCCGCCGGAGATGCCCTGGCCGGCATGAACACCGCCGCGGACGCGCGCGTGCCGTCGCCGGCAGGCCGTCCTTCCCCGGTGGCCGAGGGCCATCTCCCCTACCGCGCGTCCCCGAGACCGATGACGCCGCTGCCCTCAGGACCGCTCTTCGAAACGGCCGCGTTCCTCCAGGTTCACAACAGCTACATCATCGTCGAGGAAGACGACGGAATCCTGCTCGTGGATCAGCACGCTCTTCACGAACGAATCCTTCTCGAGGAGCTTCGGGAGAAGATGGCCCGCCGCTCTCTCGAACGACAGGGCCTCCTGGTCCCCCTTACGGTAAACCTTACCCCCGAGGAGATGTCATCCCTCGAGGAGATACGTGACTGCCTCGACGAGGCCGGCATCACCGTCGATGACTTCGGACGGAACGCCGTCGCGGTCAGATCCGTTCCCGCGCTCCTGAAGAACGCGGACCCCGTTGACCTGGTGCTCGAGGCCATTCACGAGACCGGCGGCCCCGGGGACCGGGACAGCAGGCTTCGCGAGCTGATCGCCCGCATGGCCTGCCGGGCCGCCGTCAAGGCCGGACAGAAGCTCTCCACGGAGGAGATCGCCGCGCTGCTCCAGAAGGCCAGGGAGACCGACTTCGCCGGGGCCTGCGCGCACGGCCGCCCCACCAGGATCAAGCTCACCCTTGCCGACCTGGAGAAGATGTTCGAACGAAGATAGCATCCTGCAGCATAATCGTCGCGGAGCGGGTTGACGTAAGTGCCGCTCTCGGCTATTATACGGGCTACTGGTACTTGTGGAGGCCGCATCTCAGATGGCGAAAGAAATCAATAGGGCTAAGGCTGGTTCGATTTACGGTGCGCTCAGGAAACGGTTCCGGGCAAAGGACGGTCACTCCAAGAAGAGCCCGATGGACCGCCTGGTGTACGCCATGCTCGCGCTGCGTTCGAATTCCAACGACGCGGAGAGGGGGCTCTCTGCGATACGGTCGTCCTACGTCGACTGGAACGAGGTACGCGTCGCGAGCCAGCGGAATCTGTCCGCGCTGATGCGCTCCAAGGGATGCAATCCGAAGAGCGCCAAAAGCATCACGATGTTCCTGCAGGGGCTGTACCAGGAGATCCACACCGTATCGATTGCGCCGATCCAGAAGATGTCGGCGAAGCGGGCCCGCGAGTACCTGCAGCAAATTACCGGCCTCACGGCGGAGCAATCTGCCGCGATCATCGTGAGGACGTTCGATATGCCGGTCGCCCCCGTGCTTCCGGCCATCAAGCGGGTACTGACACGCGTCGGTCTCGCCACACAGAACGCGTCGGACACCAGGGTCCACGATGTCTTCCAGGCGGTCGCCGCCAAGGGGAAGGCGTCAACCGCACACCGGGTGCTGCAGATGCTGGCAACCGATTTCTGTCTGAAGGACGATCCTCTCTGCGCGCGCTGCCCCGTCAAGAAGCACTGTCCGACCGGGCAGGCCATCGAGACGGCTAAGAAGGTCGCAAAGAAGAAAGCCGTCAAGAAAAAAGCCGCCATGAAGAAGACCGTCAAGAAAAAAGCCGCCAAGAAAAAAGCCGCCAAGAAAAAAGCCGCCAAGAAGAAGGCCGCCAAGAAGAAGGCCGTCTCGAAACGAAGGAGACCAAAGAGGGAGGCAGCCAGGAAGGTGAAGAAAAAGACCTCAAGGAAGGCCGGGAAACCCAACCGGAAATCGAAATCGCCTCGCCGCAAGAAGAAGTGAGAAACAAGGAGTCGCACAGATGCCGCTCAATATAGGCATTCCCAAGGGAAGTCTGCAGGAAGGAACGCTGAGACTGCTCGCCAGGGCCGGATACTCGGTCAAGACCGCATCCCGTTCCTATCACGTGCAATTCGACGACCCGGAGCTCTCGGGCATGCTGATACGGGCGCAGGAGATACCGAGATACGTGGCTAACGGCGCGCTGGACGCCGGGCTGACCGGCAGGGATTGGGTCCGGGAATGCGGCGTGGACGTCGAGGAAGTGGACGAGCTGCAGTACTCCAAGCGCAGTCTGTCCCCCATCACGTGGGTCGTCGCGGTGCCGGAGGACAGCGAGATCAGGGATCTGCCGGACCTCGAGGGGAAGGTGGTGGCAACGGAGCTCGTGGAAGTGACCACCCGATTCTTCCGCGAGAAGGGAATCAACGTCAAGGTCG
>CAYMFW010000188.1:0-9186 GCA_964389785.1 uncultured Planctomycetota bacterium
CAGGGATACGTGTGGCTGTCAGTGCGCTGGTTGGCTGCCGGAGGGCTTCCGGCGCGGCAACTCATTGCCGGCGCGCGGAAGAAGGCAATAGGAAGATCCTTTTTCGAAGATCCTCCCGGAACGCCTCCGAGGCCCCATTTCAATCATCCCCATTTCATTATCTTACCTTCACCCCCGGAGACAGACAAGGATTCCCGTAACGAGAAGCGCCATTCGTGATTGAGACGGCCGAATCAGTGTGATTCAGACGTGGACCTATTGCCCGCGGGAGCGACGCGAATCAGTTTCTCCCGACATCCATAACGGTCTGCAGCATCTCATCCGCTTCGCCCGGATCCAGATCATCATAGAACAGCTCGCAGACAATCTCCGCACTCCGGGCGAGCGCCCTCCCATCGGGCGGGGAATTGAGCCATCTGACTTCATCTGTCTATTTGCACTCATGGCAGGATTATAACGGGTTTTCTCGGGAATTTCGGCCTGAACCAGAGAGATCCCCCTGAATCACCTCTCCATCGGCGATACCTTATTTTGCGTCATTATTACTCAGTTCGTAATTCTCTTGCATTTTTCACCAATCCAGATTACACTTTTTGCACTGGCATTACGATATCTATAACAGACGGGCAAATATTATGCAGAGCTTAACTGAAAACGTTCTCGCTCTCGACCCGCCTCACGGACTTTTCGACAAGGCGGTGGTGAGCAATCTGTTTCCGTCCGCCTCGGACGGCGCTCGTCGCGCCCTGATTCACCGCGCGGTTGCGCATCAGGAAGTCCTTCAACTGAAACCGGGTCTCTACTGCCTTGCAGATCGGCTGCGAAAGGACTCCCCCCACCCATTCGCACTGGCCGGGCTTCTACACAGTCCCTCGTTCGTAAGCGGGGAGTCCGCGCTCTGGTATCACGGCCTTATTCCCGAAGCGCTCGCGCAGGTCGACTCCGTGATCGCCGACAGGAGCAGGACATTCGTTACGCCTCTGGGAAGATTCTCCTACAGGCGTGTGCCTTGCCGGACACTCAAGGCGGGTGTTGCCGCGCGCAGGGTGAGCCGCGACGAGTGGGCGTTTATCGCCGACCCGCTGCGAGCGATTGCGGATCTCATCTACGCACGAAGGAAGGTGTCCTGGAAAAGCGATGGGCTTTGCTTTCTTCTGGAGTCCATGCGTATCGAAAAGACGCTGCTGCGCGATATATCAACCGCCGATGCGGAGGATATTCTCGCATCACTCAATAACAAACGGGTAAAGGACTATGTCCAGGAATTCGTTAAGGAGCTTATGACATGATCGAAAAAATCCTGGAGGAACGAATCAGAGAATACGCCCCGCACAACGAGATCGAGCAGGAGAATGTCCTGCTCGAGTCAATGCAGTTTTTAGTTCTCTCTGCGCTGGCGAAAGCGGATTTCTTCAAGGACGCGGTGTTCCACGGCGGGACCTCCTTGAGGATGCTCCACGGCCTGAAGCGGTTTTCCGAGGATCTCGATTTCCTCCTCAAGGCTCCGAACCCGGCATTCGATCTCGGCGGATATCTCGATCGGGTGGCCCGGGACTGCCGCGCGGAAGGTATCGCGTTCGAGCTCAAAGACCTGTCATCCGCGGGCGGGGCCGTCCGCAAGGCGTTCCTCAAAACGGAGGCCGTCGAACAGCTGTTGACGATGGAGCTCCCCTACATGCGACACGCGCACAAGAAGCTCAGGATCAAGGTCGAGATCGACACGAATCCTCCCGCCGGCTCATCGATCGAGACCCACTACATCAGTTTTCCCACTACGGTGCCGGTAACGACACAAGCCCTTCCGTCGGGATTCTCGCTGAAATGCCACGCCCTGCTGTGCCGGAACTATGTGAAGGGACGCGACTGGTATGACTTCGTCTGGTACGTCGGCAAGAAGGTCGGCCTGGAATTCAACCTCCTGGCCAACGCATTGAAACAGCAAGGCCCGTGGGCGAATCAAGAGCTGAAGATTGACAGAGACTGGTTAATCAACGGCCTGACCGACGCAATCGAAACCATCAACTGGGACGAGGCCAGGGAGGACGTGCGACGCTTCGTCTCCGCATCGGAAGAGGAAAGTCTGAAGCTCTGGAACAAAGAGTTTTTCCTGTATCATCTTTCGCGTCTGTCGGGCTCCTGAGGCCGGCGGCTAGTTCTCGTCGAACGCGTTTTCGCAGCCCTCCATGACCTCGACCCCCTTCGTCAGGTCCGTGTCCCTATCACTCTTCGGATCCTGAAAGGCACAGAATGTCCCCCGACTCACAGAGCACGAAGAGCCGGCCTCCCCGGAAAGCCAGGTCGGTCACGCTGCCCGGCACCGGGATGCTCCACAGCTCCTTTCCGCTCTCGACGCCGGTGGCCCAGAGCTTTGCCCGCCCACCGGAGAAGATCACATCACCCGCCTTGATCGCGACATCCATCTGTTCCCCGGGCCAGGCCTTCCACTTCAGGTACTCTTCTGCGGAGAGCTTCCTCAGGTCCTTCTTCAGATTGAAGAGGATCGAATTGCTCGCCTTTCCCGTCCTGGTGTCAAGCAGGTACGTCTCCTTCCTCACCGCGGCCAGGTGCCGAACCTTCTCTTTCCCGGAAACCTGGTGATTCAGCAGGTACATTGTCTCTCCGTCAACGATCGGAAGCATCCCTTCCGCACCGCCTACCGACATGTATTGGAGGTGCCAGACGATGTCATACCCCTCCCTGGCCCCGACCAGCGCGTCGCCGCCCATCATGATATGCGGCCCCCGTCCGGCTCCCGCCATGGGAATCCGTGTCGACTTCTTCTTCTTCGAGGATACATCCTGCTTCACCTCGATCCGTCGAGTCCTCCCCGTCGGACTCGGTATGTAGAGATCCCCGTCGGTAAGGACCATGGATCCGCCGGGAATCAGGCCGGATACCTTCTGCCACTGCTGTTTCCCGGTGCGCGCGTCCACCGCGTAGACCGCGGAGCGGTCGACGGGAATCATACCCGCCCCGAAGTAGGCCGTGTTCTCGCCAACGACCACCCCGCTTCGAACCGGCCACCGTGACATGAAGTTGCCATAGCCGACCATCCTGTCTTCGTTCAGGGCCGCGCGGAACCGCCAGATCAGTTCTCCGGTCTCCGCGCGCACGCAGTACACCCATCCCTCGTCGTCCCCGACATACACGGCCCTGTTCCATAGATAGGGCGCCGCCCGAATGCCTCCGTCCGTTATGAACTGCCACGCGACCGTTCCCGTCGCACTATCCAGGGCATACAACCGGCAGCGATCCGAACCGAAATAGAGCATGCCGTATCCGACAGCGAACGCGGTAAGCGGTCCCGGGCATTCGGCCCTCCAGGTCTCCTTCAGTGCCGGGCCCGCGAGTTCCCCGGCGATGCCGCTCCGCAAACGGTTCCCTCGCCAGCCGGCCCAGATCACCGGCACCGTGTCCCGACTCTCATCCTCGCGCCACTGCCCGTGCGCGACCGTTCGACTCCCGGCCGCGATCTCCTTCGGCGTTCCCGGCACGCCGGGCTCCAGACAGATGTTGATCCTCAGCTCGGTGCTGCACTTGCATCCCGGCGCCGGAATATACAGCCTGCCGTACGCGGGAATCGCGGGGTACAGGCAGGTGGGCCTGAATCCTGAAAATATCGTTTCCTTCGGCTTCGCTTTCGGAGAACCACCAAGGCTGGCGAGATCCACTGCGTGGGTCTGCCGCCCGCGGAAGAACAGACTGTTGGGAGACGCCACCGCAGGGGTGCACTTCAGGCCGGCCCTCACCGCATGTTTCAGCTTCCCGGTTTCCACATCGACTATGAATACCCCGCTGGCGTGCTGTCGCGAGGCAATCAACCGGTCCCCGGAGAAGGTGAAGTTGGCTATTGTCACCCCCTCGCCGAAGTCACACGCAAACAGACGTCGACCGTCCTTCGCGGAGAACGCGTCCAGTCGCCTGGCATTCATCAGATTGCCCGTATAGAGCTGTCTCTCGGCTACAGGCTTTCCCTTCTTATCGTTCTGCGGAAGGACATACAGCACCCAGATTCTGCCGCGATATTCCGCGCAGCGCAGTATCGCCGTGCCGCTCGGGAACTCCAGGGAAGCGTTCCATCGCTCCTTCCCTGTCTTGCGATCCAGGGCGTGCAGGCGAAGCTCGTCGTCCACGAAGTGCAGCGCGTCGTCACCCACGGTAATTGAAGCGGCAAACACCGGGATATGAGACATCCACTTCACCCCGTCGCTGTTCCGGTCCATGGCGAAGAGCGCCTTGCTGATCCCCCGGTACGCCGTCGTGTTCCAGTCCACCTTGTTCTCCGGGGAACGGCCGACCCCGCCGTACAGGGTGTCGTGCAGGCAGGACATATACAGCCACACGTCCTGCTCGTCCGGTTCCGCTTCCGGGGGAACCGCCACAGACCGCTCGATCTTTCCCGTTTCCAGGTCGAACACGTGGCACTGCTTCCCTCCCAGCAGGTACAGGGAATCCCCCATCACGGCGATGTCCGAGCAGAACCCCCGGTTTGCGTACAGGCTCGGCGCCCGTTCGATGGGGAGCGCCCCGGCCCCGACGCGCGACCACAGCTCCACGCCGCTGAACGCGTCCAGCACCTGTATGTACGGCGTGGTGGCCGGAGCATAGTCGTACGAAAGCCCGGCATAGACAATACGCCCCCCGCCCACGGCAATGGAGGCCGATGATACGCTCGGACTGAAATCCCTCACCCACTGCGTTCGATACCCGCCGTACGGAAGCGTGTCGCGGCTCGACAGGGTATTGGCCGGATCGTGATTTCGATGCGTCCATTCGTCCCAACCCGGAGAGAACGGGCGGGTGATCCGGGCCCACACACCGTTCTCCTCGATAAGCGTATACGTCTCGATGCCGGCTTCCTTCAGCCAGCCCTCGAGCACCGCGCGTGTCAGCTTCCGTCCCCCCTTCGCCGCTTCCACGCTCTGTCCGATGAACGCGATCCCATTAGGACTCAGCACCCGGCAGATCTCCTTGAAGTCACGCGTTCCTTTGCCTTCCACGAACTCGCCACCGCAGACTATCAGATTCGCCGAATTGTCGGGGTAATTCAGCACGTCGAGACTTCCGGTATTGGCAACCAGCTTCTCTCCGTACAGACCGGCCCGGTCGATGGCCGCACGCGCCCTGCTAATCGTCTTCGCGTCTGGGTCCAGGCAGTGGATAACCAGCTTCGTCTGTCTGGCCACCTCGACGGCCAGGCCGGCATCGCCGCAGCCGACGTCCAGACCAAGGCCCTGCTTCAATTTCATATGCGACACGACAAACCGCGCCAGTGAGACCTTTGGTCCGCCATCTCCTGTCGTGCCCGGAGTACTCCCGCCTTCGTCGCAGAAAACCGCCCCGCCCGAAACCGTCAGAGCCGCGCTCAGGAGAAGCGTGAAGCCTATTCGTCGCCCCAGTATGTTACGTCCGGACATACGTGCCTTTCCAGATCTGTTCACACGAAGCATGCGATTATCATTCTGTTTGTCTGTTTGCCTCGGAACAGTGATTATAACGATATCTCCTTCCAATGGGCAGTATTGTTCCGGGGAAGAGACTCACGTCGTCAGGGTATCGGTGTCGCCCTTCATGAAGTCCTTATTCTTGTCGCCCACCCAGTACCGCTCGCCGGCGATACACCAGATGAAGTGCAGTTCCTCGTCCTGACTGAACACCGGATGATAGTTGAGGATGGGTATGGCAACCGCGTCCATCTCGTGTACGCTGGTGACGAACGTCTTGTTCTTCTCGTCTTCGTACACCTCCATCGCGCCCCTGCCCTTCGTGAAGATGTAGATCTCCTCCTGATCGGTATGATTGTGCGCCGGATAGGCACGGGTGTGCGGTTCGTAAATCGTGTACCCGGCCATCAATCTGTTGGCCTTTTCGCTGACGTCGAACATCAGGAACACGTCTTTCCCGTCCAGGTGCCGGATCCGCTTCTCGTTCTTCGAGAACTCCTCCCACGACGAGTAAAACGGCTCGTACGTCTCTTCCCCCACCGCACGGCACACGACCAGGAACGCTTCGTCGTCGCCGGTGTTCTTCAGCTCATACGACGTCCCGACAGGAACATAGAGCGTATCGTAATGGCGCAGAGTAAACGTCTGCCCGCTCACGCCGGCCTTTACCGTTCCCGTCATACAGAAAAGAAGCGCTTCCTCCCCCGCGTGGCAGACCGGCGCGCTGCCGCACCCGGGCGCAATCGTGTACGTGCCGTACGTAAGGAAATCCAGGCCGGTGGTGCATGGATTGGACTTCTCGACATATGCGAACGCACTTGCATCCGCACGGATAAGCGTTCCTGCCTTAACCCCGCTCATGACTGAATCTCCACCAGCCGCCCGGTCTCGATCGATTCTACCGCCGCCAGGGCGACCCTGAGCGCAGCCAGACCGTCTTCGCCGGTAGCTGGGACCGTGCCGCCCGAGGTAACAGCGGTAACGAAATCCTGTATCAGCTCCGGGCGCCCCGTCTTCGCCGTGTCTTCCTTCATCACGTCTTCCCCACTCAGGATCTCGATGCCGTTTTTCACCGGACGCGTCCTGCCCTCCGGCCCCATCAGCATCTCGCTGGTCTTTCCCGGCGTCTTCTCCGGAAACCCCCATCCCAGGGTAAGCTCGCCCACGTCACCGGAGGCGAACTTCACGGTGATGACTGCGGTATCAAGGGCCTTGTCCTTCACCTCCGCGATGCGTTCCTTTCCCTCGCCGTAGCACGATCCGCACGCGTACACGGATACCGGCTCCGAATCGAACACGTACCGCCACTGATCGAACGCGTGCACCCCGCAATCGATAATGGAGCCGCCGTTGCCGCCCCGTGAATGCATCAGTATCTTCGGGCGCACCTCCCGCAGATCCATCGCCTTCCAGATCAGCGGCCTGCCCAGCATATTCTCGTCGGCGACGCGCTTGAATGCCCCGGTGCCCCCTTCGCGGCGGCGCTGAAAGCTTATGCCCAGCAGCCGTTCCGCGCGCCGGCACGCGTCGATCATCGCTTCGCCGTCTTCCATAGTGAGGGCGATGGGCTTTTCACAAAGCACATGACAGCCGGATTCCGCCGCGTACACCGTGATCTCCCTGTGGAGGAACACCGGAACGCAGACCGAGACGACGTCCGGCTTCAGTCGATCGATCAGTTCCCTGTAGTCACCGGCGCCCTCAGCAATGTCATGCTCCTTCTGAAACTCCTCGAGTCGCTGCGTGTCGACCTCGGCGACCCCCGTCACCTCACAGCCCGCATCCTTCCATCCGTCACAGTGCTTGCCGCCCATATCACCGGCCCCGACGATCACCACCGACAGATTTGTATCCTTCGTGCTCATGACCGGCACCCCTCCCCTACTGCAGCGAGCGCAGGAACGCGGCGTTGCGCTGGGCGGTTTCCTTCGTTGACACCGTCGTGCTGTCCTGCTCGCTGATCACCCAGAGATCTTTCTTCACGTTCCCCTTGACCCACGCGATCCCTTCGCTCAGCGGAGCCTTCCCGGTACCCAGCAGCACCGCCTCGAACTCGCCGTCCGGGTCGGCGACGTCCTTCGCGTGAACGGCGGCGATGCGGCCGCCAATTCTCTCGAGCACCGCCAGAACGTCCTTGCCTGCCTGGTGGATCCAGCCCAGATCCGGACAGAGTTCCATATCGCTCTCTTCGACAATCGCGTCGAAGGTGCGGCCGTCGTTCTCGAGCAGCTCCCAGTCGTGGTTATGATAGACGAGCTTCACTCCTCGTTCGGCGCAGTGCGCGTGCGCGTCCTTCAACCGCCCGAGATGCCGCTGAAGCTGTTCCTCGTCGATGAACTTCAACCCGGAAAACAATATCATCTTCGTTCCGAGCTCACCGATCAGATCGATTATCTCGTCGAGCATTCCCCATTCGCTCTTCGCCTGCTCCGGATCCTTCAGATTCCCCCCGACGTGGGTCGCTACCAGGGAAAGCCCGTTATCCTCCAGCAGCTTCTTCATCTCCTCCACCCCCGCGTGCTTCAGCCGGCGGTACCCGATCTCGACACCCTCGAAACCGGCATCCTTGATCTCTCCCAGCATCTCGGGAAAGAACGTGTGCTGTTCGTTCCCCCACGTGATCGTCTGACACCCGATCTTGAACTCGCCCATACCACCGACCTCCTTTAAGCAGAATGAGTATTGTTTACTTAACTATATGATGTTTTCGGAACATGACAATGGACATACCGAGCCCCTCTTTGTATAATATGCGCATGCGATATTTTTCCGACCTGCGCTTCTTTCGGTTCAATCACCTGGCGGATTACCGCCAATCGATGTCCTCCACGTTTAGAACCTCAGCATTGAACTACGCGCATCGCGGCACGATCCGCTTCCAGGTTGACGACGGTCAAGCATTTGTACTGAAGGCACCTGTGTCCTACTGGACCTGGCCGGGCCCGACTTTTCGCTATGAGTCCTGTTCCCCCGAGCCCTGGGAACATTACTACGTCTCCTTCACGGGCAATCGCGTTCGCACGTGGGACAAGGGCGGGCTGTTCCCCACCCGTACGAACCGGCCGTTTGCGCACATCACCAACCCTGACAGATTCCAGGCGTTGTTCGACGCGCTGCAGGAATCGCTGGCCCACAACCCCGAGGAAAACCCTGAGGCCGCCCACCTGCTGGAAGGGCTTCTGCTTCAGGTACACACCCAACCGCGGACACAAACAGTCCATCACCCCCGCCGGCCGCAGGTGCAGGCACTAATGGATAGCATCAACGAATCTCCGGAACGAGTCCTGGATCTCGAAGCCCGGGCACGCGGCATGGGTATGACGCCGTCACATCTCCGACGGCTGTTCCGGCTCTTCGCCGGATGCTCGCCGGTTGCCTACGTCAACCGTGCCCGGATGCGAAGGGCGGCGCTCCTGCTTCGTACCACGGATACGCCCGTCAAGCAGGTCGCGGCCACGGAAGGTTTCGAGGATATCTATTACTTCACGAAGCTGTTTTCGAAACAGCACGGCCTGCCCCCGGCGCGCTATCGCCGGGCGTTTCAGCGGATCGAAGACTGACCCGGGAACACGTCCGACATAATCGCCTCCGTCCATGACAATACGATCGGCTCGGTGGAAGCCCCCGCATGTCACTCACACGCGCGGACCGCTAGTCAGCCTTGATCGACGCCGTCTCCTCCGCGTGGGCAATAGGAAGATCCTTTTTCGAAGATCCTCCCGGAACGCCTCCGAGGCCCCAT
>CAYMFW010000189.1:0-9103 GCA_964389785.1 uncultured Planctomycetota bacterium
AACCATATGGCCGCGCCCTTGTATCCGGACAGAATGAACGTCGCTTCCCGGACGAACGGAATGGCTATCTGCTTGCCGATGATTCCTTCCATGCGCGACGACACGTAGCTGATGACCGGGGTGTAGACGAATCCATAGAACAGCAGGATCCACAGCGGGAAGCGCGCCCCCAGGAGGGGACCCGACGCGTAGTTGACGAGCCAGTACGTCAAACTGATGTACGTCGTGGTGGAGACGAAGTAAATGAGGAGGGCCACCCAGATCGGAATGTCCCCTCTTCCCGCCGGCGGCTTGAAGAGCTTGCTCCAGTCCATCCGTCTCTTCGCGAGGTCTCCCATCTCCTTCTTCTTCTTGCGGAAGCTGGAGTAGATATGAAAGAATCCTATCGCCGCGACCGCGAAGCTCAGCCCCAGTCCGAAGCTGAAATAGAAGTCCATCGTGTTGGACTGAATGGTCTGTATGGCACCGATCCCCTTGTCCCAGCCGTCCAGGATGCCGGTGCGGTAGAGCACCGGATTCGCGATCAGGGTTATGACAAGCCCGATAAAGCTCCCCATCATCGCCCAGAACGGCATGACCATCCCGGTAATAAAGAGCCCCAGGTTAAAGCTGAGCATTATCGGCATGGCCGGAAGAAAATCCTCCGTATAGCCGGTGAGATCTACGAAGGGAAGAGGGATGATCTTTATTCCTTCCGAGAAGATCGCGCTCGTGATGTTGGGTACTGCAAGATACAGGAACCCGAAGCCGATACCCGCCACGGCACCGGTGCTGAAGGTCCGCCATCGCCAGGTCTCTTTCTGGTTCGACGCATCCGCCAGGGCCGTCATCCCCATCGCGCCGACGGGAGCCATGGGAAACGGCAGCTCCTCCACGTCGGACGTGAGACGGTACATGACGTACCCCAGCCCGAAGTGGTCCAGCCGTCCGATGAGCATGCCGATAAGCATGAGCCCCAGAGGCATCATCCAGGCACCCATGAAGAAGTTGCACTGGGCGAGCACGTGCGGATCGCTCGGCGCGTACCACTGCGGAATGTAGTCGATGATCCCGAGTTTCCGCATCTCCTCGCTCTGCACCAGGAACTGGTGCCAGAGGAGTCCCTGCGACCCGGTCGCCATCATCGCGCCGCACATGTAGAAAAGGACGAAGATCTCCGGCCGTTTCAGCTTCTTGAAGGCCCTCCGAGCGACCTCCACGTACAGGATCACGGTCACCCAGTTGGCCGCGCCCCCCATCCCGAGGCCGGCCACCAGCATCATGTACAACTGAGACGGAGCCATGACGAGGCCGACGAACAGGGCCATCAGGATGGTGCCCCATCCGAAGCCGTCCTCATAGGTGTCCGGAGCCTTCATCAGGTCCCGGAATTCCTGCAGCTCTTTGTCCTCCGTCATCATAGCGGGATTCCTTCGGGGCTCAGGCCCTCCCGTGCAATGTACTCGAGCATGTGTTCCAGCTTGAGGTTGCGCCACCCCAGAAGCTGTCTCCTGAGGTCTCCGAGGAGAACGCGGTTGAGCTTCCACCAACTCGATTCCTGGCCCGACCTCCTCCGAAGCTCCAGGTGCATGTTGTAGACATCCTCTTCCCCGGCATCGGCCAGGTACACCCGTATATCCTGCCGCACACCAAGATCGTACGGCTCGAGCCATACCGTGCCCTCTATGCCGCTGAGCTCCCTGCCGCCGATCGACGAGCGGAAGGTACTCAGGTCGTCCGTGCTGAACGTCCCGATGCTCCCCTCGCGGTGCGCGTCCAGATAGTCGTACAGGAACGCCATCACGCCTCCGGCCGTCTTGCCGGTGACCGTGAAGGGAAGCTTGTCCCGGATGACGCCGTCCACGGGCTTCGGGACCCTCCATCTCATTTCGTTGCTGGGAACTGCGACCTTGCCGGCGAGAAACGCCGGCACCAGCGACGACAGCACGACCACGCCCAGAACCATCACCATGGTCGATATCGCCTGCGTTCCGGAGTAGTTGAGAGTCAGCCCGCCCATCCACCCAAGCGCGCTGAAGACGGTCGCCATGCCCTGTCCGACGATGTATCCGAAGATGGAGCCCATCAGCGCGTAGGTTACGGCCTCCGCCAGAAACAGGAACCCCACGTGAAGCGGCGCCAGTCCGAGGCTGGTGTAGATGTATATCTCCCGCCTGCGCTCCGCGATCGAGCTGAGCATCGTGTTGAATATGATCATGCCCGCGATGATCACCGGTATGATAAGGCTCTTCGGCGCCTTGGGAAGCAGCGGGGTGGAGGCGAGCACCCTGACGTCCTTCTTCGAGCCGTAGTACACGGGGAACGCGAGACGCTTCGCGAGCTCGCCCGCAAGCTCCCTCGCTTCATCCTCAGTCTCCGTCCTCACCGAAACGCTTCTCAGCGTGCTGCCGGGGACCTCCGCAAGCAGTGAGGCAGGGACTATCGCCACCGACCTCGCGGAGACGTACGGCACGCCCTCATCCGCGGCCAGCGCGGTGCCGCTCTCCAATTCTGCCGTCAGCTGCTCCATCCCGGTGCTGGTCTTGGCACTCCGTTCGTCGGCATCAAGTTTGGAATAGTCGAGGGGCAGGATGAGCTCACCGTCCAGTCGTTTGATGTCCTCGTGAAACATGGAAGCATCCAGCATCCCGAGATAGGTCAGTTCGAGTCCCGCCATCACGACTTTGTCGCCGGGGATCACGCCAAGCTGTGTGACCGCCTCCTCAGGGAGGTAGCATCCGTCGCCCTCGGAGAATTTCTCCCAGCTCGGACACGCGCGGTCTATGCCGCTCAGCTCCGCCTCGGCCGGAGCGACGCCGAGTGCCGCCGTCAGCGATACCGAGGCGCCGTTCTTCCGGTTCCTCAGATGAAAGCGCCATCCCGCATTCCCCTGATTGCTCCACCAGTAACGCGCTACGATCGACCGGTCGCCTCTGACGCTGCGCCTCAGATGGGTGAGGGCTGCCGGGGGCATCGCACGCGAGGAGGACTGCCGTATCAGCACACCCGTAAAGCGCGCGGTCCTCCCGAGACCGATCTCTCTGTGCCCGATGTAGCTGCTCGTAGACATGAAGCACAGCATCGCGAACGTAATCAGGACGATCGTCAAGCTGGTCAGAACGGTGCGGAACTTGCGGCGGCGCATGTTGGCGATGCCGACACGAATTGCCGTTCCGGCCAGCCCCGCCCTCGACGTCTTCGCCCCACTCGCCTCCGCCCTCCCGCTCTGAAGATCCTCGAGGCTGGTCTTGAACTTGCCGTACACCACTGAGATCACCATCAGGCTCATTGATATGACGGCGAACGCCATTATCACCATCATCGGCTGGCCGCTTATCTCGAACGCGGGATGGTACTGCCAGAGGATCAGGGTCATTGTGGTGAATATCCCGATGACACCCGCGATCTGTTTCCAGATGTGCGCCGACGAAAAGAAGAGACGCTCCAGCGCGTAGGCGAATGGAACCAGCATAAGGAGAAGAAAGATGGCGCCTCGCACCACGTCGTTGGCTGTGTCTCGCACGGCCTGATATACCCTGACCTCGTTGGCCATGGCTCCGGAAGCCGCCGAGAAGAGCGCTGCCCCGTCGTCATCCTCGACGGCCCGGTCGGCGAGCTCCAGAAAGATCTTCGTGCGTTCCTGGAGTTTCTCGATGGCCTCACTGGTTATCCCCGCTTCCGTGTAGTCGTCCAGCCTTCTCCTGTCCAGCCGGTAGAAATCACGCGCGGCGATGTGGAGCGGGTGAAGAGGAAAGGGCTTCCCGAGACGGAATCCTTTCATTGCATCACGGATCCTGGTGCCCTTCTTCGGGGTCTCCATGTTCAGCAGAGCCATCCGGTTCCCCGCTATGCTTGCCCGGAGGACCATCTGCCACACCGTGTCCGGCTCCAGCTGACAGCTCACCATGCCGGCGTACGCGGACAGATTCATGCGCTGCGGAACGCAGGTCCTCTTGGCATCGATGATCTTCATGGAAGAGAGATTGACGAGGAAGCGCGGGTCGAACAACTCCACCATACTCAACTCTCCGCACGAGAACACAACGGCTCGAGCCCCGGCCGGGTTCACAGACGCGACGTTTACGGTGAGCCGCACGCCTCTTCCCGCCTTCTGCATGTTCACCGCCCGCACGATTCTCCCGTCAGGCGAGAGGTCGTAGGACTGCACGTAATGCGGCCCCAGCGCGCCGTCTCGAGAGCCGGCGACCGCGTCGAAGACGAACCTTCCGTCGATCCCCGTGAACGCGAATGACTGGCGGCGTATCCCCGTCACGGGAAAGAAGTACGTGCTCCCCGGCCTCGAGTATCTCGGCTGCCCGACCAGTGTGGTCAGGTATCCCGGCATCGGCAGTCTCGGCACCGGCTCGCCCGGGCACTGATCCACAATGGTTCCCCACGCCCTGCACCAGTGCGGCCGCGACCGGGTAGTCGGATCGAATCTCTCGGTATCCGAATTCGCAACCATCTCCGACATGACCATCGTCGCGCAGATCTGCCCCTCGAGCCGTTCCCAATCCAGCGCACCGTGGACATCCGCCGCCGTGTCTTCCCTCACGCGCGGGGCATCCAGCGTCGCCCACGTCACGGCCGGCAGCGCGAAGCTCTGAGCAGGACCGGTGAATGCGGCAACGTTTCCCACGGTGTGCGCATCGACAGGCTCCATGCCTGTGACGGTTGAGAGATCGACTGCATGCCGCAGGTCCGCGGGCCACAGGCTCTCACCTCGCTCCCTTTCGAGCTCCTCCACCCAGCGGCAGAATGAACCGGCGTTGCCTTTCGTATTCACACGCAGGTACGAATCCCGGAAGGAAGGGCCGACGGCGATGCCGGCGTCCGAGATGTCTATCCCCAGGAGGAATGCGATGGGCCGGTCCTTGTCCACGCCGGCGCCTCTCCCCAGTGCTTCAGAGACATGGGACCTGATCTCCAGACGGTGGTCACGTCTCTTCAGCGTCTCCTCGAGCTCTTTCAGTTGAGTGAAGATCCGATGGCGTGCGCGCCTCCATATCTCGCGTGCAAGCTCCAGGCGCTCCCCATCTTTCGGAATCTCGACCCTCGTGAGCAAGTACATCTGCGCCGAATTCCGCTTGGCCCGCCGCTCTGCCAGGTCATCGATCACGGCGACCAGATCCTCGAGGCGCCCGTTCAGGGAGTCCAGATCCGACCGAGCCTTTTCGGAATGCGGGCCGTTCCCGGCAGCCTTCAGCTTCTCCTCGAGCTCACGCTTCTCCCTCAGCAGTCCGTGCTTCTCGAGACGCCTGGGATGCATCTTCTCCTCGATCCGCACAACCTCTCGGGCCCACTCGTCCTTGACGTATCTCCTCAGGCTCTTATTCTCGCTCCAGTGCAGCTTGCTCATCGACTCGCGGTCTAGGCCGAGTCCCTTCGCAAGCTCCTTGTGAGCGGCATACTCCTCCAGCCTCTCCCTGTCCTGTGTATCGATCTCTTCGGCTATTCTTCCCTGAGGATCAGCCGCGAGGGTCACAAGCATCTCTCTCAGCCCGCGCTGATCGAATGCGTACCCATCGATAAACGTGAAAAGCACCGGCCGCCGGGGCGGATTCGCGGCGAAACGGCGCAGCGCGTTGAGTCCGAACGCCGCGTCAACGGCGGCGTCGGCTCCGGGCGCCAGCTCCGGCACCACGCTCATGGAGTCCATCGGAATCCCTATCGCGATCGCGCCCGCCTCGGAAGGCTCCCGGGGGGTCACCGCCGCGTAGATGTTCGTCGCCGTCACAGTCGTCCATCGGGCCTGCGCGTAGATCGTCCCGCGGGAGATCTCCCCTCTGCGCAGCGCCGCCGCCAGCGGCCCCTCAGGCACGTAGAAGCGGGGAACGTAGATGGGGATGGGAACGAGATGGCTGTGAGCGTGGTGGGTGGTCTCATCGTCCGATCCGAGCAGGATGACTGCCATCGCTCCGACGCTGCTCGCGCTCTTCCATCGGTGACCGGCCGTCATCTCCATGACCGCGATATGTCCGCGCAGGGTCCGCGCGGGAATCTTTCCGGGGGGCTTTCCGTACTCGCCCTCGCCAACGTATACCAGATTTCCGGATATACCTTCCTCCGGCGTCGAATTTAGTCTGACACCAGCGGGCCAGACCGGATAGATGCGATATACGCCCTTCCTGCCGCCATCGGACACCGTCAGCTCCGCCTTCTCGATCTGCGGTACGACGACCGGAAACTCCTGCACGACGACCTGCGCGCCCTGGATTGCCTCAATCCTGTCGAGCAGCTCGGAAACGGCTTCATCGTGCGGCCTCGTGCCGACTACCCGGGTCGGCTTTGCCGCCAGCCACTCCACGTCCGCGCGTACAGCGGAGACGAACGACCGTCGATCCGCCTCCTCTCCGGCCCGCGCCGTTCCCGCACTCAGCGTGAGGACGACCGCCAGGGCGGCAACCGACCATCTCCCGCCTACCATGGCAGCACCTCAACGACCTTGTGATGAAGGCCGAGAAAGACTCTCACTATGGGCTCGACGGACCAGAACACGGCGGCCAGGATCTCGCCCATAATCAGGCCGAGGAACGCCGGTTTGGCTGCACGGTACATCCTCGCGCCGCCGTACTTCACCAGCAGAACCTTGGACAGCCATCCGAAGAGGACGCTCGCCCACGCATTGTTGGCGTAAAAGGAGGCATTCATGATCAGCCCGATGGGGTGGAGGGGCCATCTCGGAGTCGTCAGGCAGAGCCACTGCAAAACCGCCGCGAGAACGGCGCCAAAACCAAGGTGGGCCACCTGGTTGTACATCGTCGGGGTCTGTACCCGACCCTCACCGAGATCTATGAGGTCTCCGTGGGCGGGCCGCAGCCGGGTGGTTCCCCATTCATTCAGCGGCTCGCTCACTTCGTCCAGGGTTATGCCATGGTGGTAGTTGCCGTGCAGGTGGGAGGCCCCCGAGACCACGAGTCCGAGCACCATCACACCGAGAAGCAGCAGGGCCACGCGCATCTGCCAGCGGGGACGCGCATCCTGGTCCAGGCCGAGTGCATGTGTCGCCATCGTCGCCCCGCTGACGCGCGACGCGGTCGGGAAGAGCATCGCTATAACGGTCGCGAAGTACAGGCTCACCGGTCCCAGCCAGCTGAACGGTGCCAGTTTGACCAAACCTATGCTGTACCGGAAATCGATACGAATGAAGGGCATCCCGGTTTCGGCGACGATCCTGGTGATCAGGATCGAGACCATGAAAGCGATGAAAACATAGAAAAGGGACCAGAGCGGGTGGACGCCAACCCACCACATCCATGCAAACATGCCGATGCTGCCGATCCAGAGCATCCATCCCGCGTTCCGGTCCCGCCGGTCTTCGTCCGATTCCGTCCGGAACATGCAGCGAAACACCCTGGCCCAGTGAGCCCTGCCCAACCAGATGATGAACGCGGTCAGCGCGAACATGCCGCCGACTCGATGCTCGTAAATCGTCTTGTACTGAAAGGGCGGCGCGTATTCCGTTCCGCACACCACGTACAGCCCGTACGCAAGCTCGAAGAACCATATGGAGAACCCTATTCGGTTCGGCATGAAGTACGCCACGCCCAGGAAGACGAAGTACAGTCGAGCCATCTTGATATGCCCCGGCAGGTGACGAAGCGGCGAATCCGCGAACATGCTTCCCAGGCTCCAGTTCAGTGGAAAGGCCGGAACACTATCCGGATAGTACGTCTTCATGCCGGAGAGGAAATGCAGGAAAAAGACGGCCCCCGCCGCTATCCAGAAGGCCTTACAGCGGAATAGCGGAGCGACAAGGTGCCCTTCCTCGGGGGATTCTATGAGGGAGTGCTGGACCGTGAGCAGAGGAAACGGCAGACGCTCATTCTGCCGCCACTGATGAAGGACGATAATGCTCAAGCCCACCATCATCAACCACGAGAAGAGAAGGAAGGATCCCCAGGACACTAAGGGCCCGGTCCACGCGCTCCACGGGATGGACTCGCCCTCCGGAAGCTCCTTGATGAAGTACTCGGACGCAGGCGTTTCAGCCTTGTACCCGATCTTGTCGGGAAACAGGCTGGGGGGGAGGTCCATCTTCTCGTATTCCTTCGCCAGCGCCTGGTTACCGCTGACATCGAGCGGCTCTCTGGCCAGGGCGTAGGGCAGCTGTCTCAGGAGCCCGCTGGAGGGAACCACGCACGCCACAAGCATCATGGCCAGCATCAGGGCAATCTGCCACGTGGCGAGAGCCAGGCGCGGGACAATCTTGCGAAGCAGCGGATTCACCACCAGAACCAGCAGGAGAAGCAGAAAGAGCGCGCCTACAGGAAGGTAGCAGTCTGCAAGGTACTGACCGTGCAGCACGAAGTTGTTGTAGGGCGTCGCTACGAAGATGATGATGGAAGCGACAAGCCCAATCGCGACAGCGGCCAGAATCCTGGGCCATGTGCGTTTGGTTTGACTGGAGTCGGACGCCTTGTCCATCCTGCTGAGTGTCTCCTGACGCTTGTTTGAACCGTTATTCTGCATTCTGTGCCCTCAAAAAGCAACGCTTTTCTCCAAAGGCGGCAGCGCCGCCCGGCTTGACTCATGCAGCGGTAATCGTTAATCTTAGGGTCTGACAGGAGGGGTGCCAGAGTGGTTGAATGGGACGGTCTCGAAAACCGTTGAGCCTTAGGGTTCCGGGGGTTCGAATCCCTCCCCCTCCGCCAGAGACCCGTAACATCCTCGCTCGACAGGAGTAGTACTGGAATGGAGGAGCGATGAGCGTTCGCATTTCCAAAAAGGCAGCAGCGATCAACGATTCACCGACGCTGGCGATATCGGCCAAGGCGAAACAGATGGCGAAGGACGGTATCGACGTCGTCGGATTCGGGGCCGGAGAGCCGGACTTTCCAACGCCTGCCCATATCGTCGATGCCGCCGATAGGGCGATGCGTGACGGGGCGACCAGGTACACGCCGGCCTCGGGCACGCCGGAGCTGAAGGCGGCGGTCGCGTCCTGGATGGAGAAGGAAACTGGCGTCTCCTATGCTCCTTCGCAGGTCGTTGTCTCGTGCGGCGCGAAGCACTCCCTGTACAATCTGATGCAGGTGCTGTTCCAGGAAGGGGATCAGGTGATCCTTCCCGCGCCGTACTGGGTGACGTACCCGGAGCAGATACGGCTGGCCGGGGCGGAGCC
>CAYMFW010000190.1:0-9078 GCA_964389785.1 uncultured Planctomycetota bacterium
GCTCTTAACGCAGTTCTACCCCGTTATTCCCCGCCCCGGAAGGTGCGGGCCAGATGCGGATATTAAGCATTTGACGGCCGTTCTGTCAAGAAAAATCTACTGTGTCTCACATGCCGTCGGGCGCGTTCCCTCCCATAATACTAACGCACTTCTCCCCTCTTCAGCCTGCCCACGAACGCATCCGCTTCTCTCGTCGGCTTCGGTATCCTGAGACCGTCAAGACACGCCAGAACGGCCTCTATACTGCCGTCTACGCCAATCCGGTGGCCGGGCGAAACGAATACCGGCCTCACCCCGTCTCTGGTGCGGAGAACCGCCCCGATCACATCGCCCTTCTCCCGAAGCTCGCTACGCGAACCGGCGGCGCTTCCGGGCACCTCGAACTTCCCCACGAGGCGTGACTTCGCACACCCCACCGCAGGCACATCGAGCAGCAACCCCATGTGAGCCGCCAGCCCGAACCCTCTGGGATGAGCGATGCCCTGACCGTCGAAAAGTATGATGTCGGGATCGATCTCCAGACGCTCCAGCGCAGCAAGCAGGACTGGGCCCTCGCGGAACGACAACAGTCCCGGAACGTACGGGAAGGTGAGGGGCGCACGGGCGGTCGCCGTCCCGATTCTCTCGAGGGACGGGAAGTCGTACACCACCACGCCGGCGAAGGCCGTCCTTCCCGACCTGTCAAAGGCAACGTCTGCTCCGGCTATGGTCCGGGGCTGTCCGAAATCCCCTTCGAGGGTCAGCTCTCTGCAGAGCCGCTCCTGGATGCGTCTCGCCTCTGCAGGCGACACATTCCACTCATGAATCCTGCGGGTCTTCATTCGATCGCTTCGCGTTCGCAACGAACCGAAAGACCTTCTCCCGATCCTTCCTTCCGGGAGAGGTCTCCACCCCCGACGAAACGTCGACTGCACACGGAGCAACGGCCCGTATCCTCTCGACGACATTTTCCGGCGTCAGCCCGCCGGCCATGATCACCGGAACGCGGAAGCCGCACGACCGCACCCCGTTCACCTCGAACGTCACCCCGGTCCCCCCCATCCGGCCGCCGGAGCGGGTATCCAGCAGTACCGCATCCGCTTCCGACACCTCGGCCCGGCACAGCTCTCCCTCCGGGGTCACGTGCACCGCCTTGATGACGCGCAGCCCCTCCTTCTTCAACGCGACGATCTCCGCACCCCCCTCCGTCCCGCTGAGCTGAGCAACGCCGATCCCGGCCCCCCGGCACGTCTGGACGATTCGCTCCACCCTCTCGTTGACGAACACCCCGACCGTGGCGACCAGGGGAGAAACACACGCGACGATCCCGGCCGCCGCGCCCGCGTCCATCCGTCTCGCACTTTCCGCGAACACGATGCCGATCGCGTCAGCCCCGGCCTCGACGGCCATGCGGGCATCGTCGGGGTTGGTGATACCGCAGATCTTTACCTTAACCACGTCGAAGACATACGCCTCAGCTAAACTTGAAACGCCGATCATGCAGACATATAATATGAATTGCGATTGATAGTGTCAACGCGTGGAGGCCAGGTGAGGTGCTAGAGTGAACGCGAAGCTCAGCAGGCCGGTTCTTGTGCTGAACAAGTTCTACATGGCGCTCGACGTCATAACGGCTCGGCGTGCGGTCGTGCTTCTCTACATCGACCACGCAGAGGTTATCGAGATATCTGGAGGACGCTACGAAACGTTCGGCTTCAGCGGGTGGCTGGACAGGTCCGCACACGCCTCGACTGAAAATGTCATCCGCAGCGTGTCTCTTCAGATCGAAGTGCCGATGGTAATACGGCTTAAGGAATGCGGCCGTCTTCCAAAGCGGAAGGTCGCTCTCACTCGCAAGAACGTGCTCATGCGCGACAACCACCGGTGCCAGTACTGCGGGAGGAGACTCTCGCCTTCCCAGCTCAGTCTGGACCATGTGATACCGCTTTCCCGGGGCGGCCGAGAGAGCTGGACTAATATCGTGTGCGCCTGTTTCGAGTGCAACAGCCGCAAGGGAGGGAGGAACCCCGGCGAAGTCGGAATGAAACTTCGAAAGGCCCCTCATACCCCCGACTTCAACCAGGCAATACGGTCCAAGCTCCCGCCCGACAGGCCCGATATATGGAACAGGTTTCTATCATAGAGAGAGGCGCCGCTCTCACCCTTCTCTCATTCATCCTTGCGTTCGGACTCGGAAGCGGACGGGCCATGCGCGCCGACGAGACGGACGAACTGGAGGCAATCCGGCGTGCCGCCCGTGACGACCTCCACGAATCCGCATGCGCGAAGGCGGAGACCTTTCTGAAGCAGTATCCAGATTCCCCGCATGCCCCGGACGCGTGGCTCCTCCTGGGAATTTCGCGATTCCGCTCCGGGGACATCCCCGAGGCATCCAAGGCGCTCTCACACGTACTGGAGTGCGGTGCCGGTACCCCCGCCGCTGAGGACGCGCTCTACTGGAAGGGAGAGTGTCTTCTCGAAACGGGTAAGCACGATGCGACGGTCAGAACCCTGCGGCAGTTCCTCAAGGCACACCCGAACAACCGGCACGCCGCCCAGGCGACGTATGCACTCGCTTGGGCCCTGAGCGGCGCCGGTCGGAAGATGGAAGGCGTCGAAACGATGAAGCGGCTCCTCGCGCAGCACCCCGGGTTCAAGAAGCGTGACCTGGCAGCTTTCAAGACGGGCAAATGGCTCTACGATCTGAACCGCTACGACGACGCCGCCTCGGTGCTCGAGACCTTCTCGCGGGACTATCCCCGCAGCAGCTACGCGGGCGACGCCTTCTACTGGGCCGCTGAAAGCCGATTCGAAACGAAGAAATGGAAGGAGGCGCGCGAAAATTACGAGCGGGCCATCGCAGCCAGCACCGACGCGGAGCTTACCGCTTACTCCCGCTACGGGCTCGGCTGGGTGCTGGCCGAGGAAGGAGAGGCGGAGAAGGCGGCACGGGTCCTGAAGAGCCTTCGCACCGGCGCGTTGTCGGCCGAGCTTACGTCCTCCAGCGGGTTCCGCCTGGCCGGTGTCCTCTTCTCCCTCTCTCGGTTCCGGGAAGCGGCGGACCTGTACGCCCCGCTCGTCAGGGACGAGCTTTACGGACCCCAGTCCTCGTTCCGCCTCGGCGAGTGCCGCTACAAAACACAACAGTACGCGCTGGCGATCGAGGCATACGAATCCGTCCCGGAGTCCGACGCGGACCTCTACCTCGACGCGCTCGACCGCATCGGATCCTGTTATTCGAAACTCGCTGACTACACGCGCGCCCGGAAGAGCTTCTCGCGGGCTGCGTCCGCCGCCTCCTCCCCTTCCGCGAAGGCCCGCGCCCTCACCCGTCTGGGCGACACCCTCTTCAACGAAAAGAAGTACGAAGCGGCGCGCACCGGTTACGCGAAGGCGCTGGAGTCCTCCCCTGGCCCCGAAGACAGGGAACACTCACTGTACTGGCTCGCCCGCTCCCTCCAGAAGCTTCAGCGGGAGGAGAAGGCTGTGTCAGTCTACATGGACCTCCTTAAACGGTTTCCGTCCGGCTCCTTTTCCTGGAAGGCCCGGCAACAGCTGGCCCTCGCTCTCGCGAAGATGAAACGGTTCGCCGATGCGGCCGCCTGTTACCGGGTGCTGGCGGCGGACCGGTCCGCGGACGAAGCGGTCAGACACGATGCCCTCTACCTCATAGCGGAGTGTCACTTCAAGGCAGGGGAATACGACGACGCCCTCCGCCAGTTCGAGACGGTGATCACCGACCTGCCCGGAACGGACCACGCTAGACGCGCCCTCTACGGCAGGGCGATGTGCCTGCAGGCTACCGGTGATATGGACGAGGCCGGCAAAACGCTGAGGAGCTTTCTCCGAAGACACAAGGACGACGACTTGGCGCCGAGCGCCTCCCTCTTCCTGGCCAATAATCTCTACAAGCGCACGCACTTCGACGAAGCGGCCGCCGCGTACCGCGCTCTGATAGACGGGTATCCGGACGCCCCGGGTATCGAAGAAGCCTTCTACTGGCTCGGCTGGTGCGTCCGCAACCAGGGCAACCTTCCTCGTGCCGCTGAGATCTGGCACAAGGCCTCTTCCGACGCTCGCTTCTCCACCCGCCGCAACGACATGCTCCTCGCCGCGGCGGAGGCCTACTGGAAGCAGGGAAGCTATGCCAAAGCCGACACCATCTTCAGGAAGATGATCGGCGATCCCGCCGCCCCCGAAGCCGTCCAGCTCGCGCGAACCGGCTACGCGGACATGCTTCAGACGCAGGGAAAGTACACGGACGCCCTCACGCACTATACCGCCGCGCTCGACGGCCCGGACCGCACGGTTCGACCAAAGGCGCTTTTCGGAATCGCGGAAAGCCGTTATCATACACGGGACTACCAAGCCGCGCTCGAATCCTACTCGAGGGTGGTTGCGGATGTTGAAAGCTCCGCGGATCTTCGAACGAGCTCCCGGTTCAGAATGGCCCGCTGCCTCGAGAAGCTTTCCCGAACCGCCGACGCGGCCGCGCTGTACCGGAAGATCGTTGCCGAAGGCGGAGAGAACGCGAAGAAGGCGAAGAAGCTGCTCGAGGATATCGAAGGAGAAGAATAGAAAGGGAATACCTATGCTCCACGCGATGATAATGGCCGGAGGACGAGGAACCAGGTTCTGGCCCGCAAGCCGTACCCGGATGCCCAAACAGCTTCTGCCCCTGTTCGGGGGCCGCGCGGTACTCGCCCAGACGCTCGACCGACTGCACGGACTGGTCGATCCCGCACGGACGATCATCGCCACGAACGCGGAACAGCAGGACGCGGTGCGCGCCTGCGCCACGGGCGTGCCTGCCGAAAACATCCTCGTCGAGCCGGCGTGCCGCGACACCGCGCCATGCATCGCCCTGGCAGCGGCGGTCGTCTCACGGCGCGATCCGGAGGCCGTTCTCCTGGTCGCCCCCTCCGACCATGTAATCCGCCCCACCGACTCCTTTCACAAGACCATACGCGCCGCGGCGGACCTCGCGACCGGGGACAGAGCTATCTACGTATTCGGGGTCCGGCCGTCGTCACCATCCACCGCCTACGGGTATATACAGAAAGGCGCTCAGGCCGCTGAACAGGACGGGATGTCCGTTTTCTCCGTCGTGCGCTTCACCGAGAAACCCGACGCCGACACGGCCGCACGCTTCGTCGACTCGGGCGAGTACTACTGGAACAGCGGGCTCTATCTATTCCGTGCGGACGTCATACTCGAGCAGATACGCACGCACGCGCCCGCCATCTTCGACGGGGTGCAACAGATTGCCGGCGCGCTCGGCACACCTGACGGACCCGCCACAATGGACCGAATCTATCCCGCGCTCGAGAAGATTTCCATAGACTACGCGGTCACCGAGAAAGCGAACGAGGTAAAGGTGATGGGCGTCGACTACGAGTGGAACGACGTCGGTTCGTGGACCTCACTCGTCGACGTCGAGCCGGCCGACGTCGACGGCAACATCGTACGGGCCCGACACGTCGGCCTGGACACGAACGACTGCATCATCTGGGAACAGGACGATCATCTCATCACCACGATCGGACTATCCGACCTCGTCATCATCCACACGCCGGACGCGACCCTTGTTTGTGCAGCCGACCGCGTGCAGGACGTGAAGACCCTCGTGGACAAGCTGCAGCGGGAAGGTCTCGACGAAGTGCTGTAAGGCCAGCGGGGTAATGAGCGAGACGACAGCCTGCCGCTCAGCCCTCCGCTTTGGCCGGCAGCCAGACGGAAAAGGTCGCGCCGCCCTCGTCGTTGTTGGTCGCGTCGATGCTCCCGCCGTGATCCAGCACGATCCGTCGTGCGAGAGATAGTCCGAGCCCGGTTCCTTCCTCCTTCGTACTCCAGAACGCCTCGAAAACCCGCGGCCCGACGTCCTCCCTGACACCGCCCCCGGAGTCCACGAAGTGAACGCCGACACCGGGCACCATGCGGTTCTCGGCTTCCGCCTCGATGCGCAAAACCCCACGGTCACCGAGCGCCTCAAGTCCGTTCAAGCCCAGGTTCAGAAACACCTGATGCAGATGGTCCCGGTCTCCCAGGCATTGAAGGTCGGAAGCGGCGTCCAGCACAACGTCCACATCAGCACTGCGCTTCCGGCTCCGCAGAAGGTCCGCCACATCTTCCAGCACTCTCCTCACATTCAGGCTCTTCCGATCGAGACGCTTGCTTCGCGCGAACTGCAGGAAGTCGGTCACGATCTTGTCCAGCCGGTCGGTCTCCGCGAGGGCCAGATCCAGAAGGCGGCTGCTCTGCTCACCCAGCTTCTCCGTTTCAACGACCTCCTGTATCGCCCCCCTTATAGAGGCGAGGGGATTCCGCACCTCGTGCGGGATGCTCGCGGACACTTCGCTGATCGCCTCCATCCTCTCGATACTTCGCTTCGTCTCCTCCATTTCCCTTCGAAGCGACAGATCGTCCAGAATCGCGATCAACCCCCTCCGCCGCCCCCGGTCGTCGCAGAGAAGCGACGTGGTGACCTGCAGCGGCAGGTCCGCCTGCGTATCCTCCCTCGGCAATTGAATGTCTCTTCTCCCCTCGGTGAACGACATGAGGACGTCGAGGAGCGACCGACAGCTCGCATCCTTCAGCAGCTCGGCGACCGCCACCATCGGCTCCGGTCGCCCCCCCTCAAGTCCGAGCAGGTCGCGACCCCCCTGATTGATGTACACGACCGTCCCCTCCGAACTCAGCGCAATGACTCCGCCTGCCATGTTCTGCAGGATCTCGTTCGTCATAATCCTTATGTGCCGCGCCCCCGCAGCGAGACGTCCGCTGAGCAGAGCCACCGCATAGAAGCCACCGGTGTGCGCAAGCAGGAACGCCAGGATGAAGCTCAGCTGGGGCTCCCCGACGATACCCCACTCCCTTGTCACCCACGGCAGCGTAAACTCATAGTGATAGCTGAAGAAATAGACCAGGGATACTGCCGACAGCAGGACGGTACAGATGGACGCCACCAGCAGGCTCGCAGTGGCCGACAGGAGGAGGCTCGCCGAGAGGATCGTGGCGAAATACAGCGGCGTGAAGTTGCTGCCCACCCCTCCGGTCAGGTACACCAGGCAGGACGCCAGGACGGTATCCATCACGATCTGGATCCCGGTGAACGATGTGGTGCGGGCGAACCACTTGATGAGCAGCATGAAAATCAGATTCAGAACCGACGCGCCGATCAGGAATATGTAGGCTGGCCGGTAGACTTCGGCGAATACCGCGCTTCCACCCTCCCGGAGGAGCAGTACGGCAATCCCCAGCAGCAGGACGCCCTGCCTGCCGAAGAGAAGCCACGTCGCCTTCCGAAGATGCTCCGGTAACGGGCTGGCGTCCCTAGTGCTTACCACCAGCGAGCTCGGACTGCAGCTTGAATATCGGCAGGAACACCGCCAGCACGATGCCGCCGACCACCGCACCCATCATGCCTATCATGATGGGCTCGATGAGGGACGTCAGCGCCTCGACGGTCGCCTTCACCTGCTGGTCGTAGAAATCCGCGATCTTGTTGAGCAGCAGTTCCAATGCGCCGGATTTCTCACCGATCGCGATCATCTTCACTACCATCGGCGGGAAGACGGATCCCTTGACGCCCAACGGCGTCGCCAGATCGTTACCCTCCTTGACGTTCTCCCTGGCGTTGTCTATCACGGAGGACACCACGACGTTCCCGGCGGTCTTGGAGACGATCTCCAGCGCGCCGAGAATCGGAACGCCGCTGGACAGCAGCGTCGCGAACGTGCGGCTGAACCTGGCGATGGATACCTTCGTGAAGAGCGGTCCGAATACCGGCATCTTGAGCGATAGCCAGTCGATCTGCCGGCGTCCGAAAGCGCTCTTTCTGAAGAGGGTGAACGCGACGATGAGCGCAACGATTCCTCCTACCAGGATGTACCACTGCGTGATCATGAAATCGCTCACCATCAGGAGGATGATCGTCGGAAGAGGAAGCGTGACCCCCAGCCCTGTGAAGATCTCCTTGAACTTCGGGATGATCCCCACCATCAGGCCGACTACGATCATGAGGATCATGCACAGCGAGATGACCGGATACGTCATGGCCGACTTGATCTCGCGCTTCAGAGCGGCGGACGCCTCCTGGTATCCCGCGAGGCGGTCCAGGATAACATCGAGCTGACCGCTGGCCTCAGCGGCCCGGACCATGTTGACGTAGATCTCGGGGAAGATTTTTCGCGGCTGCATTCCAAGCGCGTCGGACAGGTCGCTTCCACCCCTGACCAACTCGACCACCTTGTGCAGGATTCTCTGAAAGCCTTTGTTCTCAGACTGGTCCGCAAGGATCTCCAGCGTCTCCAGAAGGGAAATGCCCGCCCCGATCATAGTGGCCATCTGTCTGGTGAAGACGACCATCTCCTCGGTGGCTACAGATGTGGTCAGCGGCTCCCCAGCCAGCAATCTCTGGAAGTACGTCTTCTCTTCTGCCATGTGTGCACCTTCTCCTAATCCAACTCCGGCGCGGCCCCAGTCAATCCCCCATGGTAACGCGCAGAATCTCCTCGAGCGAGGTTTTCCCCCTCACCGCGTTCAGTATACCACACCTTCGCAGCGTAAGCATACCATCTTCAAGAGCCGCGCGTTTGATCTCTATCGGGGACTTGCCCTCGATAATCAGGCGCTTTACCGTCTCGGTCATTGGAAGCGTCTCGAGAAGTGCGAATCTGCCCTTGTAGCCGTCGGCGCACCTCTCACATCCTACCGGGCTGAACAGGGTCGCACCCTGAACCTCGTTCTCCCTGCCTCCCAGCGCGACCAGCCTCTCCACCGGCACCTCGACCGGCTGTTTGCATTCGTCGCACAGCTTCTTAGCCAGCCTCTGCGCGGATACAAGTACGGTCGCCGATGCGACCATGAACGGGTCGACGCCCATATCAACCATCCTGGCAATCGTGCTCGGTGCGTCATTCGTATGCAGCGTGCTGAACACAAGATGACCGGTGAGTGCCGCCTTGATGGCGATTTCTATCGTCTCCAGATCTCGGATCTCGCCTATCATGATCGTATCCGGATCCTGCCGGAGGATGGACCGCAGCGCCGCCGCGAACGTGAGCCCCCGCTTCGGATTCACCGGCACCTGATTCACAC
>CAYMFW010000191.1:0-8949 GCA_964389785.1 uncultured Planctomycetota bacterium
CTCCCTCTCGTTGAATTGACCGTTCCCGGAATGCGCGTCAGGGGCATCTGCCCCTTCGGTCACATCATACCGTCGGTACGCCCGAGACACAATGGATAAAGGAATCATTTATTGGCAATGCTGTATCATTCACAAGACCGCCCGGATGTATCCGGAACAACCTTCAAACTGCCATCTGCTTCCAACGCCGACGTTCACACCCGACCACAACCGGGAATCCTCACCGCGGCACGGTCTCTCCGCATGATTCGATATTGCCAAGAAGTGACGTGAGCCTCCATTGTTTCCGAAACGTACGGAGGGTATACTCCCTGATCGATATCGGAGTGAAGTGCCCTTTGCCGTCCGTGGACACAGGGGTATCAGCCAAGCTCCGGAGGAAATGGGATGAAACGCTTGAGAATATGCCTGGGGCATCTTACTCCAGGATTCCCCCAGGCCCGACACGCTTTTACACTGGTCGAGCTTCTGGTGGTGATAGCCATCGTAGCCCTGCTCGCGTCCCTCATGCTTCCCGGCCTCACCCGCGCGCGGGAGTACGCGTACTTCACCACGTGCAAGAGCAACCTCCGGCAGATCGCCATCGGTCTCACGATCTACGCGAGCGACAACAAGGGCAAAGCGCCCACTTCGCACTACCTTCCCTTTCAAGGGTGGGACTACAGCCAGAGGTGCTTCGGCGGCAGCACGATGCAGGGGACACGCAGGATAGGACAGCATGAACAGTGGCTTACCTCCTGTGCCGGTCAGAACTCCAGCTGGATCACGCTCGGCCTGTACTACGACGACACATACCCCGGCCGGCTTTGGAACGACGAGTCGCAAAACGGCCTCTGGCGCGGGCGACCCCGCCAGCCGGGGAAATACCTGAACGTGGAAGTCCTCTGGGATCCCATAGTAATCGTCCGGGACTGGAAGTACGCCCTGGACGGCAGCCGGCCGGTCGGTTCGGAAGAGCAGCGTGACGCAGCAACGCGCACCGTCGGCGTCATGGGATACATGCTGTTCATTCAGCCCACTGGCTGCTACAAGTATCAGACCACCGGGTGGGGCAATCACATACTGAACCACCCCGATGGCGTCGCGGGCCCGTACTCGGCGGAGGAACCCTACCGGCCCGCGACGAGAAACCGCAACATCACCATGTCCTGCAAGGGATCGGTGTGGTTCGCTTCCTGCCATCTGCCCAAGACGGACACCGTGCGGACGAACCGTTCGCACTTCGGCGGAGCCAAGGCCCTTTTGGAGATGTTCAAGTTCAACACGGTCCATCTGGACGGCCACGTGGGAGGCGGTCCGTGGCGGGAGTGCTGGCTGCAGTCGACGGACACGAGCGACGCGTGGGGGTCGTGGCAGGCCGGAAGCTGGAGCGGCCATCCGTACGGCTGGGCATTCAAGAACAATGTGGGCGCCGACGGCCTCGCCGACGAGCCCACGTTCGACGGCGCCTTCGACGAAAACCGGTAGCAGCCCCCGTTTCTACAACGATAATGCCCGATATGATCCACAAGTGATTCAACAGCACCAATACTTGACAGCTTCGAGAATCCCTGCCGTCCATGCGGCCGTCGGAATGCGCACGTCTTTCACGTGAAGAACGTTGCCTTCGATATCCCTGGCGAACACCGGCTGTATGGGAGTGTTGTAGTCGAAGAGGTGCTGATTGTATTTTCTCAGCGGAGTTATCCGTGCGACAACAAGCGTCACATCCTTATCGGCCTCACAGCTCGTCTTGACCAGGGCATCCAGCTGTCCCGGGCTCTTGGCATTGATTCCGTTGATTCCGATCAGAAGCAGAATGATATCCGGACGATCCTGCGTGATCCACTTGGCGGCGTTCTTCTGTATCCCCCCGATATTCCATCCGCCATAGCATGATCCGAACGGGCTACTTCTTTCCGTTGTGAATCTGTTCGATCCAGGCGAGGGCTGCCGAAGCTACGAGCTGGTGGCCGCCCTTGAATATCGTCACGGTCGCGTTCCCCGACTTCCTTCGGAACAACGGGGGATTCTTGCCGTAGCTCGGATCCGATATGTCGGATTGCAGCTTCGGCGGGACCTTCGCCTTCTCCACGAAGAAGCGGATATCCTCGTCGGATATCCTGTCCTCCGGTGCCGCTACTTCGTTAAACGCCAGGAGTGAATGGCTGATGGGAACGCTTCCGCCGTGCCCGTCCTGAATCCCCGCGTTGATATGCAGGGTCAGGCCCTTGGCATTTTTCAGATAGGTCAGGGGCGATCTCTTGACGTACTCGGCATCGACCGCGGCGCCGGCGCCCGGCGCGCCGCCGCAGGATTTCTCCAGGTCGGCGACGTACCTTCCCTGCGCGTGCCACGCCTTCAGATCTGATATCGGGACCCAGGCGGACACGCCCGCCCATATTTCAGGATGGTGCCCGGCCATCACCAGCGCGGTGTAGCCGCCGCCGGAGGTGCCGACGAGATAGATCGCCGAATCGTCGATCTTGGTCGTCTTCTTGGCGTATTCCACGGCACTCACGATATCCTTCACCACCAGCTCCGATCCGGTGGCCTCGGGACGTTTATTGGGGCCCCTGAAATCCGGATGTATGTATGCCCAGCCGTTCTTCACGCACCACTGTTCGATGGCCTTGTGGTATGTCTGCTTGTAGTTCCCGGACCATGTATGGAGGGCAACAACGAGAGGCACGGGCTTCTCGGAGGGAGGAGCGTAAAACATGGCATGCTGCTCGGATTTATCGGCGGAACTGGGGTACAGGATATCCTTCGTTTCATCGGCCTGCGCGGCAAGCGCAGGGACCAGGATAAACACAAACAGTAAGTTTCGCATGCGGCCAGTTCCTTTCCTTCCGTAGTTGTCATAACTTATGGTGGCCGTGTAAAAAGGGAAGAAATCTGTGGTTTCTTTAGCCCCTTTTTACAGGAGGCCACCATGAATATATCGAAGGGAGCACGTAAGCGGCGGCTGAGGGCCATGACGCATCAGGAACTCCTGGGGCCGGCACCATTGATCGTGGGTACCGACCTTGCGAAGAAAGCGCATGTTGTGGGTTTCCTTGACCGTGACCGTACGCTCGTCTCACCCTCGATAAGGATACTCAATAGCAGGGTCGGCGTCCAGCGGCTCATCGAGCACGCGGAGAAGATTCGCAAAAAAGGAAGATCAGGGATTCCACGCGTGCGAAGGACGATCTGAGAGACGCAGGATCGTGGGCCATCTTGGCGCGACGGGGAGAGTAGTGCAGGCGCAGCTGCCGGAGGATGAGTTGTGGATCGAGCTGGCCGGATTTGCAGCCGAGCGACACGAGCTGGAGAAGCGCTTCACGGCGGGGCTGATTACTTGAGCGTCCGGGCAATTTCGGCCGCGGTGTCGTAGAGCTTCCGGTTCCGCGCGAACGTATCGGTCCCTCCAAGCCAGTACTCCCCGAAGGGAGGGATGTCCCCGTGCCCCGGCATCATATTCGCCCACCGTATCAGGCGGACGCGCTTGTCGAGGATATCCTGGGCCGATTTCGCAAGCGTTTCTCCCAATGCGTCGCGGTGGTCCAGAATCGCGTCCTGGATGAAAATCCGCGCTTCGCCCCACTGCATTCCTTCTCGCAGAGACTCGACGGCGACGGTGGCTACCGGACCCTCCGGAGCTGGGCCCAGCCAGGTATGTCCCCAGTTCATGGTTCCCCAGGTGGTCGCCTGGTAGCGGCCGAGGAGGCGGGCCGAATGCTTCGCCTTCTCGTGCGTCTTCACCGGAAAGAAGTCGGCGAATATCCGCCCCAGCCCATCCTGCCCGCAGGACAGGTTGAACTCGTACATGTTGGCGAAGTAACCGGAAGGAAATCGGTTGACGGGAATGCGATACGGTGCGAGCTTCACCTTGTCGTCGCGCCAGGACATTACTCTCTCGACGCCCGGATCGGGCAGGCTGTAGTTTCCGTCCCACCGCCACGCGGTGCCGAAGGCCACCGGCGAGCCGTGCAGTTCCTTCACCCAAACGTGCCCGGAGCTCGCCCAAGGGGCCTCGGGCATCATTTCCCGCCAGAAACTCATCACTCCCGGCAGCGGCTGGAAATCTCCGAACAGACCAAGTGTCGCCGTTCCGTCCAAGCCGCGTTCTTTCAGCCTCTTCCGTATGCCCTCCACGAAAGGCTTCCAGAATTCCTTGGCGCTTGCGTCTCCGAACGACGGCCCGAACCCTTCGGAGACCTGCTTCGTCGCCGGATCGAGGAAGCTTACCGGTATTGCCGTGTCCTCGCTGGGTGGAAGCACCTTGCCCGCTCCGGCATAGCCGGTGCCGGGGAATCCCGCGTCGACGAATCCTCCCGGGGTTGCGGGACGGGAGTGGCCGCCCATGTCGCAATCCCACACGTAGAAAACCACGTGTTGCGGCTTGCCCATTCGTTCGATGGCCAGATCGAGATATCGTTCGAAGATTGTAAAATCGCACGTGTAGGTCGCGCCGGATTTGATCCAGCGGATCATTCCTTCCTCGTTGCCGAAGTCTGTCTTCGTGCGCACGGGAATGTACAGTGTCCGGTTGGCAAGACCGCGCAGAACGTCGAAGGTCTTCCCCATCATCTCGAAATGAGCGTCGGACCACTGCTCTACGCCGAACCGGTAACGGATCGAGGTAGGGGATTCAATGGCGTCACAGAACGACTTGTAGTCGGACGGATCCGGAAAGGTCCAATCGCTGACCTCAAGTCGCACCGGAACATCGAATCGGTCGTCCCCGGTCGAAACGGCGAGGGTTCCTTCATAGGGGCCCGCCACGGCGTCCTTCGGCACCCCGATGGTTATCCAGACGGGAAGCACCGCACCGAACACGCGGCGGTATCCGGTTCCGAGTTTGTTCAGAGACGCAACCTTTATTTCAGTCGGCGCCGCCTCACAGAGTCTCCACGGAACCGTGGGAGCCTTTCTCCTATGGGTGTCCCAGCCACGATGCCCGTCCCACCCGCTGTAAAACGGTCGTGGAACCCGGGTGTTGGGGACCTGGCCGCCCCCGACGGCATACCTCACGAGAACATCGGAACCCTTGATTATCCTGCCGTTCCTGCTCGTTAGATCGCCCATCTTTGCACGCGGCTTCCGGATCGGCGAATCCGAGCTCAGGACGACGAGCCCCGAGAAGGAACCGTTACGTGCCGCCGCAATGCGAACCGGAAGCAATTTCTCTGCCGGGGTCCCGTAATCGACGTCGAGAATCAGCTCCGTGGTCGCCGCATTCCAGATCTGCAAGCCCTTGGGCCGGTCGATGGCAGGGACCACGCCCGCATCGGATCCGGCCATCAGGTGCAGGTCCAGGAACCCGGCCGTGTTCCACATCTTCGGGCTCCCGTAGCCGCCGAAGTCCGACGGCCGCAGCGGCGCGCGGTGTATTTCGAGCGCCAGAACGTTGATCCCTTTCCGAAGAGCAGAGGAATCAATCTTCACGTTTTCGATTTGACGCGTACGGCGCTCCATCGCCTTCATCCGGGGACTCAAGGCGTAATGATGGACATTGAATCCGTGTGCCTCCTCCGGATAGATCTCGGCCGGGGCCAGGGGGTCCTGCGTGCCCTCGGGGAGGTAATTCCTGGCGATCTCCCTGCCATTCAGGTACACCACGGCGCCGCCGCGGAAACTCACGGAAAGCGAGAGATCCCGCACCTGGCCCGGGTCGGTCACCTCGAACTTGCCGCGCATGCACAGGAGCGCCAGGTTCATGCCTTGCGCCAGGCCGGCGCCATCGAACAGCGGGGCCGGGTCCCGCCACCAGGAGCTGTCGTCGAAGTTCGGTTTGATCCAGTCCGGGGGTGGCAGCGGTGTATTCGGTTGGATTTCTTCCGGCGGCAGTTTCACCTCTGCGCCTGCGCCCTCAACCAGGGCAGGACGAAGCGTCAGATGCACCCTCCAGTAGCAGCAGGCATCGAGGATTACCTGACCGGCCGGACCGGCCGCCTCCTCCGAAGACTTCAACTCCCCGGCAGAACAAACGGTGAATGTTCCCGCCAGTATGATCACGATCAACGTCGGAATGCAGGCGAGTTGCAGATTGTTCATTCCATCCTCCTCTCGATGTGGCCTGAAGGGATGACCTCTACGGTGATATGCAGAGGCTCTGTAATACTGATACCATAGTCCATGTTACCCATGTTACCCCTTCCGCGTCGCGGTGCCAATGTCGGCGATTGCCGAAGGTTTGCCGATAATTGCTCTCTGAACAGAGGTGATTATCGTACTCCCGCAGCGGGAATCACGCAAGACGCATGACGTCCGGCAGCGATATCGGGTTCGCAACTGCCAGATGGGCATGATTCCGGCGTGATCGGGCCTCGCACGATGTACTGCGCCGGAGACTCCAGACTGTCCGTGCCGCGCGCGGGAACGGACTCCCCCACGTACGCGCCGAACCCCGAATGACACCACGCGCGTGAATCCTATTGCGCCACCGGGGCATCGGCCTCCACGTGGTAGTCGAGTTTCAACACGACAAGCCGTTCACCCCAGTCGTCGAAGCACAGGTAGTTGTCCGTTCCCGAAATCATCCGCGGCATGAATACGGCGATATTGTCTCCGCCCACCGGTATTGTACTCTGCGCGCCGCTGCCGGAATCGAAGTTGCCGTAGGTGCCCAGGTGCATGATCAGGTTTCCCGCCGTATCCAGAACCCCGAACGAGTGCCGGTACGCCTCCGGCACGAAGGAGCGTTTGTACCAATCCAGGTGTGCTCGCATTGTGGGGCAGGTACAGGCGACGGCCTTGATCGGCGAGGCGCCCGCATACATCCATTCCGTGCCCTTCACCCAGCCGCCCACGACGTCCATCGGCCGTTTCAATGGCTGGTCCAGCGGAATCGGCGCCTGTTTCATGATCAGCGTCGCCTCTTCCCCCGCCGTCTTCATCAGAGTCCCCGTGATCGGAAAGTCCGCGTGCCCGATCATGGGCTTCTTCTCCGTGCCGAAATGACCGTACCGGTTCTGGAGAAACGGCCTGCCGTTCACCATCCGGGTATTCTCCGGTCTCCCGGCCACGTAGTACAGGCACCGGTCCTCATCTATGCCCACCCCATTGAGCAATTTGCCGGCCAGCACCGCACTCTCCCGGCGCAGTTCGCCGTTGTGATCGAACGTCCAGATCGTCCCGCCGGCCAGCGGGTGCCCGGGCTGGCGGCGAATCGAATACACTTGATGCCCTTTTTTCTCCTCGCTCTTTACATATTTCAGAAAATGGCTGTATGTCTTTCCGCCCGGATCGAAGGCATACCGCTCGCTTCGTTGCTGATAACCCACTTCGTCCCCCAGATCATCCATCTTGGGCACGTAATAGATGTTGCAGACCTCCGCCACGTCCCCGCGCATGTTCACCCCGATCCCATCCTGGAAAAACTTCGCGCCCGGCTGATCTTTGACCGGAATGATGCCCTGCCACTGCCCTGTGCGGTCCTGCACGCCGTAGTCGTAGGGGCATTCCTTCAGCCGGTATTGGTCATGGTGCCGGCCCGGCGTCGGCTGATCAGGGTCCAGCCGGCCCACGCCCGGCTGGTAGAAACCGGGGTTGAAGTGTGTGTGCATGTAGCCGCGCTTGTCGAAGGCGATGTCGTCCGTACCCCCGTAGAACTCGATGCGTCCCAACAATTTGCCGCTCTTCAGATCGAAGCACAGATCGCCGGCTTTCCGGTGATAGAAATAGACCTGTTCTCGCACGGGGTCGCAGACCACCCTCGCGAGGCAGGAGACTCCGCTCCATCGCCCTGCGGAGTCGGCTCCGTCTTCCTTCCCCGCCTGCTCTTCGAAGTCCGCAATCTTGCGCCAGCCTCCGGCCTCCTCTTCCCAGACGGTCACGCTGGTGTCCCCGCCGTACGCGCCGCCCGTATTCACCTTGTTCACCGTGCCGCCCAGCCACACCCGCGGTTTCGGCGACCACGAGTCAACGGCCAGATGCGCGCTGGTCAGGCCATGTTGTGTAAAGGCCGGCCTGGACGACTCCCACGAGTCGAATTTCG
Organism: uncultured Planctomycetota bacterium; assembly: GCA_964389785.1. Classification (GTDB taxonomy): domain Bacteria; phylum Planctomycetota; class CAYMFW01; order CAYMFW01; family CAYMFW01; genus CAYMFW01. The sequence goes on from CAYMFW010000191.1 coordinate 7,964, forward strand.
ACAGGCACCCGACGGTCTTTCCCTTCACGTTGGTCTTGTGCAGGACGTACACGGCGCCCGTTTTGCGGTGCACCTTCACCAGAACCGGGCGGTTGCAGGAAATCGTCCGCAGGTATTTCCCTTCCGGTGAAAAGATTTGAACCCGGTTGTTGAGGCCGTCCGCCACGTAGATCTTCCCCTGGGCGTCACAATCCAGGCCTGTCGGCCCGTTGAATGACTGGTTGTCCGAACCGGGAGCATCCTTCGGCGATCCGATGAAGACCTCTACCATCTTGTCGTCCGCCGTCCTGCAGCGCCGAACGCTGGACAGCGGACACCCCGAATAGCCGAAACCGGCGGCAAATCCTCCAGCATTCAACATGTAAAGCCATTCGCCGTCGGGCGAAATCGCCAGGCGAGGATTGGGATGCGCAGTCTTCCCGGTGGTGAGCGGTTTGCCGTGAACTCCCCGGGCTTCCGTGGACCCATCCGTCTTCAGGTAATGAAACCGCGAGGGGACTCGACCTCCGCCCGTGGCGTACCAGATCCGATCGCCGTATAATACAGGCTGCACGTCGGCTAAAGCGTGCCCGCCAACGGCCTCCAGCACCCAGCCTGAGGACCAGACCGTCGCACTGAGATCCGGGGAGTGCAAAGCCCGCCGGCCCGGTTCGTATTCGATATAGCCCATGCCGTCCAGTTTTGATTCCGGCAGATCGGCCGGCGGCGGGATCAGAGAACGGATATATTTACCGTCATGATCGAACCTGCGTACCGCCACGTGACCGTGTGCGCCATGGCCCTTCGTGAAAACGTACGCCCCGTCCGGCCCCACGACGATGCCTGCCACATACCCCGGAAGATTGTACGGGCTCGTGCCCCCGAGCCGCTTGTGGAACACCGGCTTCAATCCCAGCATCACCCTTACTCGAAGCGCCTCCGGGTCCTTCATGTACGTTCCGAGATCGTCCTTGCCGTCCCAGACAATCGTCTGCTTCAGAGAGTTC